>NZ_JBEXFQ010000008.1:0-249610 GCF_040606855.1 Nocardia sp. NPDC005366
CGAGCGTGCTCGAGCACGCTCGCGACGCTCCGGGCGATCTGTACGGCCTGGTCAATGTCGCGGGCGGCGCCGCACCCGCGACGTGGATGCCCGCCACACGGGTGACCAGGCAGGACTGGCGCGCACTGTTCGCCCAGAACCTGGAGACCATGTTCTTCATGAGCCAGGCGGTGGCCGCGGAGCTGAAAGCTCAGGGCCGCCCCGGTTCCATCGTCTCCATCTCCTCGATCAGCGGTATGAATACCGCACCGTTCCACATCGCCTACGGGACCGCGAAGGCCGCGCTCGTCGCGGCCACCCGGACCCTGGCCGTGGAACTGGCCCAGGACGGCATCCGGGTCAACGCGGTGGCGCCCGGCGTGACCGAGACACCGGCCTCCGGGGCCTACGTCGACGAGGATCCCGAGCGGGACCGCCGCGCCATCGCCATGGGCAGACGCGGCCGTCCCGAGGAGCAGGCCGGACCCATCCTGTTCCTGCTGTCGGATCTGTCCACCTACGTCACCGGCCAGACCCTGCTCGTGGACGGGGGCCTGAACCTGAGGTGGACCCACCTGGGCGAGGACCACACCTCGCTGTTCCTCAAAGACGAAAACTTCCGCGCCGCCATCACCCGCTGACACCACGGTTTCCACCAGGAGGATGTCATGACCGAAACCGCTGAAAACATCACCGAGAACGCCACGACGGAACCACTGTCGACTCCGATGTCGATCGGTGTCGAGGCATACATATCCCCGGAATACGCCAAAGCCGAAGGCGACAAGCTGTGGGCCAAGGTCTGGCAGCAGGTCGGGCGAGTGGAGGAGATCCCCAAGGTCGGCGACTACCTGACCTATGAGATCGTCGACGATTCGATCATCGTCGCGCGCACCGCCGCCGACACCATTCGCGCCTACCACAATGTGTGCGCGCACCGGGGCCGTCGCCTCGTCGACACCCCGCCCGGCGCGCACGACGCCCGCGGCACCGCGCGGCAGTTCGTCTGTGGTTTCCACGGGTGGCGCTACGACCTCGAGGGCAAGAACACCTTCGTCGCCGAACGCGAGGACTGGCCCTGCGGGCTCACCGAACGCAACGATGGGCTCAACCACGTCAAGGTCGACACCTGGGGCGGCTGGATCTGGATCAATATGGATCCCGACTCCGGATCCCTGCGCGACTACCTCGAACCCGCCGCGAGCCTGCTCGAGCATTTCGAACTCGAGAAGATGCGGTACCGGTGGCGCAAGTGGCTGACCTTCGACTGCAATTGGAAGGTCGCCTTCGAGGCATTCATGGAGACCTACCATGTGCCCTACACCCACCCCGAATTCACCAATTTCGGCAGCTTCCTCGGATGGTCGCGGCAGCAGGGTATACACAGCAATATCGGCTACGACGCGCCGAAGGGCATGGAGGAGAACCAGGCCAAGCTGCGCGTCGGCGGCGGCGCTGACGCGCGCATCTCGACGGCGACCCTGCAGAATTTCACCTGGGAGAACGCCAACACCAACACCACGCGCACCCTCGTCGACGTCGCCAACCGGCTGGTCGACGAACTGCCCGAGGGCACTCCGAGCGATCAGGTGCTGCGGTACTGGCTCGACACCGCCCGCGCCGAGGATCAGGCGCGCGGGGTCGACTGGCCGAAGGTCGAACCCGATATCGTCGCCAAGAGCGGCACCGCGTGGCAGATCTTCCCGAACTTCCAGATCGGGCACGCGGTCAACAACATGCTGTGCTACCGGTTCCGGCCCTACGGCGCCGATCCGGACAAATGCATTTTCGAGGCCGCCGTCTTCGAACTCTTCCCCGAGGGGCAGGAGCCGCAGACCGAGTGGGAGTACACACCGGTCGGCGATCCTGGTTGGCGAACCGTCCTTCCCCAGGACTTCGACAATATGGCCGCGGTCCAGCAGGGCATGAAATCCCGGGGTTTCTCCGGCATCAAACCCAATCCCTATCGCGAACGCAGCGTGGTCAACCTGCACCACAACCTCGCCCGGTACATGGGTACCGGCGAACCACGCGATCTCGTCTGATCACCACACCAGCAAGGAAACCCGCATGACTGACTGCGCACCCACGCAGACCCCCGAAGTCGATATCGACGCACTCCGGGAGAAGTACCTCGCCGAACGCGACAAGCGAATCCGCACCGAAGGCCAGGACCAGTACCTGGTGACCGAGGAGGGGTTCAACGAGTTCTACGAGGGCGATCCGTACACCACGGTCGTGCCCCGCGAACCGATCACCGAAGAGATCGGCGTGGCGATTCTCGGCGGCGGGTGGGCGGGCCTGATCGCGGCGGCCCGGCTGGAAGCGGCGGGCGTCACCGATTTCCGGATCATCGAGCTGGCAGGCGATTTCGGCGGCGCGTGGTACTGGAACCGCTACCCCGGCATCCAGTGCGACACCGACAGCTACGCCTATCTGCCGCTGCTCGAGGAAACCGGCTACATGCCGAAGGAGAAGTACGCTCGCGGCGACGAGTGCTTCGAGCACGCGCAGCGCATCGGCAAGCATTACAACCTCTACGAGCGCGCCATCTTCAGCACGCTGACGACCTCCCTCGAATGGGATGAGGCGAGCAAGCACTGGCGTCTCGGCACCAACCGCGGCGACGATATCCGCGCCAAGTACGTCATCATGGCGCAGGGCCCGTTCAACAAGCCCAAACTGCCCGGCATTCCGGGGATCTCGGAATTCCAGGGGCATACCTTCCACAGCGCCCGCTGGGATTACGACTACACCGGCGGCACCTTGAACGGCGGCCTCGACAAACTGGCCGACAAGAAGGTCGCCGTGATCGGCACCGGAGCCAGTGGCATCCAGGTGATTCCGCATATCGCGAAATCCGCCGAGCACCTGTACGTCTTCCAGCGCACGCCGTCCTACATCTACGAGCGCGGCGATGTGCCCACCGATCCGGCGTGGGCCGCCACGCTGCAGCCGGGCTGGACCCGTGAGCGCAAGCGCAACTTCCACACCGCGGCCTTCGAGGCCTTCGCCCCCGGCCAGGAAGATCTGATCTGCGACGGCTGGACCGAGGTCAGCCGCAACCTGGAGGCGCACCTGACCGCCACGGGCGGCTGGGCGACGCTGACTCCGGAAAAGTTCATGGAGCTGCGCGAAATCGAGGACTACAGGGCGATGGAGCGGGTCCGCCAGCGGGTCGACGCCATCGTCAAGGACCCCGTGACCGCGGAGGCGCTCAAGCCGTACTACCGGTTCCTGTGCAAGCGGCCGTGCTTCAACGACGAGTACCTGCCGACCTTCAACCGCGATAACGTCACCCTCGTCGACGTGGCCGCGACCAAGGGCGTGGAACGCATCACCGCCAAGGGCATCATCGCCAACGGCGTCGAGCACGAGGTCGACTGCATCATCTTCGCCAGCGGCTTCGAGATCACCACCGATCTCGACCGTCGCCTCGGCATCGCGCCGTTCACCGGCCGTGACGGACTCTCGCTCTACGAGCATTGGGCGGGCGGGTACAAGACCCTGCACGGGCTCACCACCCGTGGTTTCCCGAACGTGTTCTTCACCGGGTTCATCCAGGGCGGCGTCACCGCGAGCACGACCGATATGTTCGACCAGCAGGCGAATCAGATCTCTTACATCCTCGCCAAGGCTTTCGAATCCGGGGCGAGCACGGTCGAACCCACCGAGGAAGCCGTCGAGCAATGGTGCACAACCATCCGGGAATCCGCGGTCGACAACACCGCCTTCCAGCGCGAGTGCACGCCCGGCTACTACAACAACGAGGGCGAGAAGAACATCCGCTCGCATCTCGGTGACCCCTACTGGCCGGGTTTCTACGCGCTCGAGGATCTGTTCCAGGCCTGGCGCGACGCGGGAGACCTCCAGGGTCTCGTCCTGGACAAGTGACTATCGCAGAAGGAGGAGATCCGTTGCCGGAACTCAGATTCGATGATCGCGTCGCCGTGATCACCGGAGCGGGACGCGGACTCGGGCGTGCGTACGCCCTGCTGCTCGCCTCCCGCGGTGCGAAGGTGATCGTCAACGACCCCGGCAGCAGCGTGCGCGGCGACACCGTCGAGGTGGATGCCGCGGCCGAGGTGGTCGCGGAAATCGAAGCCGCCGGCGGCACCGCGGTCGCGTGCACGGAGTCGGTGGCGACCGCCGAGGGCGGGCAGGCGATCATCGCGTCGGCACTCGACAACTTCGGCCGCGTCGACATCCTCGTGCACAATGCGGGCAATGTCCGCTACGGCTCGCTGCGCGAGCTGAGCTACGAGGATTTCGACGCCGTACTCGACGTGCACCTGCGCGGGGCGTTTCACGTTGTGCGCCCGGCGTTTCCGGTGATGGCCGACGCGGGCTACGGCCGCGTCGTGCTCACCTCGTCGATCGGCGGGCTCTACGGCAACAAGGGCGTCGCGAATTACGCGGTGTCCAAGGCGGGCATGATCGGTCTGTCCAATGTGATCGCGCTGGAGGGCGCCGAATCCGGTGTGCGCAGCAATATCATCGTGCCCGCCGCGGTGACCCGGCTGGCCGATGGACTCGACACCTCGGCCTACCCGCCGATGGGCCCGGAGTTGATCGCGCCCGCCGTCGGCTGGCTCGCCCACGAAACATGTTCGGTCACCGGCGAAATGCTGGTGGCCGTCGGGGGCCGGGTGGCACGCGCGTACATCGCGGAGACCCCGGGGGTCTATCGACCCTCGTGGTCCATCGAACAGGTCGGCGAGCAGATCGACGCGATCCGCGATACGGCGGATTCGTGGATTCTCCCCGCGACCACGGGACACGTAGAACACCTCACGAAGAGTTTCGCGCTAGCCACGGAGGCAGGCCAGCATGTCGGTTAAGGTTTACGAACGCATCCTCGCGCTTTTCGAAGCGGAGGGCATCAACACGATCTTCGGGATCCCCGATCCCAATTTCGTGCACATGTTCCATCTCGCGGAGGAGCGAGGCTGGAACGTGATCGCACCCCACCACGAGGAATCCGCCGGTTTCATGGCCGAGGCCGTGTCCAGGATGACCGGCAAGGCCGCGGTCTGCATCGGCACCCTCGGCCCCGGTGTGGCCAATCTCGCGGGCGCGATGATGTGCGCCAAGGTGGAGAATTCGCCGGTGATCTTCCTCGGCGGCCAGCGCGCCAGGATCACCGAACAGCGCGTACGCCGCGGACGGATCCAATTCGTCAAGCAGGCCGCGTTGTTCGAGCCGTCGGTGAAGTACTCGGCCAGCATCGAGTACGCGGACCAGACCGACGAGATCATCCGCGAGGGCCTGCGCAAGGCCCTGGGCGGAACCCCGGGTCCGGTCTATATCGAATACCCCTCGCACGTCATCCTCGAAGAGCTGGACGTGCCGGAGCCGCTGCCGCCGTCGCGCTACCGCCTGGTCGGCCAGACCGCGGGCACGGACCTGATCGCGGAGGCGGCGGAGCTGATCCGCGCCGCGAAGCAGCCGGTCCTGCTGGTCGGGCACGGCGTGCACACCACCCGTTCGGGCGCGTCGGTGCGCGCGCTCGCCGAGGCGATGGCCTGCCCGGTCATCCAGACCTCCGGCGGCACCTCCTACATCGAGGGACTGGAGGACCGCACCTTCCCGTACGGCTTCTCCCCCTCCGCGGTCGAAGCGGTCGTGGCGTCGGATCTGTGCCTGGCCATCGGCACCGAACTCGGTGAGCCGGTGCACTACGGTCGCGGCAGGCACTGGGTCGCGAACGAGGCGAACCGGAAATGGATTCTGATCGAACAGGATCCGTACGCGATCGGCGTCAACCGCCCGATCGACGTTCCGCTGGTCGGCGATCTGCGCGCGGTGGTTCCGCAGTTGGTCGAGGCGCTGAAGGACACCCCGCGCACCGCGACGCCGGAGCTGGCGGGCTGGATCGAACAGGACGCGGCACGTCTGGCGGAACTGGCCGAGACCGCGCCGTCGGGGCAGACCCCGGTGCATCCGGCGCGACTGATCGTCGAGGCCACCAAGGCATTCCCGGCCGACGGCATCATGGTCCGCGATGGCGGCGCCACCACGATCTTCGGCTGGACCTATTCGCAGGCCAAGCCGCACGACGTGATCTGGAACCAGAACTTCGGTCATCTCGGCACCGGCCTGCCCTACGCCGTCGGCGCCTCGGTCGCCGAGGGCCGTCAGCGTCCGGTGATGCTCGTCACCGGCGACTCGTCGTTCCAGTTCCAGATCGCGGAACTGGAAACCGCTGTCCGGCTGAATCTTCCGCTGGTCGTCGTGGTCGCCGTCGACTACGCGTGGGGCCTGGAGGTCGGCGTCTACAAGCGCACCTTCGGCCAGGGCTCGCTGGAGACCGGCGTGCACTGGAGCACCGGGACGCGACTGGACAAGGTCGCCGAGGGCTTCGGCTGCTACGGCGAATACGTCGAGCGCGACGAGGACATCGCGCCCGCGATCAAGCGGGCCTACGCCAGCGGCAAGCCCGGCGTCATCCACGTCGCGATCGATCCGAAGGCGAATTCCGAGGAAATGCCCAGTTACGACGAGTTCCGCACGTGGTACGCGGAAGGGACACAGTAGTCATGCGCGAATATTCAACGTTCTACATCGGCGGTAAATGGGTCGAGCCCGCCACCTCGGAATTCTTCGACGTGGTGAATCCGGCCACCGAAGAGGTCACCGGCCGGGTCGCGAAGGGCTCGGCCGAGGACGTCGACCGGGCCGTGGCAGCCGCCCGCGCGGCGTTCCCCACCTGGTCGGCGACCTCGGTGGCGGAGCGGCTCGAGGTGCTGCGCGCCATCAGCGCGGAATTCGGCAAACGCATGGGCGACCTCGGCGCGGCGCTGACCGAGGAGATGGGCGCACCGGCCGCGCTGGCCAACGGATTCCAGCTCAATCTCCTTGCCGGACACCTCGATACCGCGATCGGGACCCTGGAGAATTTCGCCTTCGACGAGCAGCGCGGCGCCACCCTGGTGACCAAGGAGCCGATCGGTGTCTGCGGGCTCATCACCCCGTGGAACTGGCCGTTGAGCCTGATCGCGGTGAAGGTCTTCCCCGCGCTCGCGGTCGGCTGCACCGTGGTGCTCAAACCCTCGGAGCAATCGCCGTTCTCCGGGCAGATCTTCGCCGAAATCCTCGATGCCGCAGGCGTTCCCGCCGGAGTGTTCAACCTGGTGCAGGGTGACGGACCGAGCGTCGGTGTGCCGCTGTCGGCACATCCGGATGTCGACATGATCTCGTTCACCGGCTCCACCCGCGCGGGTATCGAGGTCGCCAAGAACGCGGCGCCGAGCGTCAAACGGGTCACCCAGGAACTGGGCGGCAAGAGCGCCAATATCGTGCTCGACGACGCGGACCTGGCGGCCAACGTCAGTGCCGCGATCGGCCCGCTCATGATGAATTCCGGCCAGACCTGCAGTGCGCTCTCACGCATGCTGGTTCCCGCGGCCCGGATGGACGAGGCGATCGCCGCGGCGAAGGAGGCGACCGAGCAGTTGACGGTCGGCGACCCGACCGGTGATGTCGGCCTCGGCCCCGTGGTCTCGGGCGCGCAGTTCGAGAAGGTCCAGTCGCTGATCCAGAAGGGTATCGACGAGGGTGCCACGCTGGTGACCGGCGGCGTCGGCCGTCCGGATGGGCTGAGCACCGGCTTCTACGTGAAGCCGACCGTCTTCGCGAACGTCACCAACGATATGACGATCGCGCGCGAAGAGGTCTTCGGCCCGGTGCTCACCATCCTCGGATACGACAGCATCGATCACGCCGTCGAGATCGCCAACGACTCCGAATACGGTCTCGCGGGCAATGTCGCCGGCGCCGATCTGGAACAGGCGCGCGCGGTCGCACGCCGCATCCGCGCGGGCTACGTCACGATCAACGACGCCTTCGATTTCCAGGCTCCCTTCGGCGGCTACCGCAAGAGCGGAAACGGTCGCGAATGGGGCGAATTCGGATTCGACGACTATCTGGAGATCAAGGGCATTCTCGGGTACGCCGCCCCGGACGAGTCGGCGTCCCAGGCCACCTGAGATGAGTGTCGAACCCGAAGAATTGCGGGCCCTGCTCGATAAAGCGAGTATCCGCGAACAGATCGTGCGCTTGGCCAGAGGGGAAGACCGCAGGGACGCGGCGGCGATCGCCGCGTCCTTCTGGCCGGACGCCTCGACCGATTTCGGTATTTTCGCCGGGTCGTTCGATGACTACCTGAACTGGGTGGTGCCGGGATCGCCCGCGGTGATCCTCACCCAGCATCTGCTCGGACAGACTCTGATCGAGCTGAACGGCGAAATCGGGCTCGCCGAAACGTATGTCGACGCCTATCACCGCGTCGACATGGGCGCCGACGAGCGCGATATCGCCCTGGGCGGGCGCTACCTCGACCGCTTCGAACGACGCGACGGCCGGTGGCGCATCGCCAAGCGCACCATGCTCTACGACTGGGTGCGTGAAGGCGGCGTCGCGGCCGATTGGTCGCAGGGTGTGCTGGGAGCGGAACTGTCCGGCCGCCGCTATATCGGCCGGACGTCGGGCGATCACAGCACCGTGTTCTTCGGGACGAAGAATTCGTCGTGACCGCGTTATCGGGCAAGGTCGCCGTCGTCACCGGAGCCAGCCGAGGGATCGGCAAGGGTATCGCGCTGGCTCTGGCCGAGCAGGGCGCCACGGTCTATGTCAGCGGCCGGACCACGACGGCGGGCGAGCATCCGCTGCCCGGCAGCCTGGCCGAGACGGCGCGGGAATGTGATCGTCGCGGCGGCACCGGGATCGCGGTCCGGGTCGACCACGGCGACGACGACGACGTGGCCGCCCTGTTCGACCGGGTCGAACGCGAACAGGGCACGCTCGACATCCTCGTCAACAACGCGTTCGCGCTCCCCGATGACCTGACAGCCCCGGAACCGTTCTGGGAGAAACCACTGTCGAACTGGGAGATGGTCGACGTCGGGGTTCGCTCGAATTTCGTCGCCGCCCGTCATGCCGCGCGGCTCATGGTGCCGCACGGCAGTGGTCTCATCGTCGCGATCTCCGGTTACACCGGGGTGGCCTACACCTACGGCGTCGTCTTCGGCACCGCGAAATCCGCGGTCGACCGGATGGCGCGGGATATGGCCGTCGAGCTGAAACCCTATGGCGTGACCTCGATCTCGCTGTGGCAGGGCCTGACGCTGACCGAACGCGCGCAACGCAATCTCGCCGCGATCCCCGGGCTGAGCGGGCAGTCCGCCACCCGTCCGCAGGACAGTTGCACGCCCGAATTCCCCGGGCGCGTCATCGCGGCCATGGCGTCGGATCCGGATGTTCTCGCCCGCACCGGCGGCACCTTCATCACCGCCGAGCTCGCGCGGGAGTACGGGGTCACCGACGTCGACGGGGCCGAGGTCCCGTCCCTGCGCGCCACTCGCGGCGCACCGATCTGGTCACCGGTATGACCAGGTCCACACCCCCGCCACAGATTCAGTTTCGGAGAAGATCATGACCAGCTCGACGACAACGGACCGGCTCGCATCGCTGCTCGACCGCCAGGACATTCTCGACTGCCTGACTCGATTCAGTCGCGGTATGGACCGGTTCGACCGCGAGCTGTTCCTGTCCGCTTTCCATTCCGATGCCACCATCGCCGCGGGCGATTTCGTCGGAGGTCCCGCGGACCTGTACGACTGGGCCTCGGCCATGCACGAGGCGGGCCAGGTCGCCACCCATCACAATCTGCTGAACCACACCTGCGATGTGGACGGCGACACCGCGCATACCGAGACCTACTACCTGTTCGTCGGGCGCAATCGCGACGAGAGCAACTGGATAGCGGGCGGACGCTACCTGGACCGGCTGGAACGTCGTGCGGGCGAGTGGCGAATCGCGCTGCGCACCAACGCGATCGAGTGGTCCGGACTGGTGCCGACGATGCCGCTGCCCTTCGCCGACGTCCCCGGCGTCTACGACAACGGCACCCCATCGCGCAGTAGCGACGACCCGTCCTACCGACGTCCCCTGGAAAATACGCGCGCGCCGCATATCCCCGCGTGAGCGAACAACGGCGAGGAGAGCGGGCAGCCATGTCACCCATCACCACCGAGAGATTGAGCGATGACGTCGGCATCGAGATACGCGACGTCGACGTGGACCGTCTGCTGCACGACGACGAGATACCCGCGTGGTGCCTCGACGCGCTCGAGGCACACGGGGTGCTGCTGTTTCGCGAGCTGCACGCCGACGACGACGCCCAAGTCGCGTTCGGTCGACGGCTCGGCGAGCTGGTCAAATTCCCGCACTACGCGAACCCCGAGGTCATGGAGATCAGCTTCGACCCGGGCAACCCGAGCGCGAAATACTTCGCCGCCAACGATCATTGGCATCTCGACGGGTCCCTGGACCCGATCCCGGCCAAGGCATCGATCATGAGCGCGCGGGTCACGGCCTCGGTCGGCGGTGAGACCGAATTCGCCAGCACCTACGCGGCCTACGACGCGCTCACCGAGACGGAGAAGCAGCAGTACGCCGAACTCCGGGTCGTCCACAGCATGTCGGGAGTCCAGCGCCGGGCGAACCCGAATCCGACACCGAAGCAGGAAGCCGACTGGGCACGCTGGCCGGTGCGCGAGCACCCGCTGGTGTGGAAGCACGAAACCGGCAGGCGTTCCCTGGTATTCGGCGCGACGGCGGCGCAGGTGGTGGGGATGGACCCCGACGAGAGCCGGGCGCTGCTGCTCGGTCTGGAGGAGCGCGCGACCGCGCCGGATCGGGTGTACCGGCACAGCTGGACGGTCGGCGACATGGTCATCTGGGACAACCGTGGCCTGGTGCACCGCGCCTGCGCCTTCGACCGTTCGGAGCCGCGCCGCATGCACCGTTCCACCCTCGCCGGTGACGAGGCCATCGGATGAGTTCACGGACCGCGATAGTCACCGGAGGGGCATCCGGTATCGGCGCGGCCGTCGCCTCCCGCCTCGCCGCCGACGGCAATCTCGTCGCGATCTTCGATCTGGACGGCGAGGCTGCCGTTGCCCTGGCCTCCGAACTCGAGCAGGCGGGCGGCAAAGCCATCGGCTTGGCCGTCGACGTCACCGACCGGGCGGCCATCGACGCGGGCATCGACGAGACGCGAGCCAGGCTCGGCAGACCGACCATCCTGGTGACCAGCGCAGGACTGAGTATCGAACGCAACTTCCTCGATGTCACCGCCGAGATGTGGAATCAGTCGCTCGCGGTGAATCTCACCGGGACGTTCGACTGTTGCCAGGCGGTGCTGCCCGACATGATCGCGGAGGGCTGGGGGCGTATCGTCACCATCTCCTCGTCGAGTGTGCACAGCGGCTCGGCGTGGCTGGCCGGGTACGTCGCGGCCAAATCCGGCGTCGTCGGCCTCACCAAATCGCTCGCACTGGAATTCGCCAGGAACGGGATCACCGTCAATACCATCCCGCCCGGTTTCGTGGATACCCCCATGCTGCGTCAAGCGGTAGAGCGCGGTTTCTTCGACGTCGAAGGCCAGACCGAGCGCACCCCGGTCGGTCGTATCGGCAGGCCGGAGGATATCGCCGCGGCCTGCGCCTACCTGGTGAGCGAGGAAGCCAGTTACGTCACCGGGCAGATCATCGGCGTCAACGGAGGCCGCAACACCTGAATCACACGTCCTCCACGGCGGAAGTGGGCGACGACAGTCGAGGCCGGGACGCCGGACTCGACAGCTGGGGCCGGTCCCACCGGGCGGGTGGGACCGGCCCCGAACTCCAGACTTCGGGAATGTTCAGGACACGCCGAGATCGCGGGCGATGATCATCTTCATGACCTCGCTGGTACCCGCGTAGATCCGCGCCACCCTGGCGTCGGTGTAGAGCCGGGCGATCGGATATTCCATCATGTAGCCGTATCCGCCGAATAATTGCAGGCAACGGTCGACCACCTTGGCCTGCACTTCGGTGCAGAACAATTTGGTCCGCGCCGCGTCCGCACCGGAGAGGACTCCGTCGACCAGATCCGCGACCGCCCGATCGATCATCGTCTGGGCCGCCTCGACCTCAGCCGACATGGCGGCCAATTCGAATTTGGTGTTCTGGAACGAGGACACCGTATTGCCGAAAGCCTTGCGCTCCCTCGTGTATTCGATGGTCGCGCCGATCGCCGCGCGGGCCTGGGCCACCGAGCCGACCGCGACCGTCATGCGTTCCTGGGGCAGATTGTGCCCGAGGTAGCCGAAGGCCGCGCCCTCCTCGCCGAGCCGGTTCTCCACCGGCACCCGGACATCGGAGAAAGACAGCTCCATGGTGTCCTGCACCTTGCAGCCCATCTTCTCCAGCATGCGCCCTCGGGTGAAGCCTGGCATACCGTCCTCCACCACGAGCAGGGTGAGTCCGGCGCGGCGGTTGTCCGGATCGGTGGAGGTGCGCGCCACCACGATCACCAGATCGGCGAGCAGTCCGCCGGTGATGAAGGTCTTGGCGCCGTTGAGGATGTAGTGGTCGCCGTCGCGGACCGCGCTGGTGCGCATACCCGCCAGATCCGAGCCGGTACCCGGTTCGGTCATGGCGATCGCGGTGAGCAGTTCTCCGTTCACCATGCCCGGGAACCAGCGTTCCCGCTGCGCGGCGTCGGCGTACTCCAGGAAATACGGCAGGATGACGTCGAGCTGGGTGCGCACGGTGCCGAGGGTGACCAGGGCCCGCGCGGCCTCCTCCTGCAGGATCACGTTGTAGCGGTAGTCACGCAGTCCCGCTCCCCCGTACTCCTCCGGCAGCGCGACGCCGAGGATGCCGAGACCGCCCATCTCGCGGAAGATCTCGCGCGGCATCTGCCCGTCCTTCTCCCACTGGGCGTAATTCGGGGCGATCTGCTTGTCGATGAAGTCCCGGACAAGTTGCCGGAACGCCTCGTGGTCTTCGGTGAAAAGGTCGCGGCGCACGCCGGTACCTCCGTTCGGGAAGCAGGGTCAGGAAATCAGTTCCAAGACGGTGGCATTGGCCGTGCCGCCGCCCTCGCACATGGTTTGCAGTCCGTACCTGATCCCGTTGTCGCGCATGTGGTGGATCATCCTGGTCATCAGCACCGCGCCGGAACCACCGAGCGGGTGGCCGAGGGCGATGGCGCCGCCCAGCGGATTCATCAGCGCGGGGTCTGCGCCGGTTTCGGCCAGCCAGGCCATCGGAACGGGCGCGAACGCCTCGTTCACTTCGAAGACACCGATATCGCCGAGCGCGAGACCGGCCTTCGCCAGCGCCTTCTCGGTCGCGGGGATGGGAGCGGTGAGCATGAGCACCGGATCCGAACCCGCCACCGCGCCCGCGGTGTAGCGCGCCAACGGCGTCATACCGAGTTCGCGCGCCTTCTCCGGGGTGGTGAGCAGCAGGGCGGCCGCACCGTCGGAGATCTGCGAGGAGTTGCCCGCGTGGATCACGCCGTCTTCCTGGAAGGCGGGCTTGAGACCGGCGAGTTTCTCTGTCGTCGTGCCGCGGCGGATGCCCTCGTCGAGATTCACCACACCGGATTCGGTGTCCACCGCGACGATCTGGTCGGCGAACGCGCCCGCGTCCTGCGCGGCGGCGGCCAGCTCGTGCGACCGCGCCGAGTAGTCGTCGACCTGCGTGCGATCGAAACCCCATTTCTTGGCGATCATCTCGGCGCCGAGCCCCTGATTGAAGACGAACCCGTCATAGCGCCCCAACGCTTTCGGGCCGTAGGGCATACCGGTTCCCCGCGCCGCGCCCAGCGGCACGCGGCTCATCACCTCCACACCGCCCGCGACGACCACGTCCTGCTGTCCCGACATCACGGCCTGGGCCGCGAAATCCACGGCCTGCTGGCTCGATCCGCACGCGCGGTTCACGGTGGTGCCGGGAATGCTCTCCGGCCAGCCCGCGGCCAGCACGGAATACCTGCCGATATTGCTGGACTGGTCGCCCACCTGGGAGACGCAGCCCCAGATCACGTCGTCGACCACCACCGGGTCGAGCCCGGTGCGTTCGGCCAGCGCGTTGAGCACGAGGGCGGACAGATCCGCCGGATGCACCCCGGCCAGTCCGCCGTTACGTTTGCCGACAGCGGTGCGAACCGCCCCGGCGATGACTACTTCACGCATCAGTTCTCCCGTTCTCGGATTTCTTGGCGCCGCCCGCGGCCCGGATCGGCGGACGTTCGATCATCCAGCGCCCGGTGTAGCTGGGTTCGCGTCGCTCGGCGAAGGCCGCGAAGGCCTCCGGGGCGTCGGCGGTCGCGAAATTCAGTCCCTGCGCCCTGGCCTCGGCCGCGAGCGCCTCCCTGTGTGTCGACACCGCGCCCTCGTTGAGCAGCGCCTTGATCTGCGCCAGCGCGACGGGGGGTCCTGCCGCCAGCCGCGCGCCGAGATCATCGACGTAGGCGTCGATTTCGGCGGCGGGTACCACCCACGTCACCAGGCCCAGATCGTGGGCCTGTTCGGCGTCGATATTCTCGGCGAGCAGCGCCAGTCGCTTCGCCTGCTGCAGGCCGACCAGTTTCGGCAGCAACCACGATCCGCCGAGATCCATCGACAGTCCACGGCGCGCGAAGATCTGCGAGAACGTCGACTCGGGGGTGGCGACCACCAGATCGCAGCCGAGGGCGAGATTCCAGCCCGCGCCCACCGCGACGCCGGTGACCTTGGCGACGGTCGGCAGCGGCAGTTCGTGCAGGAGCGCGGCCACATCGGTGAGCGCGCGCATCCGGTAGATCGGATGCGCGTTATCCGGCACGGAAATATCCGCGCCGGAACAGAATGCGCCGCCCGCCCCGGTGATGACCAACGCGCGCACCGAGCGATCGGCGGCGACCGCGCGCAGCGCGTCGGCCAGCGCCGCCCAGAGTTCGGCGTCGATGGCGTTCTTGCGGTGCGGGCGGTTCAGGGTGAGGGTACGGACCCCGTCGTGGTCGGCGGTCAGTAGGACGGGTTCGGCGGTCATCGCCGCACCCCGGCGGCACCGATCACGCCAGATTCCCGTAACCGGGCGATATCGCCCGCACCGCAACCGATTTCGGCGAGTATCGCGTCGGTATGCGCGCCGAGGCCGGGTACCGCGCCCATCGGCGGTTCGAAACCGTCGATGACCGCGGGCGGCAGCAGCGAAGGGATCGGCCCGTTCGGGGTCTCGATCGTGCGCCACCGATCGCGTTCGACCAACTGCGGGTGGTCGATGACCTCGCTCGGCTTGTTGTAGCAGGAATTGCCGATCCCCGCGTCGTCGGCGATCTTCTGGATCTGGGCCAGATCGTGGCGCAGGCACCAGGCCGCGATCGCCTCATCGATTTCGGCGCGATGGCGGACCCGGTCGGGATTGGTGCGGAATCGCTCGTCGGCGGCCAGATCGGGCCTGCCGATGATATCTGTCGCCAACCGCCGCCATTCCCGGTCATTGGTGGTCCCGAGGACGACGGTTCGGCCGTCGGCGGTGGCGTACGCGCCGTAGGGGGCGACCGCGGGAGAACTCATCCCCAACGGCAACAGATCGACTCCCGAATGCCGGGCGTAGGTCAGGTGATACCCCATCATCTCGGCCATGGTGTCGAACAGGCTGACCGCGATGCTGTTCCCCGAGGTGACCGCGCCGCGTCCCCGCCCGCACAGCTGCGCCAGAATCGACAGCGCCGCGTACAGTCCGGTGGTGACATCGGCTACCGGCGGCCCCGGCTTGGCCGGTGCGTCGGCGGTGCCGGTCACCGCGCAGACCCCCGATTCGGCTTGGACGAGCAGATCGTAGGCACGTTTGTGCGACAGCGGACCGCCCGCGCCGAAGCCGTCGATCTCCACCGAGATCAGATCCGGATGCCGCTCGGCGAGTTCGGCGGGCGACAGGCCGAGCCTGGCCACCGCTCCCGGTGCGAGATTGGAGACCAGCACATCGGCGCGACTCAGCAGCCGGTGCAGAATTTCCACTCCCGCTGCGGATTTCAGGTCGAGAGTGATCGATTCCTTACCCCGGTTCACCCAGACGAAATGGGCGGCCTGGCCGTTGACGACATCGTCGTAGTACCGCGCGAAATCGCCCCCGTCCGGATTCTCCACCTTGATCACCCGCGCGCCGAAATCGGCGAGGGTCCTGGTGCACATCGGCGCCGACACCGCCTGCTCCAGCGCGACGACGGTGATCCCGGCCAGCGGGCCCGGGTTGCCGGGTCCGCTCGACGCGGTGTCCTGCGGGGAGGCCGCCATCAGATGACCGTGCCACCGTCCACCGGCAGCACCTGGCCGGTGATGAAGGAGGCGGCGTCGGAGGCGAGGAATACGAACGCGCCCGCGACCTCTTCGGGTTCGGCCCAGCGGCGCAACAGGATTCGGTTGAGCATCTGCTCGGAGAACCGCTCGTTGGTCCGGATGGTCTCGGTCATCGGCGTGGCGGCGAGCGGCGCGAGCGCGTTGACGAGGATGTTCTTGCGCGCCAGTTCTTTGGCGAGCGATTTGGTGATGCCGATGATCGCGGCCTTGGCGGCCGAGTAGTTCACCTGTCCCAGGGTGCCGACGATGCCCGCGGCCGAGGTCACGTTGATGACGCGCCCGGTGCCGTCGGTCGGCAGGTAGTCCAGCGCGGCCTGCGTGCAGTTGATGGTGCCCATCACGTGGATGTCCATCATCTTCTTCACCGATTCGGCGGTGGTGTCGCGGAACATGGCGGGGGCGGTGACGCCCGCGTTGTTCACCACGATGTGCAGGGTGCCGCCGCCCAGCTTCGAGGCCGCTTCGGCGGCGGCTCCGGCCGCCTCGCGATCGGAGACGTCGAGGGCGAAACTCGACGCGATGCCGCCGTTGGCGGTGATCTTCTCCGCGACCGCGGCGGCCGCGTCACCGTTGAGATCGGTGACGAGCACCGCGGCGCCCGCGTTGGCCAGCGCCTGGGCGACGGCCGAGCCGATGCCGCCCGCGGCTCCGGTGACCAGGGCGGTACGCCCGGTGAGGTCGAACAACGTCTGCTGCGCCATCAGTAGCTCCTCGGCAATCCCAAAACGTGCGAACCCAGGAAGTTCAAGATCATTTCCTGGCTGACGGGGGCGATCTTCATGACGCGCGCCTCCCGGAAGTAGCGAGATACGTGATACTCCTCGGAGTACCCCATACCGCCGTGTGTCTGAAGTGCCCGGTCGGCGGCGGTGAAGCCGGCGTCGGCGCACAGGTATTTTGCCGTATTCGCCTCGCGCCCACAGGATTTCCCGTTGTCGTAGCGCCAGGTCGCCTTGCGCAGCATCAACTCGGCGGCGTCGAGCCTGGCCAGCGAATCGGCCAGCGGGAACTGGATGCCCTGGTTCATGCCGATCGGGCGGTCGAACACGACGCGCTCGTTGGCGTAGCGCACCGCGCGATCCAGCGCGACCCGGCCGAGCCCGAGCGCCTCGGCGGCGATGAGCATCCGCTCGGGATTGAGTCCGTCGAGCAGGTAGCGGAAACCCTGCCCCTCCTCGCCGACCCTGTCCTCCACCGGAATACGCAGATCATCGATGAACAATTCGTTCGAGCTGACGGCGTTGCGGCCCATCTTGCGGATCGGCCGGATATCGACGTGCGCCCGATCCAGATCGGTCAGGAACAGCGTCATGCCGTCGGTCTTCTTGGTGACGTCGTCGTAGGCGGTGGTGCGTGTCAGCAGCAGAATCTTCTCCGATTCCAGTGCCTTCGAGATCCACACCTTGCGCCCGTTCACGACGTAGTGGTCACCGTCGCGGCGCGCGAATGTCGTGATGCGCGGGGTGTCGAGACCCGCCGTCGGCTCGGTGACGCCGAAACAGACGTGCAGATCACCGGTCGCGATACGCGGCAGCGTGCGCTGTTTCAATTCCTCGGAACCGTGCACGACCACCGGATGCATTCCGAAGATCGACATGTGGATCGAACTCGCGGCATTCATGCCGCCGCCGGAGCGCGAAACTTCTTCGGCCAAAATCGTGGCTTCGGTGATGCCGAGGCCGTGTCCGCCGTATTCTTCTGGAATGGTGATGCCGAGCCAACCGCCACTGGCGATCGTGTTGTAGAACTCCGTGGGGAATTCGTGCGCCAGGTCTTTTTCCATCCAGTACTGGTCGTCGAATTTGCGGCACAACTCCGCCACCGATTTGCGGATCAGCTCCTGATCCTCGGACAGCTCGAAGTTCATGCCCTCGCTATTGGTCTCGCCGGACACATCCGCACCTCCACTTTCCTCTGATCCGGTCCCGCCGGTCGGCTGATCCAGTCACGATCACCACGGCGCACACGGGTGCGTGCGGTCGATGGACCGCACGCACCGTGTCCACCCGGCGTCTGTTCGGTATCCAGCGCGTAGCCCATCCGTCTCCCCAGTCGAGACGGATTTTCCCGAACGTCTGCCGCCACTGGTGCGGCTCCGCACCGGGGGCTTGTACCGTATCCGGCGAAACGTGTTCGCCGGATACGACATCCACGGCCCGCCGCAGGGCGGGCACTGTCGATTACCGGGGAGCGGCGGCGACGCCGTCGTACCGGTTGTTGTCGTTTCCGACGACCCTGTTGCCGAGCGCGTCGAGATCGTAGGACTGACGCGCCAGCCAGAATCGCAGGAAGTTGGTGAGCGAATACCGCAGGAACAGCGCGGATCCCACCACGGTCGCCGCGACCCCGCCGAGGGCGAGGGTGATGGCGTCGCGCTGAGCCAGCGGATCGGTGGTGCCGTGCGACATGAAGTACGCCAGCACCGCCACCACCAGACCCACCACCATGAGGGTCACGCCGGTACGCAGCCACAATCCGGAGCGGCCCGCCGCGGGGTCCGGGATCTTGAGCGCGTTCAGTTCTTGGACGAACCGGTCGGCACGTGTTTCGGTCATGTAGAACTTCCTAAATAGAGGGCTGCCAATTCATTTCGGATTCCGTCTTCGGGATGACCCTGCCGCACGACACGACCGCGCACCAGCACGGCCGCGTGATGGCAGATGTCGAGCACCGAGGCCGCGAACTGTTCGACCACGAGTACCGCGACACCCTGCCTGGCGATTTCGGCGACCTCGTCGTAGAGCCGCCCGACCACCAGTGGCGCGAGGCCCATGGAGAGTTCGTCGAGCAGCAGCACGGCCGGATCGGTGGCCAGACCGCGCGCCAGCGCCAGCATCTGCTGTTCGCCGCCGGACATGGTGCCCGCGATCTGGTCGGCGCGCTTGCCGAGAATCGGGAAGCGACTGAACGCGATCTCCTCGATCTCGGCCTTCGACCGTCCCGTGAAGGTCATCATCAACAGGTTGTCGCGCACGGTGAGGTTCGGGAAGACCCCGCGCCCCTCCGGGATCAGGCAGACCCCGGCGCGAGCCAGATCGCGCGGATCGACGCCGGTGACATCGCGACCGCCGAGCACGAGCCGTCCGGAGACGACGGGATGGTTACCCGCGATCACCTGCAACGTCGTGGTCTTGCCCGCGCCGTTGGGACCGAGCAGGGCCACGACCTGCCCTGGCGCGACGGCCAGATCGACACCGTGCAACACCGAGATCGCCCCGTAGGCGGCACGGATCTCCTGTAGTTCCAGCAGGTTTCCCACGCCGGCCGAGGATCCCGAGGAACCCCCTGCCACCGCCTGTCCCGCGTTCGGGCTCTGAACTGTCATACGTCCCCCAGATAGGCGGCGAGTACGGTTTCGTCGTTGCGGATGACCTCCGGCGGACCCGAGGCGATCATCTTGCCCAGATCCAGTACGAACACCTGGTCACAGACGTTCATCACCAGACCCATGTCGTGTTCGACGAGCAGCACCGCGGCGCCCTCGTCGGCCAGCGAGCGCAGCAGTTCCCCGAAACGTTCGGTCTCGGTGTGGTCTTGGCCCGCCGCGGGTTCGTCGAGCAGGATCAGGCTCGGCCGTGCCGCGATGGCACGGCCCACCTCCACCAGTCGTCCGGTGCCGGTCGGCAGCGCGTCCGCGGAGGCATCGGCGATGTGGTGCAGGTCGAGCCGGTCGATGATCTCGTCGGCGATCCGGCTCGCGTGCCTGCGCTCGGGACCGAGTTCCGCGGCGACCAGCAGGTTGTCGCGGACGCTGAGCCGCCCGAACAGTTCCAGTCGCTGGAATGTCCTGGCCAGCCCGTGCTTGGCGCGCCGCGCGGGCCCGTGCTTGGTGACATCGACGCCGCCGATCGCCACCCGCCCCGTCGTCGGTTTACGCAGACCACCGATCACGTCGAACAATGTGGACTTACCCGCGCCGTTCGGACCGATCAGACCCGTCACGTGACCACGTTCGGCCCGCAGGCCCGCACCGTCGAGCGCCCGGTTGCCGCCGAACACGACGGTCACATCGTCAACTTCCAGCAGTGACGCCACGATCGAGCACCTCCTCGTCTTCCGATGTCCACGGTCGCTTGACCCCAAGCCATTCCACCGGGATCTCCAGCGTCTCCGGGGCGGGCTTGGTCCGCTCCGCGTGCCAGATACGTCCGGCCACCGCCGCCGCGACCACGCCGAAGAAGAAGCCCCAGCCGTCGATCACCTCGATCAGGCGCAGGCCCCACAGGCCGAGGATCACCGCGACCAGCAGCGGCGCGACGAGCTTGTCGCGCAGCATCGGGAACCAGTCCCGACGCATCGGACCGATGGCGCCCTCCTTCAGCACACCGCCGCCCGCGGCGATACCGCCGAGAGCGGGCAGTACCTGCGCGAGGTTCGACAATCCCGGCCACAGCACGGGGATCACCTTCAGCGGACCCGCGAGAGCGAGACCGGTGAACATGCCGGCGCCGATCGCGCCGAGACCCGCGATGGTGACGACCAGGAAGACCGGCAGACCGGAAACCAGACCGAACTGCTCGGGCGCGACGGCCTGGGACTGCATGCCGTAGAGCGCACCGCCCAGTCCCGCGATGCCCGCCGAGAGGGCGAACACCAGCACCCGCGCGATGAGCAGACTGCCGCCGAGAGTGGCGTAGGCCGCTTCGCTGTCACGCAACGCGATGAGCCTGCGACCGTATTTGCTGCGGCGCAGCAACGCGATACCGAATCCGATCACCGCGACGCAGACCGCGGCGAAGACGGTGATCTCCTCGATGCTCTCCAGTTTCCATCCGAACAGATCCGGGCCGACCAGCGAGACCGAGCCCTGATCGAACAACGCGATCTTGATACCGAGGATCTCGAAGGACGGCAGCGTGAAGATCCACCGGTCCAGGATGACCGCGAACGCCGCCGTGGCCAATGCCATGTAGACGCCGGACAAGCGCAACGCCGGGATCGCGATCACCGCACCGACCACCGCGGTGATTCCCATCGCCGCCGGTATCGCCCACCACTGGCCGTCCGGCCCGAGGTGTGAGTACGCGACAGCGCCGATACCGGCCAGACTCAGCTGACACAGTGATATCTGTCCGGCGAATCCGAGAAGCGGCACATAGGACAGCGCGATCATGGCCCAGGCGAACATGGCGCCGTAGGTGATCAGATCCGACTCGGTGAGCATGGTCGCCAGCATCAGGCCGAGCACGACGACCGTCGCCGCGAATGCCACCGAACCGGTCATCGTCGGCAACGGCACCGGATTGAGTTTGCGATCACGCCCGCGCAACCTGCCGTGCGGGAACACCAGCAATGCCACGAACAGCAGCAATGCCGGCGCCGCCAGGCGCAGGCCGGGCAGGTACTCGTTCTGCGGAAGATATCCGGTCAGATAACTTTCCATAAGCCCGACCACCACCGCGCCGAGGAACGTCATCGGCAGACTCTTCAGCCTGCCGAAAATGGCCGCGGTGTACGCGCTGACGATCAGCAGCGAGAGCTGCGCGGCATCCAGCGCCACGGTCGGCGCGATGAGGATGCCGCCGATCGCGGCCAGTTCGATGCCGAGGATCCAGGCGACCCGATTGGCCCGCTTGGGATCGGCGCCGGTCAGACCCACCAGCGCGCGATCATCGACCGTCGCCCGCATCTCGGCGCCGGTCCTGGTGCGGAACAACAGGACTCGCAGCGCGATCGCCACCACGACGGCGACGACCATGGTGAGAGCCTGATGCCAGGTGATCGTCACCACGCCGAGGTCGATCGACTTCTTGTCCGCGAAGAATCGCGACAGCGAACGCGACTCGTTCGGATTCCAAATCCACCGCGCGAGCACGATCAGGCCGGACAGCAGCGCGATCGTCATCACGAGTTTTTCCGCGTCGCCGAGCCCTTGAGTCGGCGCGAGCGCCTTGCCGAATGCCAGGCCGAACAGGGGCGCGAACACCAAGAGCACGACGACGATCGCCGTCGGGGTCGGCCAGCCCCAGCCGATCGTGAGCTGCCAGTACACGAATGCCGAGATCATGCCGGCGGCACCGTGCGCGAAATTGAATACACCGGTTGTGGTGTAGGTCAGCACCAGCCCGCTGCCGATGATGGCGTATATCGCAGCGGTACTGAGGCCGACGATCCCGAAGGCGATGAATTGCTCCATCAGTGCGATCGCTCCGTCACTTCAGATCGTTCATGCTCTTGCCGACGTCGGCGAGCGTCATCGGCTTACCGAAATCCTGGGTGTACTTGTACGGGGTGAAACCGCAACGGAACTGGCCGTTGTTGGGCTTGAAATCGGCGGCCTTCCACCCATTCGGGGTGGCCTGCTGCACATTGAAGCAGCGGGGCTGCTCCGCCATCGGCTTCGAGAGATCCACCGGCGCGAGCAGTCCTCCCGCGGTCCAGGAGGTTTCCTTCGCCGCGGCGTTGAACACGCACGACCGAGTCAGGTTGTCACCACAGCCGGCGGCCGACTTGGCGAACAGCAGCCACGTATGGAACGCCCGCAGTCCCTGGAAGGTGATGGCCGCGCCCGGCGCGTACTTCTGGTACAGATCCTTCAAGTCCTGGATCGCCGGAACCAACGCGGCGGCGTCCAGCGGAGCAGTACCGCTCAGATCGGAGAAGTTGTTCTGGGTTCCGAGCGAACTCTTCGCGCCGTCCAGGAAGGTCTGGTTGTAGGCGTTGGCGTTGGCGTCGATCCAGTCCAGCTTGTAGTTCATGCTGGTGAGGATGTCTTCGAGTTTGGCAAGGTAGCGGAAATCGCCGAGGAAGATCAGGCCCTTCACATTATTGGACTTGATCGCCTGCGCGTACGGGGTCCAGTCCGAGACGCCCGCGACCGGGTACAGATCGCTGTAGACGACCTTCGCTCCGATCGAGTTGAAGAACTCGGCGTGCTTCTCGCCCATGGACTTCGTGATCGGCGAGTCGCCGTTGATCATCCCGATGGCACCCAGCGAATCCGGGTGAGCCTCTTTGGTCAGCCACTCGTACAGACCCGTATACGGTTCGACGTTCTCCGACACCGACGAGCCGCTGGCGAGCTGGAGATCCGAGCCGGTGTTGGCGACCTGCGAGACCTGCGCCGGGAATTCGGGGAGCAGGCAGTTCAGCCGATCCTTCACGCCGAGTCCGTCCAGCGCCGCGCTACCGCCCACGAGGAAGAAATCCTCGCGGCACGCCTCGAGCATCCGCTGGCGCACCTCCATCAGGTTGGTGTCGCGCAGGTTCGCGCTGATCTTGCGGCCGTTGATACCGCCAGCGGCGTTGCACCAGGAGGTGAAGACCTTCGCGGCGTCGACGTAGTCCGGGTTCTTGGTGAACCCGATGTCGGAGAACATGCCGACTTCGATCGCGCTGGCCGTGACGCCCTGCGCCGAAGCGCTTTTCGCATTGCCGGGCTGACAGACGCTGGACAGGTTTCCGAAGTTGCCCGAGGCGGCAGGACCCGACGAACCACCTTCGGCAGCCTCGGTTCCACCCCCCTCGCGACCACAACCCGCTGCTACCAGCGCGATCGCGATCAGGGCAACGACTATTCGCTGCGGTTTCACCGTAGATCCTCCTCTGTGGGCTCGGCGACCGAATGCGAAGCCGATTCGTCGTCGACGTGTTACCCGTGCTCGTCGATGAGCTGCGGGTGCCTGACATGGCACCGTCCGCTCCAGGGAAACTATCTTCTCAGATTTGGATAATCAATATCTGACTTTCGGAGAGTGGCACCTTCAGCCCGGGTCGACCCTCGGTGCGCTCGGCCCATCCGCCGCCCACACGAGCAAGCCTCTCATGTCGTGATTGACAGCAGGGCAGCATCATGAAAATCTGATAGTAGTTTTTGAGAATGCTATTCTCCTAGCGGAGAGCAGCAGTGCGCAGGACTACACGGAGTGCGGGCCGGATTCGGGCTGTTCACCACGTGGCTCCCCAAGGTCTTGACCGGAACCGCCCACCGGTCACGGCAGTCAACCCTTCGGCGTTCCGCCGGACCACGAAAGGTAATCCCTTGGCAAAATTCAGCAAGCCAGCTGCGGGAAGCTGGACGCAGAACTATCCCGAGCTCGGTACCGGGCCGGTGGACTACACCGACTCGGTCGATCCCGCCTTCTACGAGGACGAGCGCAACGCGATCTTCCGCCGGACCTGGCTGAACGTGGGCCGGGTCGAGAAGCTCCCGCGGGTCGGCAGCTACTTCACCAAGGAACTGCCCTGCATCGGCTCCTCGGTCGTCATCAACAAGGACAAGGACGGCGAGATCCACGCCTTCCACAACATCTGCCGCCACCGCGGCAACAAGTTGGTGTGGGACGACTTCCCCGGCGAGGAGACCGAAGGCTCATGCCGCCAGTTCACCTGCAAGTACCACGCGTGGCGCTACGACCTCAAGGGTGATCTGACCTTCGTCCAGCAGGAGAAGGAATTCTTCGACCTGGACAAGAGCAAGTACGGCCTGAAGACGATCCGCTGCGAGGTCTGGGAAGGGTTCATCTTCATCAACCTCGACCCCAACGCCAAGCCGCTGACCGAACACCTCGGTCCGATGATCAAGGGCCTCGAGGGCTACCCGTTCCACGAGATGAGCGAGGTCTTCAGCTACCGCGCCGAGATCGGCAGCAACTGGAAGCTGTTCATCGACGCCTTCGCCGAGTTCTACCACGCGCCGATCCTGCACCAGAAGCAGGCGGTCAAGGACGAGGCCGAGAAGCTCGTCGACGTCGGCTTCGAGGCACTGCACTACCAGATCGAAGCGCCGCACTCGATGGTCTCCTCGTGGGGCGGCATGGCCCCGCCGAAAGACCCGAGCATGGTCAAGCCGATCGAGCGCAAACTGCGCAGCGGCCTGTTCGGTCCGTGGGACCGTCCCGACATCGAGGGCCTCGATCCGCTGCCCGCCGGCATCAACCCGGCCCGCCACCGCGCGTGGGGCGTCGACGAGTTCGAGATCTTCCCGAACATGTCGCTGCTGTTCTGGGCGCCGGGCTGGTTCCTGACCTACCACTACTGGCCGACCGCGGTGAACAAGCACATCTTCGAGGCCAACCTCTACTTCGTGCCGGCCAAGACCGCGCGCCAGCGGCTGGCCCAGGAACTGGCCGCCGTGACCTTCAAGGAGTACGCGCTGCAGGACGCGAACACCCTCGAGGCGACCCAGACCATGCTCGCCACCCGCGAGATCAGCGACTTCCCGCTCAACGACCAGGAAGTGCTGCTGCGCCACCTGCACACCACCGTCCAGCGAATCGTGGAGGAATACCGCAATGACAACGCCAACTGAGGCCGCGACCGTGACCAAGCAGCTGCCCGAAGAGTTCGCCGACCTCGCCCGGTTCTCCGCCTGGATCCTGCCGACCGAGCCCGAGCGCTACGCCAAGCGCCTGAATTCGAGCATGGAGGAGATGCAGGATCTCTACGACGTCGGCATGGAGCGGCTCGACGCCGCGCTCGACTACTGCGACAAGTACGACATCAACGATCTGCCCGAGGAGGTGCGCAACCTGTTCAACCTGCTGCAGTCGGTCGTGATGGTGTCGTTCCCGATCGAGTGCTGGAAGCAGCCGCGGGTGCCGGACTCCGGTGCGGCCTACCTCGGTATGGTCCACGAGCCGCTGGTCTGACCCATGGCGGCGCTGACACTGAAAGCCGCCGGGCTGCTCGACGTCGACACCGGCACGATCACGCGCCCCGGCATCCTGCGAATCGAGGACGATCGGATCGTCGGTGTCGGCGGCGCCGAGGCGGGCGAGGTCATCGACCTGGGTGATGTCGTCCTGCTGCCGGGTCTGATGGATATGGAGGTCAACCTCCTGATGGGCGGGCGCGGGGAAACCGGCCTCGCCTCCAGCGTGAAAGACGATCCGGCACTGCGCATGCTGCGTGCGGTGGGCAATGCCCGCCGCACGCTGCGGGCCGGCTTCACCACCGTCCGCAATCTCGGGCTGTTCGTGAAGACCGGCGGTTATCTGCTGGACGTCGCGCTCGGCAAGGCGATCGACGCGGGCTGGATCGACGGCCCGCGGATCGTGCCCGCCGGACACGCCATCACGCCGACCGGCGGCCATCTCGATCCGACGATGTTCGCCGCCTTCGCACCCGACGTACTGCACCTGACCCTCGAGGAGGGGATCGCCAACGGTGTGGACGAGGTGCGCAAGGCGGTGCGGTACCAGATCAAGCACGGCGCACAGCTGATCAAGATCTGTGTCTCCGGCGGCGTCATGTCGCTGACGGGAGAGCCGGGCGCACAGCACTATTCGGATGAGGAACTGCGCGCGATCGTCGACGAGGCGCATCGGCGCGGACTCAAGGTCGCCGCGCACACGCACGGCGCCGAGGCGGTCAAGCACGCGGTCGCCGCGGGTATCGACTGCATCGAACACGGCTTCCTCATCGACGACGAGGCGATCGACCTGATGGTCGAACACGGCACCTGGCTGGTGCCGACCACCCGTCTCGCCGACGCCATGGACGTCTCCAAGGCCGATCCCGCCCTCCAGGCCAAGGCCGCGTTGATGTTCCCCAAGGCCCGCACGTCGGTACTGGCTGCCTACAAAGCGGGTGTGAAGATCGCGGTCGGCACCGACGCGCCCGCGATCCCGCACGGCCGCAATGCCGACGAACTGGTCGCTCTCGTCGAACGCGGCCTTCCGCCGCTGGACGTGCTGCGGGCGGCGACGGTGAACGCGGCCGAGCTGATCGGGGCGTCGGACCGCGGCAGGCTGGCCGAGGGTCAGCTGGCCGATGTCATCGCCGTCCCCGGCGACCCGATGCACGACATCACCGTCACCAGGGACGTGCGATTCGTGATGAAAGGCGGAAAGATCTATGTCCAGAAATGACGACCTGCTGGATATCCAGCAGTTGCTCGCCCGATACGCCGTGTCCATCACGCAGGGCGATATCGAAGGGGTACTGAAGGTTTTCACCCCGGACGGCACCTACAGCGCCTTCGGCGACACCTACACCCTCGACCTGTTCCCGGATCTCGTCGCCGCCGCGCCGAAGGGCCTGTTCCTCACGGGCACACCGGTTCTCGACATCGACGGCGATACCGCCGAAGGCACCCAGCCGCTGTGCTTCATCGATCACAGCACCCACGACATGCGGATCGGGTACTACACCGACCATATCGTCCGCACCGAGGACGGCTGGCGGCTCGAGACGCGGCGGATGACATTCATCCGCCGCAACGGCGACCACGACTCCGGAATCCCGCACGCCTTCGAGCGTTCCCGGGGATGACGGCAGGTACGGACCCGCTCGCGCAGATCGCCGCATTCCGCGACGGTCTGCGCGAGTGGCTCGATACGAATGATCTGACACCAGGACCGGATCACTCGCTCGACGGACAGGTCGAGCAGTTGTCACGGGTGCGGCGCGCGCTCTACGACGCGAACTGGATGCGTTACGGCTGGCCCGCCGAAGTGACCGGACTCGGCGGTCCCGCCGCGCTGCGCGCGGTACTCGGCGAGGAAGTCGCCACCCGCGATCTGGCCGAACCCGGCATCTATTCGATGATCGAAGTGCTCGCGCCGACGATGATCTCCTACGCGCGACCGGAATTGGCGGCGGAAATGGTGCCGCTGCTGCTGTCCGGCCGCGAACAATGGTGCCAGGGCTTCTCCGAACCCGGCTCGGGCAGCGATCTCGCCTCCTTGAGCACCAAGGCGACCCAGCGCGGCGACGAGTGGGTGGTGAGCGGTCAGAAGGTCTGGACCAGTCTGGCCCAGTACGCCGCCCGCTGTGTGCTGCTCACCCGCACCGGTCCCGGCCACGACGGCATCACCGCCTTCTTCGTCGATATGGACTCCCCCGGCATCACCGTCCGGCCGCTGCGCACCATGCACGGCGTCGACGAATTCGCCGAGGTGTTCTTCGACGACGTCGTGGTGCCCGCCGATCGCATGCTCGGCAGACCCGGCGACGGCTGGCGGGTGGCGATGGATCTGCTGCCCTACGAACGCTCCACGTGTTTCTGGCATCGGATCGCCTACCTGTTCACCCGACTCGACCAGGTGATCGAACAGACCACCGTGGGCGACGACGCCGAACTCGGCGCCGCCTACCTCGCCCTGCACACCGTGCGGTGCCGTTCCCTCGGCACCCAGCGGCGACTGGCCGACGGTGCGCGATTGGGCGCGGAGACCTCCATCGACAAAGTACTGCTCGCCACCGCCGAACAGCGGCTGTTCGACACCGCGCGCGATCTGCTTCCCGGGGCGGTGGAATTGGCCGAATCACCGTGGCGCACCGAATATCTCTACTCACGCGCGGCCACGATCTACGGCGGGACCGCCGAGATCCAGCGCAATATCATCGCCCGGCGACTGCTCGACCTGGGGAAGGAGTGACCATGGCCGAATCCGATACCGATCGGGCGGAACTGGAACTGCTCACCGAGACGCTGCGCAAAACCCTGACGGCGGCCACCGGTCACGAACTCGACGCGGCCCTGGCCGCACTCGGCTGGCCCGACCTGCTCGACGATCTGCCGGATCTCGCTGTGCCACTGGTCTTCCGGTTGCTCGGTGAGACCGGCGCGCACGCCTCGGTGCTCAACGACGTCATCCGCCATGCCGCCGGGTGGACCGGGACGGATCCGGTGCCGCTGCCGTTCGCGGGCGGCGGTTTCGTGATATGGGACAGCGACGGTACAGCCGGTGGCGCGGTCGACGAGGAACTCGCGCTGCGCACAACGCCGGACGGAGCCGAAATTCCCAGCGAGGCCCTCGCGGAAATCCCCAGCGAGGCCCTCGCCGAAATCCCCAGCGAGGCCCTCGCGGCGGGCCGGCGCGCGCTGGGCTGGTGGTTGCTCGGCACCGGCCACACCATGCTGGCCCTGGCCAGGCGACATGCCATCGAACGCACCCAGTTCGGCCGCCCGCTCGCTTCGTTCCAGGCCGTCCGGCACCGGCTCGCCGAAACGCTTGTCGCGCTCGACGGGGCCGAGGCCGCGCTCACCATCGCGGACGGTGAACTCGGCGCGCTCTTGGCGAAGGCCGCGGCGGGGCAGGCCGCCCTCACCGCCGCCAGGCACTGCCAGCAGGTGCTCGGCGGTATCGGCTTCACGGCCGAACACGATCTGCAACGCCATATCCGCCGCACCCTGGTGCTGGACGGATTGCTCGGTAGCGCCAGGGAACTCACCCGCGAGGCGGGTGCGCTCATCCGCGCCGCGGGTTCGGCGCCGCGCCTGGCCCAACTGTAGAACCCCGCACAGGCGAATGGCCCGGTCCCCGAACGAAATTCGGGACCGGGCCATTCGCCTGTCGGAGGTCAGCAGGCGGGCGAGGTGCCACCCTGCAGTGCCATCAGCGCGCAGAAGGTGCTCGCTCCGACCTTCCACTTGCCGTCGAGCTTCACGGCCTGGCCGGTCTGATTCGGCAGCACCGGATTGCCGCCCATCAGCAGCGTGTAGGTGACGTTGGCATTGCTCGCGTCGACCAGCTTGATGGCCGACACGGTGGCCGTTGTGCCACCCTTCGACGGGTCGGCGGCCTGCGCCTGCAGCACCGGCGCGAACACGTCACCCTTCTCCACCGAGGCGACGCGCTGATCGACCGGCGCGGCGGCGTTGAAGAAGACGGTGTAGGCATCGGTGATCGCCTTGGTGGTCTCGGCGTCGGCGGCAGCGGGCGCGGCGGCCGAACTGCTCGCACTGGCGGCGGCCGAGGTCGACGCCGAACCGGTGGACTCGTCGTCGGAGCTGCAGCCGGTCAGGGCGACGGCCGCGACGAGCGCGAGACCACTACACACCGCGGCGGTGCGGGGGAAAGAAATGCGCATGGTAAATCCTCGTCTCAGGAAAGGGAATAACTGAACGGCTGGGATCGGTGCGCCCGATTCGCCGCACATATTTTGTGCACGAACGCGTCGTCGCGATGAGCGAAGCGCGATCTGTGCGTCATCGCCGGTTCCGCCCGCTCGGCGATACCGGCTGCCGACTCGATGTTCTCGATACCGGCGTACCGGTCGCTACGCGGGTTACCAGCGACTCGGAAAGACTGTAAGCGATACCGTAAACATTAGGACGAATTATTCAATATTCGCCTTCATGTCTTCCAGTTGCACCAGAATCGGTAAACCGTTCTCACTGAGGGCATTTCCGTGACCCGTCTGGTGCACATCGAATACGGACTGGATCGCAGCGTAGAAACCCTGCACATCCAGAGTTTGATTGACCGCGCGCTTGGCCTGACGCAACCCGAAACGCGGCATGGCCGCGATCTTGGTGGCCAGCGCCCTGGTGTGCTCATCGAGTTCGGCGCGCGGGACGACGGTATTCACCATGCCGACCTGCGCGGCCTCCTCCGCGGTCACCGGCCGCCCGGTGAACAGAATCTCCTTGGCCTTGCGCGGCCCGAGTTCCCAGGTGTGGCCGTGGTATTCGACGCCGCCGATGCCCATGAGCACGACCGGGTCGGAGAACTGGGCGTCGTCGGCGGCCACGATGAGATCGCACGGCCAGCACAGCAGCAGCCCACCCGCGATGCAACGGCCCTGTACGGCCGCGATGGAGGGTTTGGGAATGTTGCGCCATCGCAGCGAGTACTCGAGGTAGCGACGGGCCTCGTTGGAGTAGATGCGCTCGAGAGTGATCTTGCCCCAGTCCGCCTTCGAGCCTGCCCTCAGGTCGTGCCCCGCCGAGAAGTGCTTACCCTCGGCTCGCAGCACGATGACCGCGACGTCGTCGTCATCGGCGGCGCGCACCCAGGCGGCGTCGAGTTCGTCGAGCAGCTCACTGTTCTGCGCGTTGGCCGCGTCGGCCCGGTCGAGCGAAATGGTGGCGATCCGGTCCGCGACCTCGTAGCGAATGTACAAGACGACTCCTCAACTTCATGGAAGACCGAGCACCCGCTCGGCGACGATCGTGCGCTGAATATCCGGCATGCCGCCAGCGGCATGCTCGCGCCGCGGCTGTTGATCGGAGCCGAACGCCATGTACATCCCGGCTTGCCTCCTTGCCAGCGTCTATGCCCGAACGGTAGCGAGAATAACATTCTCGCTACCGGAAAGGATAGTCTCTGAATAGGAGGGTCGTAATACATGAAGACCGAAAATTTGCTCATTTCCGGTACAGTGCATCCATGTTCTCTTCAGATGACCTAGGGCCGAGGTGCCGGTGACCAGCCTGAGTGAGAAGCCCGCATGGAAACAGCGCGCCGTGGAGCGCTCGCTACGCAGCGCCAAACTACGGGCCGAGGAGCGCGTGCAGCGGTTCCTCGACGCCGCGCAGGCGATCATCACCGAGAAGGGCACGACCGACTTCACGGTGCAGGAGGTCGTCGACCGCTCCCGGCAATCGCTGCGCAGCTTCTACCTGCAATTCGACGGCAAACACGAACTGCTGCTCGCCCTCTTCGAGGACGCGTTGAGCCGCATCGCCGAACAGTTGCGCGCCGCCGCCGACGGGCCGAAGGATCCGCTGGACAAGTTGCAGGTGACCGTCGAGCTGCTGTTCGAGCTGTGCCGCCCCGATCCCGCGGCGCAACGGCCGCTGTTCACCGATTTCGCACCCCAGCTGCTGGTCACCCATCCCAGCCAGGTGAAGATCGCGCACGCGCCGATGCTGTCGCTGTTCACCGAATTGATGGAACTCGCCAAAGAGGCGAAACAGGTTCCCGCCGATATCAACTCGCGCCGGATGGCCGCCATGGTCATGCAGACGGTCATGTTCACCGCGCAGTCCGCGGGCGGCACCGACGACGAGACCCAGAACGCGATCACCGCGTCCGAGGTGTGGAACTTCTGCGCCCACGGCTTCGCCCGCGGCTAGAGTTTCCGCGGGCGAAGGCCGGATCGCGCAGCTACTCCCGCGATATCAGCAGTTGTTCGGCGACGCCGTAGGCGTCGCGGTCGCCCGAGGCGACAGCTTCGGCCAGCCGATCCAGCTCCGGGTGGGCACGCAAACGTGATTGCGCCAGCGACAGGATCTGGGCCCTGGCCCGTGCCGTCCGCCGCGCGGGCGTGTCGGCGCGATGGTGAGCGTCGATCGCCTCGACCAATTCGGTGATCCGCTCCTCGCGCGAGGCTATCAGGGTCAGGATGGGGACGTCGGATTCGGCACGCAGGTCGCGCACGGTCCGCTCGGCGCCCTCCCGGTCCGCCTTGTTCACCACCAGCAGATCGGCCACCTCGAGCAGCCCCGCTTTCGCGGCTTGCACCGCGTCTCCCGCACCGGGATTCAGGATCACCAGGGTGGGATCGGCGACGGCGGCGATCTCGATCTCGGACTGCCCGACCCCCACCGTCTCCAGCATCACCACGTCGTAGCGCAATGCCGCGAGCAGTCGCAGGGCCGCGGGCACGGCGGCGGCGAGACCGCCGAGGTGCCCGCGGGTGGCCACCGAACGGATCAGCACATCGGGATCGTTGATATGCCTGGCCATTCGGATCCGGTCGCCGAGCAGGGCGCCGCCGCTGTAGGGCGAGGACGGGTCGACCGCCAGGACCGCGACCCGTTGTTCGCGGGCCCGGTACGCGGAGACCAGTGCCGCGATCGTCGTCGACTTGCCCGCGCCGGGTGGACCGGTCACCCCGATCACCCGGATCGAGCCAGGCGGCAGCGCCGCCTGTACCTCGTCGCGACGCTCCCCTTCGACCAGGCTGAGCAGTCGGCCCGTCGCCCGCGCCGAGCCGGACCGAGCCTGGTCGAGCAGTTCGGCGACGGTCGCGCTCCGCGCGATCATGCCCGCCTCCGAACCGCGCCGCCCCGCACGTCCCGACCGATCACGGAGCGGGAACCTCGATCACCGTGGCCGAGCCCATGCCGCCGCCGGCGCACAACGCCGCGATACCGAAACCGCCGCCGCGACGACGCAGTTCGTGCACGAGGGTGACGATCATCCGCGCACCGGTCGCGGCGACCGGATGCCCGAGCGAGCAACCGCTGCCGCTGAAGTTCACGCTGTCGGGGTCGAGGTCGAGCGCCCTGATGGCCGCGATCGGGACCGACGCGAACGCCTCGTTGATCTCGATCAGTTTCACCTCCGACAGCGAGATCCCGGCCCGCGCGACGGCCTTGGTGATCGCATCGATCGGCGCGAGACCGGTGATGGCGGGATCGACGCCGACCGAGGCCCACGAACGGATGTAGCCGAGGGCGGGCAGCCCGAGCCCATCGCTGGCGATCGCCAACGCCGCCGCGCCGTCGTTGGCGCCGGAGGAGTTGCCCGCGGTGATGGAGAAACCCTCGATCTCGGGGTGCAGCACCTTCAGCGAGCCCAGCTTCTCCAGACTGGTGTCGCGGCGGGGGTGTTCGTCGGTGTCGAACAGGCCGTGCGGGGTGTCGATGGGCACGATCTCTTCCTTGAAACGGCCCTCGTCGATGGCGGCGATCGCGTTGCGGTGCGAGCGCAGCGCCCACGCGTCGAGCTCTTCGCGACTGATCCCGGCCTTGACCGCGGCATTCCAGCCCACGGTGATGGACATATCCATCGCGGGGGCGTCCGGGCGATCCGGGTGGCTCGGCGAGACCCACGGATCGATCCAGGAGTCCTCGCCGACCTTGAACCGGACTCGCGGCGCGGTGGAATCGGAATTGACACCGCCCGCGATGATCAGTTCGTCCATTCCGGCGCGGATTCCGGCGGCCGCACTCTGCACGGCGGCCATTCCGGCCGCGCAATGGCGGTTCTGAGCGAGTCCGGGCGCGGAGGTGAGACCCGAGGTCACGGCCGCGTGCCGGGCGATCACGCCGCCGCCGTAGCGTCCCTCGCCCAGGATCACATCGTCGATGCGGGCGGCGTCGAGACCTTCGGCGGCGGCACTCACCACGTGCTTGGCCAGATCGAAGGCGTTGGTGTCGCGCAGGGTTCCCTTGCGCGCGGTGCCGATGGGGGTCCGCAGCGCGGACACAATGACGGCTTCAGGCATTGGTTGGCCTCCATTTTCGAACGACGAGATTGCGGTTCGACAGCTTTTCGGCGATCATGCCGAGAGTCGCGAGAATGCTATTTTCTCAGTACGAGAGTCACAGTTGCAAGATAGGATTATGACATGCAGATAAGTGGAAGTTCCGCGCTCGTCGTCGGTGGAACCGGCGGTCTCGGCGAGGCGACCGTGCGTCGCCTGCACGCGGCGGGGGCGAAAGTCGTCGTCGCCGACGTCGCCGACGACAAGGGCAAAGAACTCGCTAGCGAGCTCGGGATCACCTACGTGCACACCGACGCCACCGACGAGGATTCGGTGCTCGCCGCCATCGCCGAGGCAGAATCCCTCGGCCCGCTGCGGATCTCGGTCGACACCCACGGCGGCCCCGCCACCGGCGGCCGGCTGATCGGCAAGGACGGCTCACCGCTGGCGCTCGACGGTTTTCGTACCACCATCGAGTTCTACCTGACCGCGGTGTTCAATATCCTGCGCCTGTCCGCGGCCGCGATCGCCAAGACCGAGCCGCTGGAGGAAGGCGCCCGCGGTGTGATCATCAACACTGCCTCGATCGCCGCGTTCGAAGGTCAGATCGGCCAGCTCCCCTACGCCGCCGCGAAGGGCGGTGTGGTCGGCATGACCCTGGTGGCCGCGCGCGATCTGTCCCCGACCGGCATCCGCGTGGTGAGCATCGCCCCTGGCACCGTCAACACCCCCGCATACGGCAAGGCGGCTGACCAGCTCGAGGGCTACTGGGGTCCGCAGGTGCCGTTCCCCAAGCGGATGGGCCGCTCCGACGAATACGCCAAGCTGGCGCTGTCCATCATCGACAACGACTACCTCAACGGCGAGGTCATCCGCCTCGACGGCGCGCTGCGTTTCCCGCCGAAATGAGTGACTCCAGCCATACAGCACTACCCGCGACAGGTGACCTGACCGGAAAGGTCGCCTTCGTCGCGGGCGCGAGCCGCGGCATCGGCGCGGCCATCGCCGAAGGACTCGCCGCGGCAGGGGCCTCGGTCGCCGTCGCCGCGCGCTCCGAGCAGGAGGGCGCGCTTCCCGGAACGATTCACGCTGTCGCCGAACGTATTACGGCAGCGGGCGGAACCGCGCTTCCGGTGCCGTGCGATGTCACGAGCGAAGAATCCGTGGAATCGGCGATCGCGGCCACCGTCGCGGCATTCGGCGGCATCGACATCCTCGTAGCCAACGCGGGGGTCATGTGGCTCGCCCCGATCGCGACGACACCGCTCAAACGCTGGCAGCTGTGTCTCGACGTGAATCTGACCGGAGTCTTCCTGGTGACCAAGGCGGTGATTCCGCATCTGAGGGCACGCGGCGGCGGGTCGCTCATCGCGATCACCACCACCGGCGTGGATATGGTCGACCGGGGCTCGAACGCCTACTGGATCTCCAAGGCCGCGGTCGAGCGGATGTACCTCGGCCTGGCGTCGGAGCTGCGCGGGGACAATATCGCGGTCAACTGCCTGAGCCCGACCAGAGTGGTGCTCACCGAGGGATGGCAGGCGGGCAGCGGCGGACGCGAGATTCCGCCGGAGATGGTCGAGCCGCCCGAGGCGATGGCCGACGCGGCCGTTCTGCTTGCCGGTCAGCACGCCGACGGGATCACCGGAACGGTGCAACGCTCCGAACACCTGATCTCGGCGGGCTGACGACACCGAATCACGCGAAAATGCCCCGGAAACGGTAGTTTCCGGGGCATTTCCCGCGTCGCGGCTCGCGGGTGGGCGCCGCGACCCGATCAGCGCGCCAGGTGAGACGACGCGCGGACCGGTATCAGCCGCGGCCCTTGGTGAGGCCGGTGATCACGGTGCGGAATTCCTCGCTCTGGAAGGACAGTTCCTCCGCGGTCGTCGCGTAGTCCAGCGTCGCCAGAACCGCCCGCTCCAGATGCAGGTTCATCAGCCGCTTGGTGCTCTCGACCGCTTGGCGGGGCAGTTCGAGTATGCGTTTGGCGCAGGCCAGCGCTTCGTTGTACGGGTCGGCGACCACATGGTTCACCAGACCCATCTCCCGCGCCCGCTCGGCGGAGATCTTCGCGCCGGTGAGCGCGTATTCCTTGGCCAGCAGCAGACTGGTGTGCAACGGCCAGGTCAGCGGTCCGCCATCGGCGGCGACCAAGCCCACCTGCACGTGCGGATCCTTCAGATACGCGGTCTCGGCGATATAGGCCACGTCGCTGAGCGCGACCAGACTGCATCCAAGACCCACCGCCGGCCCGTTCACCGCGGCCACCACCGGCAGCCTGCACCTGGTCATCCCGAGGACGATATCGCGGCCGTGCGCGATGGTCTTGGCGCGCAATTCCGCGTCCTGGCTCAATTCCGCGAGATACGCGAAATCGCCACCGGCCGAGAACGCCTTGCCCGCGCCGGTCAGCACCGCGACCCGCGCCTCGCGATCCTCGCTGAGCCGGGGCCAGAGCCTGGCCAGGCCGGTGTGCAGGTCGTCGTTGACCGCGTTGAGCGCGTCGGGCCGGTTCAGGGTGATGATCCGCAGCGGGCCGTCGGCCTCGACCTTGATCTCGTCGGGCAGGTCGTACATGGTCAAACTCCTAGTCCGAGAATGCGCGAGGCGATGATGTTCTTCTGGATCTGCGAGGTGCCGCCCATGACGCTCTGGGCCCGGCTGTAGAAGTAACTGCCGAGCAGTTCCGGATCGCCGGTGCCGCCGACGGCGAGCGCCGCGTGTCCGACCGCCTGATCGACCCAGGTCATCAGCAGTTTGTCGAGAGAGCCGTCGGGACCGTGGACCACGCCGTCCAACTGTTCGGACAGCCGCCGCCGCACATGCAGACGCAACATCTCGGTCTGCACCGCTGCCCACGCCAGCTCCTCGGGATTCTTGCCCTCGACGCGAGCGGCCAACTGACGCACCAGCTTTCCGTACCGCGCCGCGTAACCGAGGGTGGAGGGCTCACGTTCGTGCCCGACCACGGTCATCGCCATCTTCCAGCCGTCACCGGGCTCGCCGACCATCTGATCGGCGGGCACGATCGCGCCGTCGAAAAGCACCTGGCCGAATTCCCTTGTGACGCCGCTGATCATGGCCAGCGGGCGCTGTTCGACTCCCGGCTGCTTCATGGAGATCACGAATGCCGAGATGCCCTTGTGCCTCGGCACGGTCGAATCGGTCCGCGCCAGCAGCAGGCACCAGTCGGCGACATCGGAGTAGCTGGTCCAGATCTTGTGACCGTGGATCACGTAGTTGTCGCCGTCGCGGGTCGCGGTGGTCTGCAACGACGCCAGATCCGATCCCGCGCCGGGTTCGCTGAAACCCTGGCACCAACGCTGAGTTCCGTTGATCATTCCGGGCAGGAAGCGATGCTGTAGTTCTTTGCTGCCGTGTCTGCCGAGTCCCTGCACCAGATATCCGAGGCTTGGCCGTGGCGGCGCTCCCGCGATGGCGAGTTCCTCGTCGACGATCACATCGAAGACCGGTGGCAGCTCGTGGCCGCCGAACTCCTTCGGCCAGGATGTTCCGAAGAATCCCGCCTCGTACAGCGCGTGGTGCCACTCGCCCTGACGTGCCCAGTACTCGTCGCCCGAGGTCGGGAATTTCCCGGCCGTCTCGGCGAGCCAGTCCCGAAGTCGGGTGCGGAATTCGGCTTCCTGCGGTGAATCACGAAAGTCCAAGGTCGATCTCCTCCAAACGGACGGGGAACAGTTCGGTCGAGGTCAGCGCGCGACGCAGATAGACGTGCGCGAGACATTCCCAGGTATTGCCGATGCCGCCGTGCACCTGGATCGAGGTCTCACAGATGGTGCGCGCGGCGCGGGCGGTGTAGACCTTGGCGATCCGCGCGGCGCGCAACGCCTCGGCGGGAGTCAATTCGTCCACCCCCCAGGCCGCGTGGCGCAGTACGCTGACCGCGCCTTCGATCAGGGCCTGGCTCTCGGCGAGTAGATGCGCCACAGCCTGGTATGACCCGATGGTCTTACCGTATTGTTCACGCATCTTGGCGTATTCGACCGCCAGATCCTGTGCGCCACGGGCGATGCCGAGCAGGTCCGCGGTTGTCACGGTGACGGCGAGCGCCTGCCATTGGATGACCTGATCCGGCGACAGTTCGCCGATATGCTCGCGCTCACCGGTCAGGAACGCGTTGTGCCGGGTGAGATCCGCGCCGGGCGCCGGCTCCCCGACGGATGTGGCGAAGACCCCGTTGTCGGCGACGAACAGCGCACGGCCACGCCCGCGCGCGTCGATCGCGCGATCACCGACCGCGACCGTCCAGGTGTCGCCGTCCTCGGCGGGTTTGCCGTACAGGTCGTCGGCCAGGACCGGGCCGAGAAACGCGACATCGACCAGGCGGCGGCCGAATTCCTCGGCGACGATGGCGACTTCGACGCCGGACGCGCCGTCGGTACGCAGCGCTCGCCAGCCCGCGATATCGACCGCCCGTTCCAGCCGCGCGCGGCGGTTCTCGTCATCGAGTTCGGCGACCGATCCCGGACCGAGGTCATCGGCCAATTTTGCTGCGGCATCGCGCAGTTGCCGCTGTTCACTGGTCAGACGGACGTCCATAGCGCTCCTTCAGGACTCGACGCAACACCTTGCCGGATGGCAGGCGGGGAATTTCGGGGACGAAGACGACCCGACGTGGCCGCTTGTAGGTGGCGAGTCGCTCGCCGACCAGGGCGATCAGTTCGTCCTCGGTGAGGGTGTCCGCGCCCGCGACAGCGGCGACGACGGATTCGCCGTCCTCGGCGGGCACGCCGAACACGGCACAATCGATCACGAGCGGATGTGCGTGCAGGACCGCCTCGATTTCGGCGGGGGCGACCTGGAATCCGCGTACCTTGATCATTTCCTTGGCCCGGTCGGTGAGCCGGATCCAGCCTTCGTCGTCGACGTAGCCGACATCGCCGGTGCGGTACCAGCCGTCGTCGAAGGCGCTCGCGGTCGCCTCGGCGGGCAGGTAGCCCGCCATCACCGATTCCGCGCGGCACTGGATCTCGCCGGTTTCACCGTCCGCAGCGACCTCGCCGGTGTCGAGTGACACCACCCGCACACGCACCCCCGGCGCCGCTTTGCCGACGGTGTCCAGGCGCGCGCCGTCGAGGGGATTGCAGGCGATCACCGGCAATTCGCTCGCGCCGTAGGCAGGCAGCCAGCGCACCCCCGTGCGCGCGGTGACCTGCTCGGCCACGGCCGCCGTGACCGGAGTGGCGCCCCACATGATGTAGCGAAGCGAACTCAAATCGAAATTCTCAAGTTTCGGATGCGAGGCCATGGCGAGGGCGATCGGCGCGACCGCCATCTCGATGGTGATCCGGTCGTCCTGGATGCAGCCGAGCATGGTGTCCAGATCGAAACGCCGGTGCAGCCGCATCCACGCGCCCGCCTCGAGCGCCGTCACGATATTGAGCAGCCCGAGGATATGCGAGGGCGGTGTGGCGATCTGGATGCGGTCGTCGCCGGTCAGCCCGAGCACCGCGACCCACTGCCGCACCCCGAAGGCCAGCGACGCGTGGGTGTGCCGCACCGCCTTCGGCAATCCCGCTGTGCCCGAACTGAACACCAGCACCGCGTCGGAGGACGGATCGGGCGTCGAGGCGACGGCCCGCCCCGGGGTGATCGGCGCGTCGAGATCGCGCGTCGGCAGCAGATCGGCCAGCACCGGATTGTCGCCGACGCCACGGGTCGGCTCGGTCACCGCCAGCGCGTGCGCGACCTCGTCGCGTTTCCATGCCGGACTCAGGAGTACGACGGCCGCGCCCAGCTGCCAGATCGCCAAGACGGCGATCACGAATTCGGGGCGGTTCGACGACATGAGGGCCACCCGATCTCCGGACCGCACGCCGTCATCGGCCAGTTCGGCCGCCAGACCCGCTGCGAGATCGTCGAGGTCGGCCCGCGGGTAGGACCGCCCCTCGAAGTCGAGCACACCCGACTTGCCTCTTGACGACATTTGAGAGATCCCGTCTCGTGAGTGAGAATATAATTCTCTTACGACTAGAACCTTAATACCAGGAGGCCACGGTTCATGGCGAGACCCTCTTTGTTCCAGCGCGCGACCGTGACCAGGATCGTGAAGGAGAGCGTCGACGCACGCACGTTCGTACTCGCGCCGCACGACGGGCCGATCCCTTACATCGCCGGGCAGTTCTGCACGTTCAAGGTCACCGTCGACGGCACCGAACTGTTCCGCTCCTACTCGATGTCGAGTGCGCCGGAGACCGACGCCGAGCTGATGACCACCGTGAAACGGGTGCCGGGCGGCGCGGTGTCGAACTGGATGCACGACAACCTCGCCGAAGGCGACGAAATCGAGTTGACCAGGGCGGCTGGCCGATTCTGCCTGCGCGAGACCGATGTGCCGCTGCTCGGATTCAGCGGCGGCAGCGGTATCACCCCGATCCTGTCGCTGGCGAAATCCGCGCTCGCCACCACGAAACGACCGGTCCGCCTGCTGTGTGCCGACCGCGACGCCGAATCGGTGATATTCGACACGGCGCTGAAGGATCTGGCCCAGCGTTATCCGGGCAGGCTCGAGGTGGTCCGGCACCTGGATGCCACGGCGGGATTCCTCGACGCGGCGGCGATCAACGCCTTCGTCGGCGCGGACGGGCACGGCGACAGTTACATCTGCGGTCCCGAAGCGTTCATGGAGATGGTGGAACTCGCGCTGCCGGGCCCGGGCTTGGTCTACAGCGAGCGGTTCGGCGCCGCCGCACCGATTCCGGGCGAGACAACGGACGCCACGGCGACCCCCGATACCACCGTGACCGCGCCCCTGCGGACTCCGCCCGCCGCCGAGACCCCTGCCGTACAGGGCACCGTCACGGTCACCCTGAAGCGCAAGAAGACGTCGGTGCCGCGCAAGGACGGCGAGACGCTGCTCGAGAGCGCCCGCCGCGCCGGGCTGACCCCGCCGTTCTCCTGCGAATCGGGTAACTGCGCCACCTGCATCGCCAAGGTGACAGACGGCCACGCGACATTGCGCGTGAATAATGCGCTGACCGATGACGAACTCGAGGACGGCTACGTGCTGACCTGCCAGGCCGTGCCCGACACGGAGTCGATCGCCGTCGATTACGACCAGTGAATCGCGGGAGCGGCCGGGGGTCGCTCCTCGGTTCCGTTCTCGCCGAGCCGTAACGGTGAGCTTCTCAGCCGACCCAGGTCACACTGACCACGACCACCCGGCGGTCGTGGTCCAACACCACATGGACGATCAGACCCTCGCCGTGGCGGTCGGCCACGGCGTCAGCACCGACTCCCGAGCCCTCAGTCGTGCTCGCCGAGCCGGGGCGGTGGTCCGTACTCCGGTTCGTAACCGCCTATCCGGATCGGACTGCCGACCAACCGGAACTCCCCCGCCGTGACCACCGCGCCGGGGCTGTTGTCCAGCGCCGTCGGCAGATCACGAACGGCGGCAACGGGAACCCCCAGCCGACGCAGTCTCGCCTCCCAGCCGATGGCGGTGTCGGCGGCCAATGCGACGGTCACCGCGTCGAGTACTTCGGTGCGGCGCGCGGCGCGGTCTGCCATCAGCTCGAATCCGTCGATACCCGCCTCTCCCGCGAACGCCTTCCAGAACCCGTCGTGCGTGACGAACAGCGCGAGATAGCCCTCCGCCGTCGGAAAGATCTGGGCCGGAACGTAATACGAATGCGCGCCGTGCGGGCGGCGTTGCGGACGTTTCCCCTCGTTGAGGTAGGCGGCCGCGTGATAGTTCAGCTGCGACAGCATGACCTCGTACAGCGAGACGTCCACCTGCCCGCCGCGACCCGACAGGATCTGGGCAAGCAGGCCGAGCGCCGCGGTCAGACCGGTCGAATTATCGGCCGAGGAATAGCCAGGCAGGGTGGGCGGACCCGCCGGATCCCCGGTGAGCGCGGCGATGCCCGCCGCCGCCTGGATGATGTAGTCGAACGCCGGATCGTCGCCGCCGTACAGCCCGTATCCGGTGATCGCGACGCAGACGATCTTCTCGTTGTACTGCCGCAATCCCTCGTAGGTGAGTCCGAGCCGCCGGATCGCCGACGGCTTCAGATTCACCAGCAGGGCGTGCGACTGCCCGACCAGTTCGCCGAGTCGGGCCCGGCCCGCCTCGCTGCCGAGTTCGATACGGACACTGCGTTTCCCACGGTTGAGGCTCGCGAAATAGCTGTCGCTGACCTGCCGTGAGATATCGCCGCCCGCGGGCTCCACCTTGGTGACCTCGGCCCCGAGATCGGCGAGCATCATCGTCGCGTAGGGCCCGGCCAGCATGGTGCCGACCTCGAGAATCCGAATTCCGGCCAGCGGGCCGGAATTCGGAGCGCTCACCGCAACTCCTGGGCGATGGCCGCGATCATCTCCCTGGTGCGCTGTTTGGACGCCACCAATTCGTCGCGGTTGTCGCCGATCGGCAACAGTCGCACCGAGATATCGGTCGCGCCCGCGTCGGCATAGCGCCGCAGCCCGGCCGCGATCTGTTCCTCGCTACCCGCGATGCACAGGTCGCCGATATCGCGCGCGGAGCCCTGTTCCAGCAGACGCTGGTAGTTCGGGGACACCTCGGCCTCGCCGAGAATGCGATTCGCCCGCGCCTTCGCCTCGTCCACCCGGCTGGGTTCGCACAGGCAGACCGGCAGCCCGGCGACAATGCGCGGGGCGGGGCGGCCCGCGTCCGCGGCGGCCTTGCTGATCTTCGGTACCACGTGATCGGCGATAGCGCGCTCGTCGGCCATCCACAGCACGGTGCCGTCGGCCTGTTCGCCCGCGATGCGCAGCATCACCGGTCCGAGCGCGGCGATCAGCACGGGAAGAGGAGCGACCGGTCCGAGATCGAGCGGATTGTGCACGGTGAACGTCTCGTTCTCCACGTCCACCGAACCCGATCCGGCCAGCCCCGCGTTCAGCACCTCGAGGTAGTCGCGGGTGTAGGCGGCGGGTTTTTCGTAGGGCAGGCCGAGCATGTCGCGCACGATCCAGTGGTGCGACGGCCCGACGCCGAGGGCGAGCCTGCCCCCGGCCGCGGCGTGCGCCGACAGCGCCTGGCGCGCCAGGGCGATGGGATGCTGCGCCTGCAACGGCACGACAGCGGTGCCCAATTCGATACGCGAAGTTTTCAAACCCATCGCGGCGATCGTGATCAGAGCGTCGAAATCGGTGGGGATCTGCGGGATCCACGCCGTGTCCATCCCCGCCGATTCGGCCCACTCGATATCGCGCAGCATGCGCTCGAGCTTGCGCCCGGAGTCACCCTTCTCCGGCCCGATCATTACTCCGATGCGCACTGTTCCTCCAAGCTGTGTGTCGTCGGCGTCCGAGTCACGGGGCCGATGTTCCGGTCAATGCGCGGATCTCGGTGACGAGAGTTTCCAGTGGGGTGCTGGTCGGGAAGACCGCCGCCGCACCGGCTTCCAGCAGTTTGGGCACGTCGGCCTGCGGAATCGTGCCGCCGACGACTACCGCGATATCGCCCGCGTCCGCCTCGCGCAGCGCGTTCACCACGCGGGCGGTGAGCGCGACATGCGCGCCGGACAGGATGCTGAGGCCGACGACGGCGACGTCTTCCTGCAGGGCGATGGAGACGATGTCCTCCACGCGCTGGCGGATTCCGGTGTAGACCACCTCGAATCCGGCGTCGCGCAGGGTGCGCGCGACGATCTTCGCGCCGCGATCGTGTCCGTCGAGGCCGGGTTTGGCGACCAGTACGCGAGCGGGCATCAGAACACCACCGGCTGCTGGAATTCGCCCCATACCGCCTTCAGCGCGGCGGTCATCTCTCCGACCGTGCAGTAGGCGTTGGCGCAATCGATCAGGCGATGCATGAGGTTGTCGTCTCCTTCCGCGCCGCGCGAGAGCGCGGCAAGAGTGTCGCGGACGGCGGCGGGATCGCGTTCGGCTTTCACCCGGGCCAGTCGCTCGAGCTGTCGTTCGCGCCCCTCGGCGTCGAGTTCGTAGGTACCGATATCGGGCGCCGGCTCCTCGGAGACGAATTTGTTCACCCCGACCACCGGACGTTCGCCCTTCTCCACCTCGTGGTGGAGTTTGAACGCCTCGTCGGCGATGAGACCCTGCAGATAGCCGTCCTCGATGCAGCGCACCATGCCGCCGTGATCATCGAGATCACGCATGATCTCGATGATCTTCTCCTCGGTGGCGTCGGTGAGCGCCTCGACGAAGTACGAGCCGCCGAGCGGATCGGCCACGCGAGTCACGCCGGTCTCATAGGCGAGCACCTGCTGGGTGCGCAGTGCCAAGGTGGCCGATTCCTCGCTCGGCAGCGCGAACGGCTCGTCCCACGCGGCGGTGAACATGGACTGCACGCCGCCGAGTACCGAGGCCAGCGCCTCGTAGGCGACGCGCACCAGGTTGTTCTGGGCCTGCGGCGCGTACAGCGAGGCGCCGCCGGCCACACAGCCGAAGCGGAACATCGACGCCTTGTCGGTCGTGGCGCCGTACCGCTCGCGCACCAGGGTCGCCCAGCGCCGCCTGCCCGCCCGGTATTTCGCGATCTCCTCGAAGAAATCGCCGTGGGTATAGAAGAAGAAGGAGATCTGCGGGGCGAACTGGTCGATCGTCATCCGGCCGCGTTCCACCACCGTGTCGCAGTAGGTGACGCCGTCGGCCAGGGTGAACGCCATCTCCTGCACCGCGGTCGCGCCCGCGTCGCGGAAATGCGCGCCCGCCACCGAGATCGCGTTGAACCGCGGCACCTCGGCCGCGCAGAACTCGATGGTGTCGGCGATCAGACGCAGCGAGGGCTCCGGCGGCCAGATCCAGGTGCCGCGCGAGGCGTATTCCTTGAGGATGTCGTTCTGGATCGTGCCGGTCAGCTTCTCCCGCGGCACGCCCTTCTTCTCCGCGGCGGCCACATAGAAGGCCAGCAGGATCGCGGCGGTGCCGTTGATGGTGAAGCTCGTGCTGATCTTGTCCAACGGGATGCCGTCGAAGAGCACCTCGGCGTCGGCGAGGGTGTCGACCGCGACACCGACGCGCCCGACCTCCTCGCTCACCTCGGGATCGTCGGAGTCGTATCCGCATTGGGTGGGCAGGTCGAGCGCGACCGACAGACCGGTGCCGCCCTGCCCGAGCAGGTAGCGGTACCGCTTATTGGACTCCTCGGCAGTTCCGAAACCGGAGTACTGCCGGAAAGTCCACAAACGCCCCCGGTAGCCGGTGGCGAAGTTTCCGCGCGTGAAGGGATAAGCGCCCGGATCGGGCGGGTCACCGCGCCGGTCATCCGGTCCGTAGATCGGCTCCAGCGGGATTCCGGACGAGGTCTGCACTTGGTTGTTCATCAGTGAATACGATACTTTCGAAAAAGGAGAATGCCAATACCGTTTGGTGTGAACGAGACCGCAGAATGTTCTCACGACACTCTCGGGACAGGGGAGAACGATGTCCGATCTGGAACGACAACTGACCGACCGCACGCTGGTCGTCTCCGGGGCGAGCCGCGGAATCGGGTTGGCGATCGCCCTCGGCGCCGCCGCGCAGGGCGCGAACGTGGTACTGCTGGCCAAAACCGCCGAACCGCATCCGCGCCTGCCCGGCACCGTGCACACCGCCGCCGCCGAAGTGGAGGCCGCGGGCGGCAGAGCCGCCGCGGTGGTCGGCGACGTGCGCAACGAAGAGGATGTGCAGCGGGCCGTCGACCTCGCCGTCGAGCGCTTCGGCGGCGTCGACCTGTGCGTGAACAACGCCAGCGCGATCGCCACCGAGCCGACCGATCAACTGTCGGCGAAGAAGTTCGACCTGATGCAGGACATCAATATTCGCGGCACCTTCCTGCTCACCAAGGCGTGCCTGCCGCATCTGCGCAAGTCGGCCAACGCGCATGTGCTGACCATCGCGCCCCCGGTGAACATGAATCCGCGCTGGCTCGGCGCGCATCCGGCCTACACGCTGTCCAAATACGGTATGAGCCTGCTCTCTCTCGGCTGGGCCACCGAATACGCCGACGCCGGAATCGGTTTCAACTGCCTGTGGCCGCAGACCTATATCGCCACCTCGGCGGTCGCCAACCTCGACAACGGTGAACAGCGGCTCTCCTCGGCGCGCAGCCCGCAGATCATGGCCGACGCCGCCGTCGCGATCATGACCCAGCCCGCGAGCAAGGTCACCGGCAACTGCTTCATCGATGAGGACGCGGTTTCGCTCTACGCCGGTATCGATGACATGTCCCGCTACGGCGGCGGCGACAACCCCACGCTCGACCTTTTCCTGGACTGACCCGCCGATCCGGTTCCCGGCCGACTCCGCCGGGAACCGCCGACGCGGCCCGCGCCCGCTCACCCGGTGGCGAGCCGCTGGGCCTGCGCCCCATCGGATATCAGGCCGCCAGGATGAATGGGCCGGTCGGTCACCGACAGCGGACGTGCCGAGCCCCCGCGCCGCACGGACACGATCTCCGCGCCGATCGCGACGGCGGTCTCCTCCGGCGTCTGCCCGCCGAGTTCCAGGCCGATCGGTGAATGCAGGCGGCGCAGCTGCTCGTCGGTGAGTCCCGCCGCACGCAATCGCACTCTCCGTTCCCGATCGGCCCGGCGTGAACCCATCGCGCCGACATAGGCCACCGGCAGTCGCAGTGCCTCGACGAGTACGGGAATATCGAATTTCGGGTCGTGGGTCAGGACGCAGATCACGGTCCGCGCGTCGACCTGCGTTCTCGCGAGATAGGTATGCGGCCATTCCCGGACGACCTCGTTCGCGTCGGGCATCCTGGCGGGATCGGCGAAGGCCGGACGCGCCTCGCAGACGGTGACGCGATAGCCGAGCAACCGGCCGACCCGGCACAGGGCGGTGGTGAAGTCGGTGGCGCCGAAGACGAGCATGCGCGGCGGCGGTACGAACGATTCTATGAAAACCGTTCTTTCCCGATCGGCGCAGCCGATCACTCGAACGGCGGTACTTACGGTGTCGAGCATGGCCCGCCCCTGCCGGACCACCGCGGCGTCGGCACCGGGCCCGACGACGCTGTCAGGGCGCAGCGCGAGGATCGCTCCCGATTCCAGATCGCGCACAAGGGCGACGGGTCCGCCCGCATCGAGCACCGCCTCCACCGCCGGATACTGCGCGGGGGTAATGCGGTGGACGAGGATCTCGAGTTCGCCGCCACAGGTCAGACCGACCGCGAAGGCATCGGCATCGCTGTATCCGAAAACCTCGCGTACCGGTTCGCCGGTTTCGAGCACCCGCGCGCACAATTCGAACACCGCGCCCTCGACGCAGCCGCCCGACAGGCTGCCCCTGATATTTCCTTCCGCGTCCACCGCCATCGTCGCACCGGGCGGTCGCGGCGCACTTCCGGTCACCGCGACCACCGTGGCCAGCACATACGAGGCGCCGGCGGCATGCCATCGCAGAAGATAGGCACCGAGTTCGCGCATGGGAATCCTCCGGAAGTCGTCGGTCACGGCCCGCGACGGCGACCCGCCGCGGATCCGATCCGACCGCCGATCACCTCGGACTATCAGCGAGAATACAATTCTCGTACGATTCTAGCGACATATCCGTTTTCGACATAGGCGGTATTGACATCGTGCGAATCTCAATGCTAAACACATGTTCAGCATCCACGAACGGCACAGGTCGTCCGGGAGCCGGTCGAAGCCAGGACCGGCCAGCCCGATCCCCCGCTCCGATCACGATGCCCCTCACGATGTCCGAACTCGCCGACGGCGCCGATGCCCGCGCGGGGCGGCGCAGGTCGGCATCCGAGGTGAACGGAGGATCAGCCGGATGACTTCCATCAGGCCACCCCACGAGGTGGACAGCGGGCACGGCCGGAGGGCCGCCCGATGACCCGGACGCACACCCCCGCCGCCACCGGGGTCGTCGGCACCAGCGTGCCGCGCATCGAGGACGCCCGGCTGGTGACGGGCGCGGGCACTTTCGTCGACGACGTGACGCGGCCGGGGATGGCGCACGCGTGTTTCGTTCGCAGCCCGTTGCCGCGCGCGCGGATCGGCGAGATCGATATCTCCGCTGCCCTGGAGCTGGACGGCGTACTCGCCGTCTACACCGCCGCCGACCTCAATCCCGGCGCGCACCAGATCTCCTACGGACTCGACATGATCGGTATGCCGCCGGTTCCGCGTCCACCGCTGGCCGAGGAGGAAGTCCGCTTCGTCGGCGATCCGGTGGTCCTCGTGATCGCCGTCGACCGCTACGTGGCCGAGGACGCCGTCGAGTTGGTGGTCATCGACTACGAGCCGCTCGACCCGGTGGTCGACTACACCACGGCCGCTGAATCGCCGAACCTCGTGCACGCCGGGTTCGCGGGTAATTCCGCGGGCGAGATCCCCGGTCGCCCGGCCTCCGACCTGGCGCCGATCTTCGATTCGGCGGCCCATGTGGTGCGCCAGCGGATATTCCAGCAGGCCTACGCGCCGGTGCCGATGGAGACAAGGGGCATCATCGCGGAATGGTCGGTCCCCACCTCGGAGATGACGATCTGGATCTCCACCCAATCCCCCTTCGAGGTACGCGGCTTCTGCGCGCGATTGCTCGGTATCGATGAGCACCAGGTGCGCGTCATCGCCCGCGATACCGGCGGCGGCTTCGGATTGAAAGTGGCTCCGCTGCGCGAAGAGATCTGCGTGCAACTGGCCGCCCGCACACTCGGCTGCGCGGTGAAGTGGATCGAGGACCGGCAGGAAAACCTCATGTCCTCGGGCATGGCGCGACACGAGCACGCTTCTGTCGCAATGGCTTTCGACGAGGACGGCAAGATCCTCGCCGCGTCCATCGAGCACGCGCAGAATGTCGGCGCCTACCCGACGCCGTCACCGATCACCGGCGGCATACCGGTCGGCATGCTGTTCCCCGGCCCCTACCGGATCACCGATGCCTCCTTCCACATCAAATACCACTACTCCAATACCGTCGGCCGCGTCGCCTACCGCGGGCCGTGGCAGTTCGAGTCGGTGAGCCGCGAACTGCTGCTCGACCACGCGGCCAGGCAGATCGGCATCGACCCGATCGAATTGCGCAGGCGGAACATGTTGCGCCGCGACGAATTCCCCTTCGCCAACCCGAATGGCATGGTCTACGACAACGCCTCCCCCATGGAGACGCTGGAGCAGGCGGTCGAGATGCTCGACTACGACGCCTTCCGCGCACAGCAGCGCGCCGCCCGCGCGGAGGGTCGTTACCTCGGCGTCGGCACCTGCACCTATATCGAGCCGACCGCGGGCGCGAGCCCGTTCCTGAGCACCGAGGGCGCCACCATCCGGATCGCGCCGACCGGCAAGGTCAACGTCTTCGTCGCGGGCGGCTCGGCCGGTAACAGCATCGAGACCACCGTCGTCCAGTTGACCGCCGACGCGCTCGGCGTCGATATGGCCGATGTGCGCACCGTGCAGGGCGATACCGCGGTCACCCCGTTCGGCGGCGGCACCCAGGGCAGTCGCTCCGGTTCGATGACCGCGGGCGCCATCGCCGCGACCGCGTCGACCCTGCGCGAGCGCATCCACGCGATCGCCGCGCATCGGCTCGGCGTCAGCCCGGACGAGATCGAGTTCAGCGGGAGCAGGGCCACCGTCCGTGACGTTCCCGACAAGGTCCTCACCCTCGCCGAGATCGCCGAAATCGCCTATTTCCAGAGCGATTCGCTACCACCGGGAGTGCCCCCCGGCCTCGAGGCCGTCGGGCGGCACAAGACCACGCAGATGGCGATCTGGGCCAATGCGACGCACCTGTGCACCTGCGAGGTCGATATCGAGACGGGCGCGGTGAAACTGCTGCGCTACATCGTCAGCGAGGACTGCGGCCCCATGATCAACCCCGCCGTGGTCGAGGGCCAGATCTACGGCGGCACCGTGCAGGGCGTCGGCGGCGCGCTCTACGAGAATCTCGCCTACGACGAGAGCGGCAACCCGGTCGCCACCACCTTCCTCGACTATCTGATGCCGACTGCGTCGGAGGCGCCGGTCATCGAAGTCGGTCACGTCGAGACCCCGAGCCCGGGGCCGGGCAGCTTCAAGGGCGTCGGCGAGGGCGGTGCGATCGGGTCGACCCCGGCCATTCTCAACGCGGTCGCCGACGCGCTGTCACCGTTCGGCGTGGAGATCTCGAAACTGCCGCTCTCCCCCGCCACGATCGTGTCGATGCTGGACCAGGCGCGCGCCGCCGGAAAGGGTGCCGAATGAAGCCGGCGGCTTTCGAATATCACGCCCCGGCCACCGCCGAGGAGGCGGTGACGCTGCTCGCCGATCTGGGTGAGGAAGCCAAGGTCATCGCGGGCGGCCAGAGCCTGATGCCGATGCTGGCGCTGCGCTTGGCCGTTTTCGATCACCTCGTCGACCTGCGTCGGGTGACGGAATTGCGCGGCATCGAGATCAGTGGCGACACGGTCCGAATCGGCGCGGGGACAACCCATGCCGAGGTCGGCCGCTCCGAAGAGGTGCGCCGCGCGGTGCCGCTGCTGTCGCGCGCCACCCCGCACATCGGGCATTTCCAGATCCGCAACCGGGGCACCATCGGCGGCGCGATCGCCCATGCCGACGCCGCGGCGGAATATCCCGTGGTGGCCCTGACCCTGGACGCCGAGATCGAGGCGCTCTCACCACGCGGACCCCGCACGATCCCCGCCGCGGATTTCTTCACCGGCATGTGGACGACGGCGCTGGAAGCCGACGAGATCGTCACCGCGATCGTCTTCCCGGCCCGGCACGGCCGCTGCGGCTACGCCATCGAGGAATTCACCCGCCGCAGTGGCGATTTCGCGATGGCGGGGGCCGTGGTCGCGGTACGCCTGGACGCGGATTCCCGGATCGACCACTGCGCGGTCGGCCTGTTCGGACTCGCGCCGACCCCGCTGCGGGCCACGACCACCGAGGCCGGGCTGATCGGCCGTTCCATTCACGAGGTCGACATCGAGGAGATCGGCCGGTCCGCCACGACCGGACTGAACTCGGTGACGACCGATGTCCACGGCTCCGCCGACTACCGGCGCAGGGTCGGCGCGGCAATGGTGGCGCGCGCGTGGCGGCGCGCCGTAGAGGAGGCCAGCAATGACTGATATCGAGATCGAGGTCCGCGTCAACGGTGCGCTGCGCCGCGACCTGGTACCACCGCGACTGACCCTGGCCGACTATCTGCGGGAGCGGTGCGGGCTGACCGGCACCCACCTGGGGTGCGAACACGGGGTTTGCGGCGCGTGCACGATCATGCTCGACGGCGCGGCCGTGCGCGCCTGCCTGATCTTCGCCGTGCAGGCCGACGGCTCCGAGTTGACCACCGTCGAGGGTATCGCCGAACCCGACGGCACCCTGTCACCCGTGCAGGCGGCGTTCCGCGACGAACACGGACTCCAGTGCGGCTTCTGCACCCCCGGTTTCATCGTGTCCGCCACCGCGTTCCTGCGCGAGAATCCCGACCCCACCGAACCCGAGATCCGCGAAGCGATTTCGGGCAACCTCTGCCGGTGCACCGGATATCAGGGCATCATCCGGGCCGTTCGCGCCGCGGCCGACACGATCACCGCCGATTCGATCACCGCCGATTCGATCACCGCCGATTCGATCACCGCCGATTCGATCACCGCCGAGACGCCCGCCGCGCAACAGGCGTGAGCGTCCGCGTGACCTGTGAAGGACTCCTATGAAACTCGACAACACCTTCAGCATTCCCGTTCCCGCGGCGCAGGCCTTCCCCGTCCTGCTCGATCTGGAACGCATCGCCCCCTGTGTGCCCGGTGCGACCATCACCTCCAAGGAGGGCGATGACTACCACGGCAAGATCAAGGTCAAACTCGGTCCGGTCGGGCTGAGCTACAGCGGCGTCATCAAGGTCGTCTTCCAGGACGAGGACGACGGGATCGCCGTACTGGAGGGACGCGGTCGCGAAACACGCGGCAACGGAACGGCGAAGGCGACCATCACCTGCCGTCTCGTCGAAACCAACGGCGTCACCGAGGTTTTCGTCGATACCGACCTGGCCATCACCGGCAAGCCCGCCCAGTTCGGGCGCGGCGCGCTCGCTGATGTCGCGGGCACGCTCATCGGCCAGTTCGCCGCCAACCTGGCCGAGGAGATCACCGCCCAGACGCAGGCCGCTCCCGAGTCCGAGCTCGCGGCGGTCCCGAGTGCGGACGAGGCCGCGCCGTCGAGCGCGACGGCGTCCGCCACGACGGCTGCCGCCACGACGGCTGCGGCGTCGTCGCGCAAACCCGCCGAACCGATCGACTTGCTTGCCGCCGCGGGAGCGGGCAATGCCACCAGGCTCGGCGGCCTCGCGCTCGCCGGGGTCGCGGCCCTGCTGTTCGCGGTCCTGCTGCGTCGGCGTTGCGGCAAGCACGCGGCCTGAGATGTCGTGACCGGGCGCGGCCGTGACGCGCCCGGCACCATCGTCTACCACGGCTGAGAATCTGATTCTTGATTTTGGATAGTCTCAATCTTTCTGATAAGAATTGAGATAGGCGAATCAGTAGAATGTTCCTTCCGTTCCGGTATTATTCAATGATGTTCATCCCTCGGAGGGTTCCCGCCCGTCGACACACCGGCTCGGGGCACCTATGAACCGAACCGGTGAAGGCAACGTGCCCGCATGGAAACAACGCGCGGTGGAACGCTCGCTCCGGACCGCCAAACTGCGTGCCAGCCAGCGGGTTCAGCGTTTTCTCGACGCCGCGCAGGCGATCATCACCGAAAAGGGCAGCACCGATTTCACGGTGCAAGAGGTGGTCGACCGGTCGAGGCAGTCGCTGCGCAGCTTCTACCTGCAATTCGACGGGAAGCACGAGTTGCTGCTCGCACTGTACGAGGACGCGCTCGGCCGGACGGTGGAGCAGATCCGCGCGGCGACCAGCAACAGCGTGGACCCGCTGGAGAAGTTGCGCACGGCGGTCGAATTACTCTTCCAGCTCTGCCGCCCCGATCCCGATGCCAGGCGGCCGCTGTTCACCGAATTCGCTCCACAACTGCTGAGTTCCCATCCCGCCGAGGTGCGCATGGCGCACGCGTCGCTGTTCGCGCTGTTCACCGAACTGATGATCGAGGCGGAGAAGTCGACACGGCTGCAACGCGACGCGAATCCGCGCCGGTTGGCCGCGATGACCATGCACACCGTCATGTTCATCTCCCAGCCCGCGAGTATCGACGCCGACGCCAGGCCGCTCAGCGCGGCCGAGGTATGGAACTTCTGCGCCAACGGCATCACCGCCCATCCCGACGACGCGGCCGACCGACTGCTCACCTGATCGCAGCCGACGGTTCGAGCCGACGGTTTGACTGGGGCACCCCGCTTTGAAACTGTGTTAGTCAAGAATGCAAATCGCATTCTCTTTTGGGAAACAGGAGGACGCGATGAGGTTGACCCCCCTTCCGGAGGACGAGTGGGACGAGAATGTGATCAGCGCGCTGTCCCGCATGCTGCCCGAGGAACGCAGGAACCCCGAAGCGGCGGGCAACGTTCTCACCACCCTGGTGCGCCATCCCGCGCTGACCAAGGCCTTCCTGACCTTCAACATCCACCTGCTGTTCAAATCCACCCTGACGCCACGGCTGCGTGAACTCGCGATTCTGCGAGTCGCCCACCGCCGCAACTGCGCCTACGAATGGGACCACCACGCCAGGATGGCCATCGACGCCGGGCTGACCGAGAACGAGGTCGAGGCGGCGCGCGGCAATGCCCAACTCACCGACGACTTCGATCTCGCCGTCCTGCGCGCCGTCGACGAACTCGATGAGAAGTCGAACCTCTCCGACGAGACGTGGGCCGCGCTGAGCGAACACTTGGACGAACGCCAGCGCATGGATTTCGTCTTCACGGTCGGCGCGTACTCCATGCTGGCGGTGGCCATCAATACCTTCGGCATCGAGGTCGATCCGGGGCACTGACCCCCTACCGACGACTCGGGCGGCAGTACGCGATTCGCGTACCGCCGCCCGAACTGTCTACCGACCCGGCGTCAGCCCCGCGGGAGGCCGAGCACCCGCTCGGCGATGATGGTGCGCTGGATTTCGGAGGTGCCGCCCGCGATGGTGCCCGCGAAACTACGGATGTACCGTTCGAACCACCCCGCCGAGAAGTGGTCCAGATTCAGATGACTCGGCGGCGAGCTGGCGGTGGGATGGGCGAGCCCATCCAGCCCGACCGAGTACAGGGCTTGTTCCGACGCCGATTGAATGGCCTCCGAACCGAGCACCTTCAGAATCGACAGCGAAGGGACATCCTGTTCCGCTCGCGCCTCTCTGGCCAGCGCCGCCGAGCCGAGCAGCCGCAGCGCCTGGGAGTCCATGACGAGCTTCGCGAAAGCGTCGTGGTCTTGCACAGTGTGCGGCCGGAAATCCCCGAGCAGATCCTCGAGACGATCGGCGTAGCTCAGCCACAGCATGGTGCGCTCGTGTCCCAGCGAACCGGTGGCGACCGACCAGCCCCGGTCGAGTTCGCCGACGAGATTCTCGGCGGGCACGCGGACGCCCTCGAAGTAGACCTCGTTGAAATCCAGGTCGTCCGGCGAGCACACCGATGGGAACGGCCGCCTGGTCACACCGGGCAGATCCGTGGGGATCAGCAGTACGCTGATGCCCTTGTGCTTCGGCGCGGTCGGATTCGTCCGCACGAAGGTCAGGAGCACATCGGCGTCGTGCGCACCGGAGGTCCACACCTTCTGTCCGTCGACCACGAATTCGTCGCCGTCACGCACCGCACGCGTGCGCAGCCCCGCCAGATCCGAACCGGCCCCCGGCTCGCTCATCCCGAGGGCGGCGGTGATCTCCGCCCGCAGGATCGGCACGGCCCAGCGCCGTTTCTGTTCCTCGGTGCCGAAAGACAGCAGCGAGGCGGCGATGATGCCGAGGCCCTGCGGATTGAAGCTGTGGTAGATCCGCCGCTTGGACAGTTCCTCCAGGTGCACGTACTGCTGGAGCAACGAGGCGTTGCGTCCGCCGAATTCTGGAGGATTCGCGGGCAGCAGCCAGCCGTTGTCGAACAGCAGTCGCTGCCACTGCCGCGCCCACTCGGGCACGTGCGCGCTGGACTTGGACCGCTCTGTCGCGACGTCCTCACCCGGCAGATGTTCGGTGAGGAAGGCGACGAATTCGGCGCGGAATCCCTCGACATCGGGATCAAACGTGAGCTGCACGGTACTCCTCGGAGATCAGCGCCCGATGCTCGGCCGCGCCGCCGAGCAGCAACTCGCCGGCCTTGGCGCGCTTGAGCGCGAACTGTAAGTCATTTTCCCAGGTGAAACCCATGGCGCCGAACAGTTGCAGCCCGTGCCGGAAGACCAGGGACTGGCATTCGCCCGCGGACGCCTTCGCCATGGACGCGGCCAGACGCCTGCGCGGGTCGTCGGCGGCAAGGCACAGCGCGGCGAAATAGCCGAGCGCGCGGGCACGTTCGATCGCGATATGCATATCGGCGGCCTTGTGCTGCACCGCCTGGAACGATCCGATCAGCGTGTCGAACTGCTTGCGCGTGCGGACATGGTCGAGGACCAGATCCAGAATGCGCTGACAGGCGCCGACGGTGGTGATGGCGAGTCCGGTGAGCGCGTGCTGGCGGGCGCGTTCCGGGTCGGCCGAGGTGCGGTCGGCATTGGTGACCCGCACATCGGCGAAGCAGACCTCGGCGATATGAAGGACGGGATCGAAGACCGAGGTGCGGGTCGCGGTCACCGCGTCGGCGGGCACGACGAACACTCCGGCCGGGGTCACCACGGCGAACTGTTCGGCGCGATCGCCGTCGAGCACGTGGCGGGCCGTGCCGTTCAACCGCCAGCCCTGCCCGTCGCGGCTCGGCACCACACCGGAATACACCGCGGTGCCAGGGCGATCGATCGCTCCGGCATCAGGGACGAGGGGCGCGAACTGCGACACCGACGCGAGGAAGGGCGTGGGGTCGGTGGCCCGGCCGAGCCCTTCGAGGACGATCGCCAACTCGACGGCGAGGTCCGGATCCGTGAGTTCGGTCCAGCCGAGGCCGACATAGGTCTGCCAGAGCTGACCGGCTTCGATGTCCTTGTCGACGATGTCTCGAATGAGCGCGGGCGGGCACTCTCTTGCCGTGACTTCACGCACTGTATCGCGCAATAGTCGCTGGTCGGCGTCGAACTCGAACAGCATCTCTGCCTCCCTCCTTTCGCGGAATGAAGATGTACTTCCATGAGAATAACATTCTCAATTCGGAAAGGGCCGATCTGATTCGCCCTCTGACCACGCCGATTCCCCGCCTCCGAAGGCTTGACAACCGCCGCCGAAACGCCTAAGCGCGACCGATTCCGTTCGATCCGACAAGCGAAACGATCGAATTTCGTATGCGTGTTTCTGACACGTTTTCGCAGCGCATACGCTTCGATTTCGGTGTCTCACAGCCATGTCGGGCTACCAGGTCCTCCCGGTGGCCGATACACAGCGGCCGATGGAGTTCACGTCGGCCAGCGATTCTTCACGGTGATATCAGGCGTACGGCCCACGCTGGCTCCGGCCGCGGCCGCGATACGGGCAAAGGTCACCGCGTCATAGACTGCGGCGCCGCACGGATCGTTGTTGAAGTAGACGAAGACATCCTCATTGTCGGACCAGGTGTCCCGTAATCGCGCCGACCAGGACCGCAGCGCCGAACGACCGTAGCGAGGCCACGGCCGCGCGCGACCGGAGTGTAATCGCAGATAACCCCAACCCGCGGTCCGCCACAAGGGCGTCACCGGCCTGGAACCGGAATCAGCCCAGCACAGGGCGGCGCCGTGGGTGTCGAGAACGGCTCGGACCTCCGGCGTCCACCACGAATCGTGTCGGGGCTCGACCGCGACACGCACATCCGGTGGAAAACAACGAAGGCACTGGTCGAGCAGTGGCGGGTCGGCACGCAAGGTCGGCGGGAGCTGCAACAGCACCGGCCCCAACCGATGCCCGAGCCCCGCCGCGTGATCGACGAGGCGCCGCACCGGTTCCTCGGGTTCTCGCAATCGCTTGATATGAGTGAGGAAACGACTCGCCTTGACCGCTATACGAAAGTCGTCCGGAGTCCGCGCCCGCCACGCGGCGAAGGTTTCGCGACTGGGCAGCCGGTAGAAGGCATTGTTGATTTCGACCGTGGAGAATCTCTCGGCATACATTTCCAGCCATGATCGCTGGGGCAGGTCTGCCGGATACAGAATGTTGCGCCAGTCCTTGTACTGCCAGCCGGAGGTTCCGACGAATAGCGCCATGACATCGATGACAGCACACTGATGGCACTCCGTCACCGTGTCGCTGTACGGTGCGGTGCGGTCGAGCGGATCGGCGTCGCGCGGCCCCTGCCTCACGTCGACCGGGCGCCGCGCGGCGCTGTCGCCGAGCGGATACCCGCTGCCGATGACTTCGGCACGTATCGACCTCCGTCCATGACGGATTCGGCCGTGCCGTCCCCTCCGGATTCCGTACTCCCGCCGCACGCCACATGGCCCGACGAACACCAGGTATCCAATTCATCCGACAGCGTGGCCCACTCGAGCACGCCGCGCGGCCGACATCGTCTCACCGTCGCGTGCCCGTGACCCCTCCTCGATCGGCACGTCGCGGTGTCGGCGGTGTCGACTCCCGGTGGCCGTGCGTCATCGAACAGCCGAATCGAGTTTTGCGGAACGGGTCGCACATGGTCAAACATGTGCGGTGTCCCAATTTGTCCTACCTTCGACCATGCGGAAGGAGGCCCCCGTGGCCGACCCTCATCGCACGATCGCGCGCTACCTCCGGGAACGCCGGGAAGCCGCGGGGATGACGCGTGCCGCGTTGGCGAAGGCGGCCGCCCTGTCCCCGGGACTGATCCAGAAAATCGAACAGGGTTCCCGCACACCGACGCTCGCCGCGCTCGCCGCGCTCTTCGAAGCCCTGTCGGTCCCGCCGACCCTGTGCGACCACATCATCAGCCTGACCATGCCGAGCCGACTCAACGCCTCGCTGAGCGGTGACGCACACATCGTGCTGCCCTCGGATCTGGCCGTCCTGAACAGCATCCCGCACCCCGCATGCTTCCAATCCCAGCCGACCTTCGACGTGCTGGCCGCCAATGACGCGTGGACCCACTGGTTCCCCGGCTGCGAGCCCGGCACCAACATCCTCGAATGGATGATGTTGCACCCCGCGGCCAAGGCCTTGCTTCCGCAGTGGCGCAGACAGACCCATCTCATGGTCTACGCGTTCCGCATCATGGGTCCCGGCCTCGTCTCCCCGGAACGCATAGCCGAGATCGTCCGCACCTGCGAGCGGGCACCGGAATGGGCTGAACTCTGGACCACCGAAGTGGCACCGGAGGATATTCCCCGCCCCACGATCCTGGTGAACGATCCCGACACCACCGAAACCCGCGAAATGTACGCGGGGAACCTCAAATTCGACTTCCCGCGCAGACAGTGGTGGATGTACTCGCTGGTGCCGGTGACATGAACACATCGGCTCGGATCAGGGTGGCCGCAGGCGACCGTGGTTCCGAGGATTCCCCCGACCCGGCGGACTCGGGATCCGAGCGCGGCGCGGTGCGCTAGCGAATGCGCTGCACGACGACCGCCGCGCCGAGCCCGAGACCGCCGGGGATGGCCAGTAGCGCGAATTCGCCGTCGACGCGAGTGAGCTGATCCAGTGCGTTGACCAGGAGCATCCCGCCGCTGGCGCCCAGTGGATGTCCGGTGGCGACAGCGCCGCCGTTCGGATTCACCCGGTCGGGGTCGAGGTTCAGCTCTCGTGTCATCAGGAGTGGAGACACCGCGAAGGACTCGTTGGCCTCCACGACGTCGAGCTGGGCGGCGGTGATTCCGGCTGCTCCGAGCGCGTCCCGCGCCGCCTGCACGGCCGCGGTGAGCCGGGGAGAGCGGACCGCTGCCTGTGCCGCGCCCACGATCCGGGCGATCGGCTCGGTCCCGAGCCCGGATCCGGCCCGCTTCGATCCAAGGACGATCGCGCAGGCTCCGTCGGCCAGTTGCGGCGCGGTGCCGATCGTGTGCAGACCACCGGCAGGTCGCCGGGCATCGGGCAGTCGCCGAACCACGCGCTCCCAGGCCGGGTCATCCGCGAAAAGAGTTGCCAGCGCGGCGAATTCCGCCAGGTCGGCCTCGGGTCTCGCGCCTTCGTCGCGCGCGAGGATCACCGAGTCACCGGAGACGACCGGGATGATCGATTCCGAGGTGGGCGCCGCGGCCGAGCGGTGATGGGATCGCACCGCGTAGCCGTCGAGTTCTTCCCTGGTGAAACCGGCATCGGCCGCGGTGAGATCCGCCGCCACCCCGATCGTGACGTAGCCGGTGCTGTCCTGGAGCTGACCCTCGAAGGCGAAGGCCGGTTTGTCGAGGAGCATCGGCACGCGCGACATCGACTCCACGCCACCGGCGATGACGACCTCGTTCATGCCGGAGGCCACCTTGGCGGCGGCGGTTCCGATGGCGTCGAGACCCGAGCAGCACAGTCGCGACACCACACCGCCGGGAATCGTGTCCGGCCAGCCCGCCCACAGCGCGGCGGCGCGCGCGACGTCGCCGCCCTGCTCGCCCGCCGCGGTGCTGGTGCCGATGACGATGTCCTCGGCGAGGTCGGCGCTCGCGCCTCGTTTCCGCAGGGCCCGCAGCAAGGTGGCGAGGAGCTCGTGGGCAGGTACTTCCGCCAATGTCCCGCCACCGCGCCTGACCCGCCCTTTCGGCGTCCTCACGGCGTCGTACACGTACACATCTGATGCGAACTGAGACATAGGTTTCCAATCCGTCCGTCACGCCGGTCGTACACCGACCGGCGGGCGCGGGTCACTGCGTGAGGGTCGGCCGGGTGCGAAGCTCCCGCTTGAGCAACTTGCCCACCGCGTTGCGCGGGAGCAGGTCGCGGACCTCGAGACGCTCGGGCAGTTTGAACGAGGCGATCTTGCGCTCGCGCAGGAACGAGACCAGTTCCGCCAGTGCGAGTTCGGCGCCAGGACGCAGCACGACCACCGCCGCGACGCGCTCGCCGAGCACCTCGTCCGGATCGCCGACCACGGCGACCTCGGCGACCGCCGGGTGTTCGGCGATGATGCCCTCGAGTTCGGCGGGCGCGATGTTCATGCCGCCGCGGATGATCAGATCCTTGCCTCGATCCACGTAGCGCAGGAACTGGTTCCGATCGCCGGCGATCTCGAAGATGTCGCCGGTCTTCAGATATCCCTCGTCGTCGAACGGGCTCGTCAGGTTCTCCCCGTCGACGTATCCGGGGAATACGTTGGGTCCGGCGATGCGGAGTTCGCCAGGCCGCCCCGCCTCGGTGATCTCCACACCGGTCTCGACGTCGACGAGTTTCACGTCGACTCGCCCCGCGAACCGCGACGACCAGGTGACACCCGACGCGCCGTAGCGCGGGAAGTACCGTGCCCGATCGTCGGGATCGGGGAAATCCTCGGGACTCGACAGCAACGCGACGCCTTCGTTGGAACCGAAGAAGTTGATCACGCCGAGGCCGAACCGTTCCTGCCAGCCGCGCACCATGGCGGGCTGCAGCGGTGCGGAGCCGGAGCCGATACGCGTCAGACTCGACAGATCGATCTTCGACAACAGTTCGTCGTTGTGCAGCAGCATCCACAGCAGCGCCGGTGGCGCGATGGTGTAGGTGACCCGCTCCGTGGCGATCTGTCCGAAGAACGTGGCGGCGTCGAAAGGATGATGCTGCACCAGGGTCGCGCCGGTGAGCAGCCAGGGCAGCAACATTCCGCAGATCGCCGCCATGTTGATCATCGGGAACGGGTTGAGCAGGATGTCGGCGACCGTCACCCGGGGCGCGTCGATCGTCGCGACCGAGAAGGCGATCCAGTCGAAGTGAGTGCGCCGCACGCCCTTCGGCTCGCCTTCGGTGCCCGAGGTCCAGCAGATCGTCACGCAGTCGTTGGGTTCGTTGGGGTCTGCCGCGCGTCTCGATTCGATCCGCGCCCGGTCACGCTCGGTCGCGGGCGCGGGCACGATGTGGGAGCCGCCGGCGTCGGCGGCTTCCTCCGCGGCGCCGATGGTCAGCACCGAGCGCAGTGCGGGCATCCGGTCGCGAGCCGCGAGGACGTCGGCCGCCGGGCTTCGGTCACCGAATTCGGTCGTGGTGATCATGACCGCGAAGTTCGCCTTGTTCGCCATCGTGACGACTTCGTGTTCGCGGTACTGCATCGCGAGCGGCGAGACGATCGCGCCGATCGACCAGGCGGCGAGGTAGACCTCGACCAGCTCGATCGAGTTCGGCAGCTGCACGCCGATCACGTCGCCCCGGCCGATGCCGTGCTCGAGGAGGCGGGCCGCGAGGTGGGTGACCTCGGATTCCAGTTCGTTCCAGCTCACCCGGCGCGGGTCCGAGCCGACCAGAGCGCGGCGGTTGGCGGGATCGACGAGCGCGGTCGCGTCGCCGCGTGCCGCTACTTGGTCGCGGAATGTCTGGTCCAGGGTCTGCGCCGTCCACCATCCGCGCCGGAGATAGTCGTCGACGCGATGTCGCGGATGCAGTCCGCGCGTCGCCTTGCCCTCGGGTTCGCCTTCCCGACCCGAGTGGATCACAGGCCGATCGCCTCTGCCGCGCTGTCGGCGGTGCGCCAGCGGCGCAACTCCTGCCCCGATGCCCACGTCGAGTGGGTGCCGCTGGAAATCCGCTCCGGCAGTTCGATTGTGCACACCGGACCGTCACCGACCCTGGCGGCGTCGAAGACCAGGCAGTAGGACGCGTCCGCGTTCATGTCGGTGGTGAGCGTGACGAGGTAGCCGTCGTCTTCGCCCGAGCTGCCGACCCGCGGCGCCATGGACGTCTCGCTGCCGAATACGCCCTCGCCGAAGGAGTAGTGCTCCTCCCCGCCGGTCCGCACGTCGTGTTTGACCAACCCGTCGAACAGGAACCATCCCGGCTTGCCGGTGGCGGCGTAGACATAGCGGTGCTCGCGACCGCCGTGCCCGCCGTTGATCATTCCGAACTCGGTGATCCGATCACTGAGGCGCTCCTCTTTCACCTGCCCGGTGACGAGGTTGAACCGCCAGCGATGCAGTCGCGTCTGCAGGCAGTCCAGTGCCAGGTAACGGAAGGCGCGCTGCCATTTGCCGGTGATGCCTTCCGGGGACGGCTCGGGTTCGCCCTGATAGAACCCGTCCATGACGATCTCGTCGCCGTCCTCGTAGGCGTTGGCGAAGTGCAGGACATAGGTCGGATCGGCCTCGAACCACGTGATGTCGGCGCTCTGGCCGCGCCGGGGGATCACCGCGAATCGCGCGGGCAGGTCGCGATGGAATCGCGGCGCGTGAACGCCGTGCTTCAACCCTTCGAGATCCCAGAACATGGGCAGGTCGTTGAGGATCGCGTAGTTCTCGGTGAACGCCATGTCGTGCGGCAACCGCGGCCCGGGCAGCGGGATGTCGACGTAGTGCACCAGGTCGTTGTTCTCGTCCACGACGCCGTAGTTCATGTACGGCGCCTCTTTGCCGTAGTTGAAGAACAGCAGCTCGCCCGTGGTGTCGTCGACCTTGGGGTGCGCCGAGACGCCGAGGTGGTAGGGGAACTTCCCGTTCCAGTCCTCCTTCCCCAATGTCTCGGCGCTGTAGGGGTCGAGACGGTAGAGGTCGCCGCACTGCCAGAAGCTCGTCAGCGCCCGGCCGCGGTGCACGGTGACGTCGGTGCTCGAGGCGTCTTTCATCCGACGCCGAGCGCCCCACCCGTCTTCGCGCTTGGACCAGGTCGGCATCTCCGAGACGCCCGCCCAGATCGCATGGCCCGCTTCGTTCTCCGCGAGCAGGCCGTCGGTTCGGACGAAGCGATTGCGGTAGAACGCCTTTCCGTCCCGGAAGCCGACGGCGTGGATCATGCCGTCACCGTCGAACGGATGGTAGTTCCTGATCGCGGGGTGGAGCGGGTTCTCGGTGTTGCGGAGGTAGACACCGTCCAGGTCGGCAGGGATCGCGCCTTCGACGACACGGAGATCGTCGGCCTTCCACTCGGTGGTCTGCGGCCGCCACGGCCCCGTCCGGTACGGGTGATCGTCATCCTCGGGAAGGGTCGACAGCAATCGTCCCACCACGTCAACGTCCATGACCTCAACTCACCTCTCACGATTCACCGGTGTCCCAACGCGGGACCGATGCGGGGTACCGCGTTCTCCAACCGTTCTACAACTAAGAGAGTTACCACTCGATGCCACCCTGTCAAGCGCTGTGCCATACATCGACCCCGGTTTGCGCGATCGAGCCGAAGGGCCTCGACAGCCAAGCTATGCTCTCGTAGTTGTAGTACGAATTCAATCCCGAATACCCCGAAAGCGGTGAAGCGATGGCTCCCGAACCCGTGTGGATCGCCGGCGGATATCAGTCGGATTTCTCGCGGAACATCACCAGGGAAGGGCTCGACATCAGCGCCCTCACCTCGGAAGTCGTTCACGGCACATTGGATTCGTCAGGTCTGTCCGCCGCCGACATCGAAGTCATCCACGTCGCCAATGCCTTCGGGCAGGTCTACACCGGGCAGGGGCACCTGGGCGCGATGCCCGCGTCGGTGGTCCCCGACTTGTGGGGCGTGCCGGCCACCCGGCACGAAGGAGCGTGTGCCTCGGGCTCGCTGGCGGTACTCGCCGCCATGGCCGACCTCGAGTCCGGCCGCTACGACTGCGCCCTCGTCCTCGGCATCGAGCTGGAGAAGAACGTGCCAGGCGATACCGGCGCCGAGTACATGGCAGGCGCCGCCTGGCTCGGCCACGAGGGCCAGGACGCGAAGTTCATGTGGCCCTACACGTTCAGCCGGGTGGCAGAGGAATACGACAAGCGCTACGGACTCGACCCTCGGCATCTGTGGCGCATCGCCGAGCTGAATGCCGGCAACGCCAGGAGGAATCCGAACGCGCAGACCCGCGGCTGGGAGTACGGACCGACAGCGTTCACCGAGGACCTCACCGCGAACCCCGTCGTGGAGGGCCGCCTGCACAAGGTCGATTGCGGACCGCTCACCGATGGCGGCGCGGGGGTGGTGCTGCTGTCCGATCGCTACCTCGCCGCGCATCCGGATGTGCGGTCGCGGCCGATATCGGCAATTCTCGGCTGGGGACACCGCACGGTCGGACTCCCGCTCGAGGAGAAGTTGCGGCGCAGCGCCGATCAGCCGCTGATGTTCCCGCACGTCGCCGCCGCGATCCAGGACGCGTTCGCGCGCGCGGGCCTCGCCGGTGTCGACGACCTCGATCTGATCGAGACACACGACTGCTTCACCGCCAGCGAGTACATGGCGATCGACCATTTCGGGTTGACGGCACCCGGAGAGAGCTGGCGCGCGATCGAGGCCGGTGATCTGGAGATCGGCGGCAGGCTGCCGATGAACCCGAGCGGCGGCCTGCTCGGCGGCGGACATCCCGTCGGAGCGACCGGTGTCCGGATGCTGCTCGACTGCCACCGGCAGATCACCGGCACGGCAGGCGACTACCAGATCCCCGACGCTCGACGCGCCGCCACGCTCAACTTCGGCGGCAGCACGACGACAACCGTCAGCTTCGTCGTCGGCTGAGCCAGGCCGAGTCCGTATCCAGCACAGATTGTGAGTACACCGATGCCCATCGCACCATTCGACCACCTGCGGCTCCCCGTCGTGGCGGCCCCGATGTTCCTCGTATCGGGACCGGACCTGGTGGTCGCGAGCTGCCAGGCGGGAATCGTGGGATCGTTCCCCAGCCCGAACTGCCGCAGCACCGAGCAACTCGACACCTGGATGGGCAGCATCCGGGACCGGCTCGGTTCATCGGGGGCCGCGCCGTGGGCACTGAACCTGGTCACCCATCGCACGAACACCCGGCTCTCCGAAGACCTGCGACTGGTGGCCGAGCACCGCCCGGACATCGTGATCACGGCTCTCGGATCGCCCGCTCCGGTCATGGAGGTCGTCAAGTCCTACGGGGGCACCGTGATCGCCGACGTGGTGAATATGAAACTCGCCCGCAAAGCCGCGGAGGCCGGCGTCGACGGGCTGGCATGCGTATCCGCCGGAGCGGGCGGACATACCGGACACTTGTCGCCGTTCGCCTTCGTCTCCGCCGTGCGGGAGTTCTTCGACGGAATCGTGATCGTCGGGGGCGCGATCACCGACGGCGCGGGAGTGGCGGGCGCGATCGCCGCCGGCGCCGACCTCGTCTACATGGGCACCAGGTTCCTCGCGGCAGGCGAGAGCATGGCCCAACCCGAATACAAGCAGATGGTGGTCGATCACGGACCCGACGATCTCGTCGTCAGCGACGGCATCACCGGCACCCCCGCCTCGTGGCTTCGCCCCAGCGTCGTCGCCAACGGACTCGATCCGGACAACCTGGTCTTCAGCGCCGAGCGCAATTTCGACTCCGGATCGGCGGGGCCGGCCCGCTGGAAGGAGGTGTGGGCAGCAGGACAGGGGCTGCAGACGATCAAGGCCGTCGAACCGGTGGCCGACATCGTCGACCGCCTCGAAACCGAATATGTGGCGGCGGCCCGCCGATTCGCCTCGTTGGCGCCGGAAGCGGGCCCGACGACGGTGCGCTGACGGTCGGCCCGATACCGAGGCGACTGCCCGCACCGCACCTCGGCATCCGGGTTCCGACATCGTCGACGCGTCGAAGGCGGGTGAGCACCCGAACTAGAGTGTGCCGATATGGCAGGACAACCCGCGCACACCGAACTGCCGGTCGTCGGCGACAACGCGATCGCCGTCACGTTGGGCGCACTCGGCGACGAATGGAATCTCTGGATCCTGCGCTTCGCCATCGAAGGGTGCCGCCGCTACCGCGACTGGATCGCCCGTGGCGCGATCTCGAATTCGGTGCTCGTGTCCAGGCTGACTCAGCTCACCGAACTCGGGCTGTTCGAACGAGTTCGGTATTCGGACCGCCCGGCGCGCTACGAGTACGCGCTGACCGAGCGAGGGCGCGGTGTGTGGCCGATCCTGCTGGCCATGTGGGCGTGGGAGCAGTCCTGGGCGCCGGAGTCCGACGTACCGCTGCCGAATATGCGCCATCGCTCGTGCGGCGCGACGTTCACCCCGCTGCTCATCTGCGGCGCGTGCGGCGAATCGGCCACACGACACAACGTCTCGGCCACGCTCGGGCCCAGCGGCGACTGGTCGCGAAGCGTGCCCGCCTCGATCGGACGGCGCCGATCGGCCACCGTCAAACGCCCGTCGCAGATTCTGCCGCACACCATGGAGCTACTGGGCAACCGATGGTCGGCCGCGATGCTCGGCGCACTGTTCCTGGGCGCGACCAGGTTCGGTGAACTGTACGAAAGGACCAGCGCCCCACCGGCGATGGTCGCCGACCGCCTCCGGCGATTCGATGACCTCGGCGTGATCGAGTCGAGTCCCAATCCGGCCCGGCCGGACTGGGTCACCTACAGCCTCACCCCGAAGGGCGAGGCGTTCTTCCCGGTGATCGCCTTGATGATCGATTGGGGTCAGCGCTGGTTCCGCGCACCGGAGGGCCCAGCGATCGTCTTCACCCATCTCGTGTGCGGCAACGACTTTCACCCGCGCCTTGTCTGCGGCAACTGCGCTGAGGAGCTTCACGGCGAAGAGGTGCTGATCGAAACCCCGGCCGGGGGCACCGAACAGATCGCTCCCTGATCGCGCGACCGGTCCTCTTCACCCCTGTAGTCGGGCTCGTGTCGCTACAGGGTCGATCCCCAGAGCGAACAGCAGGGCGACGATCGGGTCGGGCCGGTCACGTTCCAGTAGCGCGACCAGCAGGTGCCTGGTCTCGATGCGGCGGGACTTCGCCGCGGCGGCCAGTGCCAGGGTGCGTGACAGGACCTCACGTGCCCCGGAGCTGAATGGTGGACGCTTGCCCGCGCCGGGCGCGGCGGTGGGCCGGAAGTCCCCGAGATCGATGCCGATCGCGGCCAGCGCCTGCCGGTCGAGCTCGTCGGCTGCCGCACGTGCCGTCTCGGCCGTGACGCCGAGCAGGTCGGCGCCAGCCGGTTCGTTCAGCACGGCAAACAGCAGGTGCTCGGTGCCGACCCGCCGATTACCACGCTGACGGGCCTCTTCCACGGCTTCTCGTACGGCAGAGCGCGGCGCCGCGGCGAACCGTTCGAACATCTCAGCGTCCCTTTCCGTATTTGGCGTGTATCGACTGCCGCGTTACCCCGAGTGCGTCGCCGATCTGTTCCCACGACCAGCCTTCACGTCGCGCGAGGTCGACATGTACGGCCTCGACCTGTTCCGCGAGGCGATGCAGGGCACCGACGGCGCGCAGCCCGACCGCGGGATCGGTGGACCGGATCCGGGTGGATAGGTCTTCGGCGGTCATGTTGTAAGTCTGTATTGACAATCGAAGCGTTGTCAATACAGACTTACGCAGTCCAATGATGTCAGTTCAAACTGACAGCCTGGAGGGGGCACTCATGCACACCGATGTCGTTATCGCCGGAGCCGGACCCACCGGGTTGCTGCTCGCCTACGAACTGGGCCTTGCCGGCGTGCCCGCCCTGGTGCTGGATCGGTCGCAGCGATCGGACGAGCAGCCTCGGGCGAACGGGCTGGTCGGTCGGATCACCCGCGTGCTCGCCTATCGCGGCTTGCTCGACGGCACATCCTTGCATCCCGTGGCCGTGCCCAGGTTCCCGTTCGGTCCGCTGACCCTGGAACTCGACAGGCTCGAAGCCAGCCCGCTGCACGTGCTGCCCATCCCGCAGCGCAACCTCGAAGAACTGCTGCACGACGCCGCAACCGGAATCGGCGCGACTGTGCGGCGTGGCCACGAAGTGATCGGGTTCGAGGACAACGGCGATGGGATCGCGGTCCGAGTTCAGGGCCCAACCGGCGAATACCGGCTCACAGCAAGGTATCTCGTCGGCTGCGACGGCGGGCGCAGTTCTATCCGCAAACACGCGGGCATCGCCTTCCCTGGCGTCACCAGCGACGAGGTCACCCGCATCGCACGGGTGACGATGCCGCCCGACAAGCTCGCCATCGCCGACGGAACACTGACGGCATGCGGCCTCCGACTGGCGCTGATGCGACCCAACCGCACCGCGACCGGCTCGATCACCATCACCCCCCAGTCCGTGCTCGCCCCCTCGGCCGACCCGGACGTGTACCTACTGGCCACCTCCGAACCCCGTCCGCCCCACCTGCCGGACGCACTGACCCCCGAGGAGTTGCGTGCCAGTGTCCGACGCGTGCTCGACACCGACCTGCCGATCACCGGCGCGCGCTGGCTGCGCAGCACGGTCGCCAACAGCAGACAAGCCGATACCTACCGGGCCGGGCGGGTCTTTCTCGCCGGTGACGCCGCGCACGTGTTCTCCGCGGGCGGCGCCGCCCTCAACACCGGGCTCCTGGATGTAGTCAACCTCGGCTGGAAACTGGCCGCCGCCGTACACGGCACAGCCCCGGCTGGTCTGCTCGACACCTATCACGCCGAACGCCACCCGGCCGGCCACCGCGCGATTCTTCACACACGGTCGCAGGCGGCCCTTTCGCTCTCGGGCGAGAACGCCGACGCACTGCGGGAAGTCCTCGCTCAACTACTGCGACACCCCGGCCCGCTGGCCCACCTTGCCGCACTCATGGAAGGCGCCGACGTTACCTACGGGCCCGGCCCGCTGGTCGGCACCTGGGCACCGGATACTTTGCGCGAGCACGCGGCGGCAGCGGTGGTCGAGCACCTGCGCGGCGGGAAGGCCGTCCTGGTGGACGGCACGGACCACGGGAAACTCGCCGCGACAGTCGAGCCTTGGGGGAAACGGCTCGACGTGGTCGAAACCCCCGGCTCCGGCCTGTCCGCACTGGTCCGCCCGGACGGATACCTGGCCTGGGCGGACGGCGCCGACGACGGGCTGGCCGAGACCCTCGCGAAGTGGTTCGGAACGCCATAGCCGCCGATCCCACGCGAGGCGCCGGCCGCCGGTCCGGATCGACCTCGTTGTCGACGTGGACCGGCACTGCGACTGTCGCGGCGCCGGGTGGTCCGGATCGACCACGCTGTCGACACGGCCGGGCACTCGACGTGCCCGCGACACTGCCACGGCCGGGCAGCGGAGGCTCAATTCACGATGATGACGTTGAACAGCACCCTGATATTGCTGTTCCAGCCGACGTGGTATCGCACCGTCATGGTGCCGTCGGCATGTCTTCCGTATCCGTCTCCAACATTTCACTGCCCCTTTCTCGGCCGAATCAATGTACGGAGTTATCCTCGCGCGTCGGCACGTCCGCCCGATTGCGTAATCCACTACCCGTTTCTCCCGGCGTGCGGAGTCGAATATTTCGCGAATTCGGGTAGTCGCCCACGCTATCGAGTTCCTTACGGCCGCTGCAGGATCGAGAAGTGCCGGATTACTCGGCGCGCCCCCGATCAGTAGCTCTAGATGGAGGAACGGCAGTGAGCGGATATTCCTTGCATATCGGATTGAACCAGGTCGATCCCGCCGCCTACGGCGGCTGGGACGGCGCTCTCACGGGGTGCGTGAACGACGCGAATTCCATGGCGGCGCTTGCCGCCGCGCAGGGATTCGCCACGTCGACGAAACTGCTCGACAGCGCGGCGACCTCCTTCGCGATCATCGGAGAAATCGCCCAGCTGGCGAACAACGCACAACCAGGGGATCTCGTTCTCGTCACCTATTCGGGCCATGGGGCCCAGACCTGGGATGTCGACGGCGAGGAGGACGACAGCCAGGACGAGACGTGGGTGGCGTTCGATCGCCAGATCGTCGACGACGAGCTGTATCAGATGTGGCGACAGTTCGCGGCGGGTGTGCGGGTCGTCGTGTGCTCGGACAGCTGTCACAGCGGATCGGTGGTCCGCGACGTCTTCACCCGCGACGCGCGAGCAGCGATCGTCGACGTGGCCGAACGCGCGTATGCCGACGATCCGGGCGGCCTCACCGTCGTTCATGGCAGCCCGAAGGCGATGCCGCGCGAAGTCCAGACCGAGGACAACAAGCGGCGCAGGCAGTTGTACTCGTTCGTTCAGCGGTTGAGTGGGCCGCAGGCGCGGGCCGATATCCGCGCGAGCGTGCTGCTGCTGGCGGGGTGCCAGGATTCCCAGCTGTCCTACGACGGACCGGTCAACGGACAGTTCACGGGGTCGTTGCTCGAGGTCTGGGGCAACGGCGTGTTCAACGCCGGGTATGCACAGTTCCACCGGCGGATCATGAATATCATGCCGCCCGACCAGGTTCCGAACCTGTTCACGATCAACGCGGGCGCCGATTTCATCGATCAGCGCCCGTTCACGCCGTAGTCGGCGAGGGTGCGGGGTAGGGCGCACCGACCCCGCACCTCCTCACGGGCGACGCCATTCGGCGGGCAGGACGATCGTGGCGACGAAGACGTTCCGCAGGCGCAGATCGACAGGCAGGTCAACGGCATCCGAGCCGATGAGATTCTCCGTCTCACGCAGACGCAGCCGCAGATGTCCGATCGGTCCGGGTAGCGGCAGCGGGGGGATCCGGCCGTCGGCCGCGCGCTCGACGGCATGCCCTGGCACCGGCCGCCACACCGGGAGATCCGGTTGCTCGGCGGGATCGTCGACGACGAGTTCGACCGCGTCGGGGGCGTGCGCCTGCGGGCAGGACTCGAGCAGTGCCTCCAGCCGATTCAGCGGATTCGGCGACGTACCGGTCACCGTGATCCGCAGATCGGCCCCGGCCCGTTCGACGACGACCTTCCGATCGGGCAGCAGCGGAACAGTTTCGGCGGCGACGAGCGGCGACAGGCTCATACCGTCGAGGCTGTCGCGCTGGTAGCGGGCGATTACCAGACGCACGAACGGGTTGTACGACTGCTGTTCCCGCGGCACAGCGATTTCCACGTCCGCGAACCAGCGGTCGCCGCCGGGTGAGACCGGATGGGGCGCGATCGTGACCGGCTGGCCGAGCTCCGGTACGACCACATCGACCGGTCCCGTCGACGCGGGGAACCACGCGGCCCGCGGGAACGGCTGGGTCGCCGGTGTGCCGAACAGCGGATCACGACCCATCCGGCTGACCGACTCGAGCACGGCGGGCGAAGGGGCGCCGTTCGGCGCGAGAACGACGGCCAGCTGCTCACCCTCCCCCGTCTCGTACCAGGGGCGCGCCACCTCGACCCGCAGCCGACCGCTCTCCCTGGTGAGCTCGACACGATCATCCCCGACACGTTCCCGGCGCCAGCCGAAGGCAGGCACGACGCCGAGCACCATCGGCGCGGTCGGTCGCGCGCAGGACGGAACGACGACCGGGGTCTGCGCGCGGGCGACGGCGAACGCGGACTCGGGTTCACCGGGTTTGAAGTATTGACGGAACCGGCTGACCGCGTTGAGCGTGTAGGTGATCGTGCGATGTCTGGTGTCGCCGAACTCCTGCCGAATCCGCACCTGCGGCGCTTCGCCGCGCGAGATCGTCTGGCTGTGCAGACGCGCGACACTCATCGGGCGGCTACCGGTGGTGGCCTCGGGTCCGGTATCGCTGATCTCGGTCCACGCGGCGGCCACTTCCAGGCGCCCGGTGCTGTCGGGGTCGAGACCGGCGTCCGGACCCGCGGGCGGGAACGTCGGTGTGAGCAGCACCGTCGGATCGTGCGGATTCCGGACGACGGCGGTCGAGGGCAGAGTCCACCGTGGTTCGCGCAGTGGACGTTTGACGGCGTGCACCACGGCGAGGCGAACCGGTGGGGTGACCGCGGGATTGCGGCCGAGTTTCGTGCTATCCGGCGAGATCGCCGGTTCTCCCGCACCGCCGCCTGCGAGGAAGTCACTGATGGCCAGGTGGTTGGACAGCTCACCGTCGAGGGTGGAGCTCAGCTCGATCGTCACTTCCTTCCCCTTGGCGAGGGTGACCATCAGCAGGTTGCCTTTCCACCGCACGGTGATCGGCGCCTCGCCGGAGTTCTCGTGCAGCTCGACAGTTTTGGTCACGAACTCCGGCCAGGCGGGAGCCCACGCGCTGTGGTCACCGATCGCGGCGGCGAGCCCCGCCTCGCCGGCGCGCACCTGGGCCCGCACTCCGCTGGCGACCGGGTCCGGCAGGCCCGCGCCGCTGCCGTCGGCGTCCATCGCACGCTGTGCCAGCCGGAACGATTCCTCGTCGGTCATCTCGTCGAGCACCCGGTGCTGTTCGATCAAGGAGAACGGCGCGGACGGCGGCCGCAGGGTGCGCGCGTCGATCGCCGGATAGTCCGGGTCCGCGGCGTGGATCTGATCGACGGTCCGGTCGAAATCGCTGCGAATCACCAGCCTCGTGACCGCCGCGCCCGGCGCGAACGCGGCGGGTCCGTGCACGTCAGGCGGTGGTACCGGATCGTGGCGCAGGTAGCTCACCCCGGCGCTGGCGACCGTGGAGTCGGCCAGTTCCGCGGCGGTGAGGCCACCGCCCGCCATATCCGCGATCCGCACACGCATCTGATAGAGGTCGGCGAAGCGCAGGGCGGGCATACTTCGCGGCGGAACCGCGAAGGCCCACCGGAAGTCGAACGGCAACGGCTGGGCGGGATTACGGACCGGACCGGTCGTGTCACCGCGTAGGTTCGGCGACGGCAGCGCCAGACTCCAGCCGTCCCAGCGCAGCACGACCTCGTCGGCACGCAACTGCCCATCGGCGCCCCGCACCGCCGCGAACGGCTTGACGTGCCCTTCTTCTCGCCCGGAGGCGATGTCCACCCCGTTGACGCGATAGTCGGCATCGCGTTCGCACACCGACAGCCACGGTGTCCCCTCACGGCGGATGTCCACGCGGTAGCCGAGCACGAGGTCCTCGGCCGAGAACACGGCATCGCCGATGGCGCGGGCGCGGCGGCGGCCCGCGCCGCTTCGCGCGGCGAACTCGCGTGCGCGCCCGGGCCGGATCAGCGCGATCCCGGTGGATCGGACCGGCGGCATGGTGGCGTTCTCCGGCGGGTTCAGGGCGAAATCGTGTGCTGCTTGCCGGAATCCGTCCGCACCGCCGTCGATGTCGAAGGTGGCGATCGCCCACCGTCGCGGGGCGGCGGGGGCGGCCGGATCGGTGAGCGAGACCGAGTCTGAGAGGTCGAGTAGTCCGGCCCGGATGCCCGATGACCCCTCCGCGTTCGGGGCGGGCCGGAAGCTCGTCGCGGTGAGTTCGTAGCGTGTCCACGGGGACGTGACGAGGTTGCGCAGGAACGGCGGATCGACGCAACGAACGCTGACCAGCGCGGTCCCCTGGTCCAGATCCGTCGCGTCGCAACGCAGTTCGAAGATCAATCCCAGTTCGAGCAGGACGGCCGGATGTTCACGCAGGTTCGAGACCGTGCGGTGGAAGTCCGCGACGACAGGTGGCGGCGGTTCGATGTCGTCCGAGACCGGTGGTGTCGCGGCGTCGTCCCATCCGGCGATCTGGTCGCGAACCGTCGCCTCGGTCTCCTCCGCTGTCCGTTCGGCCCCGGTCCGGGTGATGGTGCGCAGTGTCGCGGCGACCTTGCGCGCGGCGCCGGAGGTGTCCGAGACCAGGGGTGGCCGCACCGTCCGGTCTTCCCACTGCCGCACGAAACCGGCCTCACCACCGAAGAATTCGGTCCACAGCCGCGACTTCGCCCGTGCGACGAGGCGCGGTGACCGACCGATCACCCGCTCCCCCGCCGCGGTGCGCACCCGCAGTTGGAAGCCAACCTGCTCGGCGAGGATCGACGGCCAGTCCTGGAGCCCGAAGTCGCTCAACACGCCCTCGGACAGCCTCGGCACGACCAGCACCCGCAGGGACAGCTCCGTGCCCTCGCGACCGTCGGGCACAGCGACCCACAGTATTTCGCTCATGACCGGCTCACCTCGTAGACTCGCGCGACATCGTCGGTGCAGGCGCCCACGATGATCCGGCGATCGCTCCCGGACGCCAGGTGACTCATCGGCATCGGATGCAGGAACCGGTCGATCTCGCGTCCGGTGACGAGGTCGACGACCGCCATCACCGCGTCGTCGGCGGACACGATCAACGCGCCACCCACCGCGAACACCAGGCCGTTGACGGCGGCCCTGGCCGTGAGACGGTGCACCAGGACTTCCCGGTCGCCATCGATGCGCCAGATGTCGACAGTCTTGCCGGTGCCCGCGGTGGCGAGCAGGGTCGCGTCCGCCGACAGCGCCAGAACCGTCACCGGTCCTGGATGCTCGATCCGCAACCGGCGTTGTCCGGCGGCCGCGTCGATGACCAATGCACTGCCGTCCTCGCTCGCGGTGACCAGTGTCTGGGCGCTGACCCGAAGATCCCGGATCTTGGCGTCGTGCTCGAACGGCGGACGCAGTTCGTCGCCGGTCGACCCGGACAGTATGCGCACCTTGCGATCCAGCGCCGCGGTCGCGACCCAGGCGCCGCCGGGACCGACCGCGACGTGGGTGACCGCCAGCGGATGCTGGTGCGACCAGAGCGCGACCCCCTCCTCGGGGTCGGCGCCGCCGGGTACCCGGTCGAACAGCCGCGCCGTTCGGTCGGCGCTTGCGGTCGCCACCCGGGTTCCGTTGTCGCTGAACGCCACCGCGTTGACCGGCCCGTTGTGGCGTGCGGTCCAGCGCGCGCCGGTGAGTGTGTCGAAGTGCCTGCAACCGCCATCGCTGCTTCCAGTGACGACGCTGTGCCCGTCGGGGCTGACCGCGACGGCGCTGATCGGGCCGGGATGGACGCGTTCGAGCATGAGCTCGCCGCTGGTCGCCCGGAACACGACGAGCCGTGATTCGGCCGCCGCCGCGACGATTCCGGCGGGACCGTCGCTCGCGGCCACCGCGGCGATGCGGGCATGGCAGTCGCGCCGGGAACGCGCGGGCGTGCCGAGTTCGTAGACGCGAAGACCGTTCTCGCCGCCCGCGACGACACGCGAGCCGTCGCCGGTGACCGCCAGGTCGGCGACGTCTCGCCCCGGATCGGACCAGACGACCGATTCGCCGGTGGTTTCGATGACGCTGACACCTGCGCGTACGGTCTCCGGCGGTGCGGGTGGTACCGGGACGTTGACCACCAGCCGCTTGCCATCGGGGAGGAATTCGGCGGTGAAGGCGAAAAACCCGTTCGCAGGCGTCGGCAGCCGACGCCGCACACTGCCGTCCAGCACCGACAGCAGTGCCACATCCTGGTTTCCGACCCGCATCAGCGTGCTGCGGTCGGGACCGAAAATGAGGGTGTCGAACCATGTGGTGGTGTTCGCCAGTTCAGCGGCGGCGACCGCCCCGCGCACGACGGGCGCCCCGTTGGCGTCGGCCTCCAGCTCGTAGGTCGTGATCTTCCCCCACGTTGAGCTCGCGAAGATCACCGCGTCGCCCCGCTCGGTGAACACCGCCGCCGAGGGGATGCCCGTATGGTCACCCGACTGCCATCGTGGCGCTCCCGTGAGCACGTCCACCAGAGACGGGCAGCCCGTGCACAGCAACGTCGAGTCGAAGCGGAAGCGTGGCCGCGCCATCGCATTGCCCTGCTCGTTGAGCAGTGCGCCGCTGACCGCGTCGAGCACGAAGCTGTGCGCCGATTCGTCGCTTCGGACGCCGACGACACCCAGCCGCGTGCCGTCCGGGCTGAGCTGGAAGAAGCCACCGCCACCGAGGGTCCAGATCTGCTCGCCGGTCGCGGTCCGCAACAGCACGATCCGCAGCTGCGCGTCCTGATCCTGGATCGAGACCGCGACCGACTCACCATCCGGGGTGAAGACGGCATCGAAGCATCGCGTGCCGGGCTTGGTCCAGGCAGGCTGCCCGGAGGACCCGTCGATCACGCTGATGCCCTGCGGGGCATTATTTCCCAGCCAGGGTGCGTTCCACCCGGTGCCCGCGAGGATCCATCTGCCGTCATGGCTCGTCGCCACCCGGCCCACCGGATGGGTGAGCTCGGCATCGAGCACGACGCGGAAATATTCGGATTCGTTCATCGTCACTCTCGCCCCACTCCTGCGAACGCGGCCCGATACGCGAGCCATCGAGCCATTGCCGTGTCACGGTCACGCAGAGCCGGCCTGCGCGCCGCCCCGCCCGCGAGCACCCATTCACCACTGTCGATTTCCACACTGTCCGACCAGAGGGTCAGGTCGACCTCGATGACCAGGGTCGCCCGGCCGACCAGCGCATTGCGCTCGGACCGGTAGGTCAGCGAGAGACAGAGCTCGATCGAGACGCTGATCAGGCCGAGTACCTCGACGCAGCCCCCGATGCGCAGGTATCCGCACAGTGTCACCGCGCCGCTGCGCTCGAGGGTGAAACGAACCCCGCCGAGCGCGTGCACTTCGCCCGAGGCGACGACGAAGTCGACCGCGACGAAGGCTCCGAATTCCAGGGCCGCCTCGAGTCGCCGCAGGCCGTCTCGATCGAGATGGATCTCGAGATACCCGCCACCGCCGAACATCATCACGCTGAGCTGGAACGGGTTGACGCGGCTGGCGAATCCGAACGTGAAGCCGACCGGATCGCCGTTGAAGGGAATGTCGATGCCCGCGGTGAGCGCGATGTTGCGCATGACGAACGCACCCGCTGTCACCGGCGGCAGCGGAAGCGCGTAGCGCACCACGATGCCGCGAGTGGATATGTCGAGCATCTTGCCGGTGTCACCGAGCTTCACCAGGTCCTGGAGTTCCTTCAGCAACGTCAGCTCGCCGACGAATTCGACGCCGACACCGTCGACGGTGACGTCGGGCGCGGAGCCGCCTCGCTGCGTGAAGGTCAGCGCCGCGAAGGTCAGGCGCAACACCCGCTTGGGCCCCGGTGGCAGCTCGAGCGTGAAATCCCTGACCGAGCAGACGGTTTCGTTCTTGTCGGGCGCGGCGAGGACGGTGAGATCGAGCCGCGTGCCGGGACGGGCGACGAACGTGCCCGCCGAGCGCAAGGCGATATCGCGCCACTGCATGCGGACCTCAGGCGGCGCACCGACTCGGGGCACGGCGGTGATCTCCGGTGGCTGGCGCAGTTGCGTCAGCAGCGTTTTCAATGGAAAGCCCAGCAGTGACGCCCGATCCGACGGGAACAGCGCGGCCGGGTCGATCAAGCCGGTGGCGGGGTGCGGCAGGGCTTGCAGGTTGACCGGGCCGAAGGTCCGCGAGATCGCGTTGGCGGTGTACTTCGGGGCGAGCAGGCCACCCGATCTCTCAGCGTCGCGGGCGAAGTCGATGTCGCGGGTCTGATTAGACACCATCTCCAGCAGCACGTCGGCGGTGCCGTCACGTAAGTAGTTCTCGGACAACCGCACCGAGGTCAGCTGGGCGTCACCGCGCAATACCCGCAGCGCGGGCAGGGCGATCTCGAGCTGGGCCAGTCCCGCGCGATATCCGTCGCCGAGCGCTTGGCTCGCGATGCCCGCGATCGTCACCCCGTGTACTTCGTGGATATCACCGCGGGCTCGCCCACCCGCATCGGCCAGGTCGATCGGTGTCGGCGCGAACCCCACCGCCACCGCGCCGTAGTCCACGGAAAGCCGTTGGGCCAGTCCCGGATCGGTGAGCGAGGTCGATCCGCCGCCGAGGGTGATCTCGGCGACGAACAGCAGCGGCAGCCCGAAGGTGACGACACCGGTACCGGTCGTGCACCGGACGGGGAACCGCACAGGCGCCCCGGCGGTCGTGATCGGCCGGAAGTGCGTGGCCTGTTGACCGACTCCCGGTAACGCGGTCCGCTGCCAGCCCGCACCGGGAACCGCGGAGTCGGGCGAGGCGATGTCGGTGAACGTCGTCTGCTCGATCTCGATATCGCCGAGCGGGAACCGACGACGTGATCCGGGGTCGTCGGGTTGGCGCCGCACCGGCTCGAGAATGGTGAGCACGCCGACCCGGCGAAGCACCGCGGCCCCGCCCGCCGTGGCGTCGGAGTCGAATTCTCTTGTGACCACCTGGAGATATTCGGCCCGATGGCCCAGCGGATACATCACGCCCTGGAATCGTGCGCGAACCAGCATGTCGCGGCCGAGCACGGTGCGTTGCTCCCACTCGAAGCCATCCCATACCCCCTTGGCGTTCATGGTGCCACCGAGAGTGCTGAGTTCCAGCCGGGTCGCGGTGGCCGGTCGCGCGTTCGTCTCCGCCACCAGTCGCGTGCGCGCTGCCAACGACAGCCCCACCGTGTTGTCCGGTGCCGCCGGACCGAAGGTGGGATCGGCGGTGTTCGCGACGTCCGGGTCCGCGACCCGGACGGTGAGCCGTGCGTCCGAAAGTGTCAGCGCGGCAGGCGCATCGGCGTCGACGAGCCGGGTACGCCACATTCCGTACACACCGGTGGACGAGGGAGCGCCGGAGCTGTGTCTGCAGACGACCACGCCGCCCGGTGTGCGGGCGCCCGGCGCCAGGACCGTGCGCCACGGGATCTCGAGCGCGGTCTCCTCCGCCGTCGGCACCGCCTGCGGCACCGCGACCGGCAGGTTTCCCACCGCGTCGAGAATCCCGTTCACGGTCAACGGGATTCGACGGCCCGGCGATACCGCGACGACGATGCGGCTCGGCCCGGCGAGCACCCCGCGCCAGCCGGGCACGAACATGCCCGTCGTCCCCGCCGCCAGGGACAGCGGGGCGCGCGACTGCGGCGGTGAGCACTCCTCACCCACATGCTGTGGGGGAAACAGGAGGGTGAGGCGGGCCCGCTCACCCGCGGTGAGCACGCCGGTCCCGTCGGTGATGAAGCCCGACCAGCGAACACCGATGACCAGGTGGTCGTCCGGACGGACCAGCAACGCCTCTCTCATCTGCGGTCGCCTCTCCTCCACGCCGATTCGCGTCGGCCTAGTCGACGGCGACCGCCGCGGAACTGCTACGTCCGCGCGACGCATCGATGGGTGCGGCACGCAGCCCCTCGTCCGGCGGGGTGCCGTCCTGCCGGAACGTCACGGAGACAACCGCATCCGGATCGGACGCCTCCAGACCGAGGAAGGTCTGATAGAGATCGACGCCGGTGTACTGCCCGCCCGGCGCGCCGCCGATGATTTCGACCAGCGCGAGATGCAGGTGCGGGGGAATCCCGCCGAACCCGAGCACAGTCCCGAGGAAATCGCCCCGTGAGACCGTCGATCCCGGCCCGAGCCCGGCCGGAACATCGGTCAGGTGGGTGTAGAAGCCACCCATCATGTCGTTGGGCGCGCGCAGGAAAATCTGCGCACCGTATACCTTTCCGCTGTCCTGGGCGGGATCGTGCGGTTGATATCTGGTGATGTGGCCGTCGAATGCCGCGTACACCGCGGTGCCCGCGGCGCCGCCGAGGTCCATGCCGTACTGCACATACCAGTTCGGCCCCTGGTGACCCCCCTGGTTCGGGCCGCCGAGACCGTTGGTGAACCCGGACGGATCGACCGGTGCGGACATCTCGATCGTGAACGCGTCGCGCGAGCGTCGCACGGCGCGGGGACGGGCGACGCGCCGGAATGCCGGCAGCTCGGCGGCGATCTCCGGCGGCACATCCTCGGAATCCCAGGCGAGGCTGTCGCCTGGAACAGCTCCCTCGATCTCCTGGATCTTGTCCTGCACGACGAGCATCTGATCGTCGTCGAGATCCCCGATCCGCGTGCCCACGGAGATACCCAGTGCGTCCGCCACCGCGTTCGCGTAGGTAGCCGGATTGTTGCCATCCGACGCCGGCGCATAGCGGGCGAAGGCGTCCAGGATCGACAGATCGCGGTAGGACGCCGAGCGGAGCAGCTGCGCGATCGCGAAGTACCCGGCGCCCCAGGTCGGGAAGATCAGGAAGTTGTGCCAGTTGAACTTGCCCGGATACTGGCCGTAGTCGGGACCGCCCGGCATTCCGGTGATATTTCCCGGATTGTTGTTCAGCCACGCGAAACTGCCTTCGTGGTTGCGCATATGCGGTCGGCCGCGAGCGATCTCGTCGGCATGGATCACATAGTTGAAGATCTCTTTGCCGTGCCCGCCGTAGTCGGTGGGGTCGTTGGGGTTCACCCCGGGGAACCAGGTCGTCCGCGGGATGTTCTTGTCGAGCGACATCCTGCCGTTCCAATACCAGACGTGATCGCCGAGTTCGAGTGTCATCTTCCACCTACCTGTTTCGAGTGATTACTCTGAGAAATTCGAATAGCGTTGTCGCTCAGGCGGACAGCTGCTGTCCGATCGTGGCGGCCACCGCGGCATGGGCGAGGTATTCGGCGATGTCGTGTGCCCGCTCCTTGGGGTTCTCGACCGGGAGGTCTGCCAGCTCGGGCCCCCAGACCTGGCGCAGGGGGCAGCCGATGGCGATCGGGTCACCGGCGTACCAGGTGTTGAGCCATTCGCCGACGCGTTCCGGCCTGCTCGCGACGCCGCTCAGCAGCTTGCGGTACACCCCGTCCAGACCGAGCGGGCTGCCCGCCGTCACGAGCAGGCTCACGTTCTGTTCGCGCGGCAGCTGGGTGAGCAGATCCATCGCGACGACGGTGCCGAGGCTGTGGCTGACGAGGATCAGCTCGCCGCCGACGGGCACATCGGGGAGCACGGTGTCCAGCACGCCCTTGCGGACCCGCTCGTCGTCGAGATAGGCGGCGACGTCCTTGAAGATGGCCCCGATGAGCGCTGAGTCGAGGCCGCTGCGGGCGGCGATCCAGCTGAGCTGGTCGTGCAACCGTCCCAGCACGACCGCGCCGATCCCGCCGAAGAGTTCCCACGCCTCCGGGTCGGCGGGCAGTTCGTCGGCGGGCAGTTCGTCGGCGCGCGGCATCCCGGCGCGGTGCGCCGCCTCGGCGACGAGATTCTCGTAGAGTGCCGATCCCGTGTCGGCGGCTTCGCGCGGGTCCACGCTCGCGGCGAGCTGGTCGCCGTAGAAGGGGAAGTACACGTCGACGGGATCGATCGGGCGCAGGTCGGCGAGGGTGAGCCCCTTGTTCAGTCCGGCCGTCCAGCTACGGCGCAGCTCGGTCGGATCGCGGCCCTGCTGCCCGCGCCCGTGCAGGAACAACACGCTGCGGCGACCACCGAACGCGGCCGGCCTGCCCCGCAGACCACGCACGAGGCTCTCGGCGGCCGGAACTCGTTGCGGCACCGGTGTTGTCACCTCGGCGACGGCGGTGTCGGCGGGCAGGTCCGCCGCGGGCCCGAGTTCGTCGAGCAGTGCGCGCCGCGCCGAATAGAACTGCCGGGATCCCAGGTCGCGCAGCAGCACGCTCACCCGGGTGCCCTCGTTGGCGATCCAGTCGATCGCGTCGTCACCGTCGCCGGATTGCCATAACTTGCCGTCCTTGCGCAGCACCCTGCCCTTGTCGTCCTTCTTCGGGACCCCGGCGTGGTGCAGCGCGACGATCTCCCACTGGTCGTTGAAGACCGGCGAGCCCGAGTTCCCCGGCTCGGTGTCGGAGCTGTAGTGCAGGAAGTGGTCGAGTTGCAGGTCGAGCCGGTTGTCGCGGATCGAGATCTCCTTGAGCCGCCCCGAGGGATGCCCGACAACGTTCATCGCCTCACCGATCACGATCTTGCCCGGTTCGGCGATCAGCGGATTCCAGCCGAACCTGGTGCCGGGCGCAACGCCGTCCGGCCCCGGCGCCACGCGCACCAGCGTGTAGTCGAGATGTTTGTCGGTGACGAAGAAGTCGGCGGGCGCCAGCCGGTAGCGCACGGTGGCGTTCGGCACGTTATCGATGTCGACCTCGGCGCCGAACTCGAGCACGACCGACTCCGCCGCGTCGGGCGTGGGCAGCACATGATTATTGGTGAGCAACAGCTGCGGCGACACCATCGAACCGGTGCCCATCGGCACCTCACGACCGTTGTCGGCCAATGAGATCCGTGCGACCGCGACCGCGGCGCGGGTGCCGCGAGTCAGGAAGTTGGCGGCCTGCAGCTCGTTGGCGAAGCCGATGACACGCTCGAGCGAGCGCATGCTGTCGACCGGATCCTGCCTGCCCAGGTCGATCACCGCCTGCGCGGGGACTTCGCCGGTGACGAGTAGGCGGTCGGCGCGGGCGAGGATCTGTTCCTTCGTGTCGACGACATCGGACTCGGTCGCTTCACGCAGGCGTGTCACCTCGTCGCGTTGCGCGGCGGTGTCGGCGAATCGCCGCGATGCGGCGTCCATCTGTTCGCGCCATGCGACGGTGCGTGTTCGACTGTCGGTATTCATGGGTCGCCTCTCCAGGAGAGTGTGTGCTGATGTACTCAGCCTGGGCGCGAGTGCGGTGCCGATCACGAGTAGTGGACCACTCGACTTTCCACGACCGGCGCGGCGATCGCCGCCCCTGTTATCGCCCCGACCAGGAGGTATAGGTCCTGTCGTCGTTGCCGGCAATGACCGGGTTCCAAGAATCGGTGCGCCGCGCGAGCGCGGAAACCCCTGCGGTAGGCGGGAATACGCCGCCATATCGCGCCAGGGGTCGCCGACGCCCGATCACGCCGGGTATATCGTGTGCGCGGCATTCACATCGCCCGCCGAGAGCGCGGTGCGCTGTCCCATCGTCACACCGGGCGGCACGGTGACGCGCGCAACGATGGTCGGCTGCCCGTTGTTGCTGAAAGCCGTTGCGGGGTAATGCATGATCGAGCCGAAGTCGTAGCCGCCGACATCATCGCCGTCGGTGATGTGCTGGGCGAAGTTGTGCCGATAGGCCGGGTCCACATTGGCGAGGCGCACCTCCACGAAGGTCCCCCTGTCCTCTCTGCTCTGTTCGTGCCAGAGTCCGAGCGCATGCCCCATCTCGTGCACCACCGTGCCCGTGGGCGCGCCGCTGGTGAGTTCGATCGTCTGCTGTCCGCCCTGTCTGCCCACCGGCGAGCGGCTCGCCGTGCTCGGCACGAACCGCACGAAATCGTTGTGGACGCTGGTGCGCGGGATGAACCGGATCCTGGTGCGCGAGTTCCAGTGCGCCACCGCGTCGGTGACCCGCTGCCGCGAGGGCAGCGCCGGGTCGATGTCGTAGGGGACGACCGCGTTCGGCCAGCGGAAGTTCGCGCCCGAGATCACCGCGCCTTCCTGATTCCGGCGGGCCTCGATCTCGTCGAGGGTGCCGAGGACGATGTCGCCTTCGAAGATCGCGAGATCGTCGACCGCCGCATAACGCAGTTCGCGCACTCCGTGCTCGACGCTGCCGATCAGTGTGGAGCCCGCATCCGGGCCGGAGTGGAATTCGCCGGTGTCGTCCGTCGCGGTGGCCGCTGGAAAGGTGTTTTCGATGGTCATGGGAGTTGCGCTTCCTCTGTCGGGTCGACGACGTCGGATGATCCGTCGCCTGTCCAAGGAAGCGTGAGCCGATGACACCGCGCTCGCGCGCGTAGCGCGTTACCCCATCCGCGATACGGGGATCTCCACGCCGCCTACCTGCCCGTGTGCGGGCACGGGTATCGACTGCGTGGACACCAGATCCCCCGCCGCTGGTACACCGTCGCGGGCGAGATCGACCTGACAGGCCAGCGACAGCGCGGTGCCGACCGGGCTCTCGGGGGCGCTCAATTCGAACGGGTGCCGCACGCCCGGCCCGACCGCGGCGCCGCCTGTCTCGACAACGGCGATCAGCGGTGCCGCCCCGTCGGCGTAGGTGACGTCACGCAGCTCGACCGTGATCCGAGCCGTGGTCCGCGGGCACTCGGACGGCAGCACGACGAAACCTCGGATCCAGCGCGTGGGGACGTCCACTCCCTCCAGGGTAGGCACTCGATGTGGTGTCGGCCCGCCCGCGCGGCACGCACCGGCCTGGTTGCCGGTATTCACCTGCGAGCGAGGGGAATCGCAGCGGCTATCGCTTGTTCAGCTGGCCCGCGTCGACGGGAACTACCGAGCCGGTGACGTAGCGGGCATCGTCGGAGACCAGCCAGGTGATGGCATTGGAGACATCGAGTGGTTCCACCAGGTCGACGGGCATCGCGTTGGAGAGCGCGTGGGCCAGTGCGGGGTTGCGTTCCATGATCGCCGCGAGATTCCCGTCACGGGCCATCGGCGTACGAACGGCGGTCGGGGCGACGCTGTTCACACGGATGTTGTGCGGTGCGAGGTAGTTGGCCCACGACCGCATCAGTCCGATGACACCGTGTTTGGCTGCTGTATAGCCGAGGAACCCTGCCGTCGGGATGCCGACACCGATCAGGCCACCCGTGGAGCTGGTCAGCACGATCGATCCTCCCCTTCCTCGTTCGACCATCGACGGGATCGCGACGCGACCGGTGTTCCAGACACCGGTCAGGTTGACGCCGATGACCTCGTCCCACTCCTGCTCGTCCGGCGCGACCGCTCCTCCTGCCCCGATCCCGGCGTTGGCCAACACGATGTCGACCGGGCCGAGCGCCGCTGCGCCTTCCTCGAATACCTGCCTCAGCTGGGTTACGTCGCGGACGTCGGCCCGCCGGGCGATGATGCGCCGACCCAGCTTCTCGACTTCTTCGACAGTCTGTGCGAGTTCGTCGACGGTGCCCATCGGGTACTGCACCGTCTCCAACTGGGCACAGATGTCCACGGCGATGACATCGGCGCCTTCCCGCGCCAGCCGGATCGCATGACTACGTCCCTGGCCGCGCGCGGCACCGGTGATGAAAGCGACCTTGCCCTCCAGCTTTCCCATTCTCTCTCCCTGAAGATTGTGAAATACGTTGTTATGACCGCTCTACTACTTCAGGTCGCCGAGGGTCTTGCCGACATCGGCCAGGGTTGTTGCCGAGCCGTACGCACCGGTGTAGCGGTACGGGGGCACGTCACAGCGGTACAGGCCGCGGTCGGGTTTGAAATCGGCCTGCTTCCACCCTTCTGGGGTCGCCTGCATGACGTTGAAGCAGTCCGGTGCCGCGTCCTTGTCCGAGAGATCGCGTGCGGTGTGCAATCCGCCACCGGTCCAGGCGGTTTCCTTGGCGGCGGCCTCGAGCACGCACCTGCGAGTCAACTCATCACCGCAACTGGCGGCGGCCTTGGCGAACAGCAGCCAGGAGGACAGGGCTCGTACGGAGCCCAGGGCGAGTTCGGCGCCGGGTGCGTATTTCGCATACATGTCGTGCACCTGTCTCATCGCGGTCGAGGCAGCGGATGCCTCGACCGGGACCGCGCCGGTCAGATCGACGACGTTGTTCTGCATGCCCACCGACTGCGCCGCCGCGTGGAGGAACTGCGGGTTGTAGGAGTTGTTGGTCGGGTCGATCCAATCGAGTTCGTAGTTCATACCGGTCAAGACGTCCTCGAGCTTTCCCAGCTGTCGGAAGTCGCCGTAGAACACCAATCCCCTGACGTTCTTGTTCTTGATGGCCTGCGCGTATGGGGTCCAGTCCGAGACACCCGAGGCGGGGTACAGCTCGCTGTAGGTCACCGTCCCTCCGGCGGCCTTGATCGCCTCGACCGCTTTGTCGCCGAGCACCTTGGTCACCGGCGAGTCACCGTTGATGATGCCGATCGCGCCGGCTGATTCGGGGTACGCCTCGTTCAGCAGCCATTTCCGGAAACCGAAATAGGGCTCGTAGTGCGCGTATGTACTGGTCAGAGCGCTGACCTGCAAATCGGACTGCAAGTTCTGCGATTGCGAGACCTGTGCGGGGAACTCAGGCAACAGGCACGCGAGACGGTCCTTGACTCCGAGCCCGTCCAGCGCCGCGCCGCCACCGACGAGCGCAAAATCCTCCCGACAGGCATCGAGCATCCGTGGGCGAACCTCCAGCAGATTACTGTCTCGAACCTCGAACACCACCTTCCTACCGTTGATGCCACCGGCCGCATTGCACCACGAGGTGAAAACCTTTGCCGCATCGACGAACTCGGGTTGCTTGGTGAACCCCACATCACTGAAGACGCCGACCTCGATCTCTGTGGCCGTTACGCCTTGGGTCGGAGCTCCGGTTGCCGTTCCGCCATGGCAGATGCCGGACAAGTCGCCGAAGTCTCCCGAGGTCGCGACCTGGGCCGGGGCGGTTTCCTCTCCGGTTTCGCTGCGCCCGCATCCGGCGGCCAACAGCGCCATCGCCACGACGGCGACGACTTTTCGTTGCGATTTCACATTTCTCCTCAACTGGACCTCGTTGACCAGCCGGCGACCGTGTCGTCATCCAACTGCGCCTGCGGGGGGCCGTGGCGTGGCTACCCCACGACGATGGCGTGCTCCGGGCAGGCGTCCACCGCGTCGATGGCCGCCTCCTCGTTTTCGTTCTGCACCTCTGGGTTTCGCGCCTGGGCGTAGCCGTCGTCGTTGAGTTCGAAGACTGCGGGGCACAGCGCCACGCAGACGCCGTGGCCGCGGCAGCGGTCGGAGTCGACGGAAACCTTCATCGGAGACCACCGATCACCACGCCGGTATTCGCCGCGGGTACCGGCATCCGGGGGCGCAGTGGCTCGGCCGAATTCATTTCGCCCGGGTGTAGGTGATGTTGAGGTCGCGCAGACCACGCAACAGGAACGTCGGTTCGTAGCTGTAGCTCCGGTGACCGGAAGGGCCGTGCGCGCTCTCGTCGATCGCGATGTCGCGCAGACGGTCGAGCATCCGGTTGAGGGTGACCTGACCTTCGGTGCGGGCCAGCGGCGCTCCGGCGCAGGTGTGAATGCCGCGCCCGAAGGCGATGTGCTCGCGGGCGTTGCGGCGGTCGATCCGGAATTCGTCGGGATTCTCGAATTTGCGGGGGTCGCGGTTGGCGGCACCGATGCACAGCATCAGCACTGTGCCGGCGGGAATATCGACCCCGCCCAGTCGGGTGGTCTTGCGCGCCAGTCGGAAGTCGACTTTGGTCGGGCTTTCGATGCGCAGCGATTCTTCGATGAACGAACCGACCAGGCTGCGGTCCTCGCGCACGAGTTGCTGGAGATCTGGTTGTTCGGCGAGTACCCGCACGGCCGAGCTGAGCAGTTTGGTGACTGTTTCCTGTCCCGCGGCGAACAGGAAGGTCGCCGGTCGCACGATATCGATGACCTCGGGTACCGATCCATCCGGGTAGTTCGTGGACGCGAGCACCCCGAGGATGTCTGGGCGCGGCCTGGCTCGACGGTCGGCGATGTACTCGCTGAAGGTGTCTTCCAGCCACTGCAGCGGGTTGGAGCCCACCGGTTCGTGGTCCAGTGCCCCCACTCTGCTGCCGGGATCCTTGTGGCTGGCCAGGCGATCGCGGAACTCGTCACGATCGGACTCGGGGACACCGAGCAGATCAGCGATGACCAGAGTGGCGAAGGGCTTGGCGTAGTCGTCGAGGAATTCACACCGGCCGCCCGCGACTATTTCATCGAATTGGCGATCGGCCAACCGCCACATGTAGTCCTCGTTCTCCTTGAGCCGTTTCGGTGTCAGCAGTCGGCTCAACAAGGTGCGGGTGCGGGTGTGCTCGGGCGGATCCATGGTGACCATGTGCTCGAAGATCGGGAACTGATGCCGGTGCGCCTCGATCTGCACGCTGATGTCGTCTCCCTCGGGGACGAACGGCAGCGGAGGGAACGGCCCGCCGACCGAGACACAGGCCGAGAACGCGTCGGTGTTGCGGAACGCCTCATTGGCTTCCTGGTATCCGGTGACGGCCACGACACCGTAATTGGGTTCACGGAAGACCGGATTCCGACTGCGTAGATAGTGCAGATATTCGTACGGGTCCTGCGCGACCGATGCATCGGAGAAGTAGTCGACAGACGCCAAGTCGGTCATTGTCAGCCTTTCAAAACAGGGGCGGCAGCCACCGGCCCGGGCGATTCGCCCATCGGCCGATCGATCGGATGGTTGGTTGGGGTTGATGGGCCACCGAAGGAAGGCGGCTTCAGCCGAATTTATCGATCGATCAAACATTTTCGATTGAGTATGACTACCACTCGCTCCCGAGTGCGGTCAAGACCATCGGACCTCACGCAAGATCGACGAGGACGTCCCGCCTACCACGGCGAACTGTCGAATGCGATCGCAATAAGCCGGTACTAGCTGCTAGGACATAGCATCTTCGGCAGCGGGTCGACCATGTCGATATCGACGACTCGACATCGGCGGACCGGCGATCCTCGACAGATCCCGGCGCCGATCAACCGTTGACAGCGCGGCGTCTCGATGTCACATTTGATCGTCCGATCAGTATTTGATCGAGGACAGTCATCGAGGACAGACATTGGGCCGCCCGAGTGGTCCATCTGCGAGGAACGGGGTTTTCATGGTTGGGCGAGTCGAAGGCAAGGTTGCCTTCATCACCGGCGCTGCACGTGGTCAGGGACGCAGCCACGCACTGCGACTGGCGCAGGAGGGCGCCGACATCATCGCCATCGACGTGTGCAAGCCCGTCAGTGGCACCGATCTGATACCCGCCTCCACCCCGGACGACCTGGCCGACACCGTCGAGCAGGTGAAGCGTCTCGGCAGGCGAATCATCGCCACCGAGGCCGACGTTCGCGACTTCGACGCGGTGAAAGCCGCGGTGGACAACGGTGTCGAGCAGTTGGGCCGCTTGGACATCATCGTGGCAAACGCGGGCATCGGCAACGGCGGGCAGACCCTGGACCAGCTCGATGAGCAGGACTGGGACGTCATGATCGACATCAACCTTTCCGGCGTGTGGAAGACCGTGAAAGCCGCTGTGCCCCACCTGTTGTCGCAGGGCAAAGGCGGATCCATCATCTTGACGAGTTCGGTCGGCGGGCTGAAGGCCTACCCGAACACCGGTCACTACATCGCCGCCAAGCACGGCGTGGTCGGTCTGATGCGGACCTTCGCGGTCGAATTGGGACAGCACTCGATCCGGGTCAACTCGGTGCATCCGACCAACGTCAACACCCCGATGTTCATGAACGAGGGAACGATGAAGATGTTCCGTCCGGATCTGGAGAATCCGGGCGTGGAGGACTTCCGGCCCGTCGCCCAATTCATGCACGTGTTGCCCGTGGGCTGGGTCGAGCCGGTGGACATCAGCAACGCCGTACTGTTCCTGGCCTCCGACGAAGCCCGCTACATCACCGGTCTTCCCTTGACTGTCGATGCGGGCAGCACCCTGAAATAGAGTCCCGGCCCGACACTTCCGCTCGGCTGACGCGCCGGGCGGAGTATCCGACAGCGGGCATGCCTCGGGCAGAGAAAGTTCATTACTACCAGTCGATATCGGAGAAGAATCGTGCGTGTAGGTTTTATCGGTCTCGGCAGCCAGGGCGCTCCCATGGCACGGCGGATAGTCGAGGCCGGGCACCCGACCACGCTGTGGGCGCGTCGCCCCGAAACGCTGGCCGCCTTCGCCGATACCGAAGCGGCAGTGGCGCAATCCCCGGCGGTCCTCGCGGCGGCGAGCGATCTGGTCTGCCTGTGTGTGGTCGGCGATTCCGACATCACACAGGTTGTCGAGGGGGCCGAAGGCGTGCTGAGCGGATTGGCGCCGAACAGCGTTATCGCGGTACACAGCACGGTCCATCCCGATACCTGCCGAGAAATCGCGAAAGTTGCTGCGGACAAGGGTGTTCAGGTCATCGACGCGCCGGTGAGCGGGGGCGGTCGAGCTGCCGCGGCAGGTCGACTGCTGGTGATGGTCGGAGGCGAGAGCGACACTGTGGAACGGTGCAGGCCGGTCTTCGATTCCTACGCCGGGCGAGTCGTGCATCTGGGGGACTTGGGCGCCGGTCAGGTCGCCAAGCTTCTCAACAATCTGCTGTTCACCGCGAACCTCGCCACCGCGGCCACGACATTCGCACTCGGCAAGGAATTGGGCATCGACCCCCGACGACTCGGCGAGATCTTGTCCGAAGGCACCGCGAACAGTTTCGCGCTGAGCACGATCGCTCCGTTGGGCGGAAGCCTCGAGATCCTGGCCGCCCACGCCAGCGGTCTGCTGCGAAAAGATGTCGGGCTCATCGGCGATCTCGCCGCCCGCGCCGCGGCACAGCGCGGCGCGGTCATCACCGCCGCCGAGGCGGCGTTGGCATTGATGGAGTCTCTGCGCTGAGGGTTGTGGCGAATCGGTCGCCACCGGCCGATCGGGCATCAGACGGTCACAGGGGCCAGATCGCGCATACCCTGCGGTCGGGAAAGCGCAGTGCGGCTACGGAAGAGCTCGGATGGTTCGGTGGGTGCGGACCGAGCACCCGCGGCCGAAAGCGCGGTCTGTTTGAACATACGCGCGGCCGTGCTGAGCCGGTGCCGCACCGGAATCAAGCGCTCTTCCAGGTCATAGGGAACCCCGTCGCCCCACATCGTCACTTCATCGATGAGTCTGTAGTCGAAGACCTCGGCGATTCCGTCGCGGACACGGGCGTCGGCGCGGTACAGCTGCGAATCGACGGCGATCGCCTGCGGCAGGGGGATGCGAATCGGTGACGCCAACGCGGACTCCAAGTCCACGACGTGCGCCCCGAGGATCTCCAGTGCGCGCCGATCGTCGGTTTCGTCGACCAGGACGACGACCTCCCAGCCCGCCATCGCCCTGTCGAACAGCCAGCCGCCGGCATGGGTGACCACGGCGGCGACCCCCGATGCGGCAACGACCAAACGATGTCCGGTACGAAACCTTCTCGCCTGCGCAGCGGCCAGGGCCAACGGGTGCGACTGACGCGCGAGATCGTGCCGTCGATGGTGACGGTTCATCCGGTACTCACTTCCCATCATTCACTCGATCGACCGGCAGCGCGCTTCCTGTGCACAGTGATGACTGCGCACAGGAAGCGGTGCGGCCGAAGACCTCATCGGTTGTGCGAGCGTCAGCCCATGCCGATCCGAATGTTCTTCACCTGTAGGAATTCATTCAGGCCGTCGAGGCCGCCGGTGCGGCCGAAGCCGCTCTGTTTGTAGCCGCCGTAGGGCCCTTGGGGCGAGATGTCGCTGATCTGGTTGATCCAGATCGACCCAGCTTCCAGTTGCCGTGAGACGCGGTGGGCGCGAGTGAGGTTGGTGGTCTGGACGAAGGCGTTCAGACCGTAGGGGCTGTCGTTGGCGATCCGGATCGCGTCGGCCTCGTCGGTGAACTTCATGACCGAGACCACCGGCCCGAAGGTTTCGTCGCGTGCCAGCGCCGAGTGGTTGTCGACGTCGGCGAAGACCGTGGGTTCGATGTAGTAGCCATCGGCCAGATCACCACCGATCCGTCCACCGCCGGTGAGTAGTTCGCCCGCGCGGGTGGCGACGGCGTCATCGATCACGCCCAGGATGCGGTCGGCATCGGTCTGGCTCACCACCGGACCGAAGACGACGCTCGGGTCGAAGGGATCACCGACCCTCGCGGCTTCGACGGTCGCGACGAATTTCTCCAGGAAGGCGTCGTAGACGGATTCTTGGACCAGGATGCGGCTCGCGCAGGCACAGCTCTGCCCGGATTGGACGATGGGGCCCTGGTAGGCCGACAGCTGCGCGGCGGCATCGAGGTCCGCGTCGGCGAATACGATGTTGGCGGACTTGCCGCCGAGTTCGGCGACCACGGGAGTGAGGTTCTGCGCGGCGGCGGTCAGGATCTTGCGCGCGGTCTCTCCTCCGCCGGTGAAGTGGATCTTGCTGATCCCGCGGTGCCGGACGAGCGCGTCGCCGCCCTCGGTGCGTGCCGGCACCACATTCACCAAACCCGCGGGCAATCCCACCTCGGCGCACAACTCACCGAAGCGCGATGCCGCGAAAGGTGCCAGCACGGACGGTTTGAAGACCACGGCGTTGCCGGCGGCCAACGCGGGTACCACGCAGGCCGCGGCGACGACCATAGAACCGTTCCACGGGGCGATGACGCCGACGACACCGTAGGGTTCGCGTTCGATCAGATCGAGATCGAACGACCCTGCCACCGGACTGCTGAGACCGTGCGGCTTGTCGACATATCCCGCGAAGTGCCGCAGAAAGCGTTCGACCAGCACGGTATTGATCGCCAGGGATACGGGGACGCCGTAATCATGGACGTTGAGCTGGGAGAATTCGCCCATGTGGTCGCGCACCGCATCGGCGAGATCGATCAGCAGGTCACGACGGCGGTCGGCGGTGAACGACATCCATTCCCGCTGGGCGTGTTTACCGGACTCGACCGCCAGGTCGATCTCCTCGGCGCCGGCCAGCTGAATCGTCCCGTTCGAGCGGCCGGTGCCGGGAAAAATATGCTCGTGGGTGCCGCCGGAGGATCGTCCGATCCGGTCGCCGCCGATGAACAGGCCGCCCGGCAGCGACTGTGCGGGCTGATGGTTGTCAGTGGTGGAGGCCACGTCTGCTCCTAGTAGGTCGTTCCGGCTTCGGCACGCCACTCCTGGAGGACGCGGGCCTTCTGCTCACTGATCACCTGACTCAGGTATGACGCCTTCGGCAGTCCGGAGTAGGCGCCGAACTGCAAGGCCAGTTCGTCCATTTCCTCGAAGGAGATGTCGCGGCTCTTCAGCGCGGCGTAGACGTGGGACAGGATCGGCAGCGGCGCGTCCTGAAATCCCACGCAGGCCACCGTGATCAATCGGCGAGCCCGCATGCTCAGTCCCGGCCGAACCCACATCTCGCCGAAGACGAAATTGAGGATGCCCGCCCCCTGGTAGGGGTTGTCCCGGTCCGGGGCGAACGGCATGCAGTTGACCTCTTTGAAGGTCGCCGTGCCCTGCACCAGGCGCTCCTCGGGGTCACTCGGCGTGACCAGCGGCAGCAGGGGTTCGGGAGCGGGCGTCGGCAGATCACGCTCGCGATGGATCCGCTCCCACTGCGTGTCGACGATGATGTTGAACCGTGACGCTTTCGGCCATCCCGCGTAGACGGCGAAATGCAGGACGGTTTCCCGCATTTCGGTGATCGCGATGTCACCACTGCGCAAAGCGGCATACACGTGCTCGACCAGGGGCTGCTCGGCGTCGGAGTCGGCCACGCACGACAACGTGATGAACCGACGGTCGCGGCGGCTCAGCACCGGTCGAGTCCATACTTCGGCGAAGACGAAGTCGATCAGACCGTTGGTCGCCGTCGGGCTCGGATCCGCCGGCGGTTCGAAGGTCATGACGTCGGTGAACTCGCGTCGGCCTCGTTCCGCGCGCTGCGCGGCATCCGCCGCGGCGGTATCGGTGGTTCCCATATCCTTCGCTTTCATTTGAGCGTCACACCGGCGTCGACCTTGAACTCCATCCCGGTGACATGCCGGGCTTCGTCGGATATCAGGTAGAGCACGGCGTTGCTGATGTCGATGGCCTCGGTCATCACGACCGGCAGCGCGTTGCCGAACAGCGGCGCCAGATCCGGGCGCACCTGTGAGAGCAGTCCGAACAGCGATTCCGGCGACATGCCGGTCGGCACCCCGGTCGGATGCACGGTATTGACCCGAACACTGTGCGCGGCAAGCTCATTGGCCAGCGCACGACTCAACCCGACGACGCCGTGTTTGGACGCGGTGTAGGGGGTGTGCAGCGGTGTGCCTTTCAGACCCGCCGCCGAACTGATGTTGACGATGCTGCCACCATGATCGACCAGATACGGAAGCGCGGCGGCGCAGGTATTCCAGGTGCCGATGAGATTGACATCGACGACCGTGCGCCATTGTTGAGACGTCGTCATATCCCAGGTCGCGGCGGTCAGTACCCCAGCGTTGGACACGACCGCGTCCAGCCCGCCGAGCTGGGCGACCCCGTCGTCGACGGCGCTGCTCAGCGCCTCGGCGTCACGGATGTCGACCACCGCGGTAATCGCACGGCGACCGTAGTTCTCCACCAGCCGCGCTGTTTCGGCGAGATCGTCCGGCGTAGCGAGCGGGTACTCGAGTTCCGGGAGCGACCGGCAGATATCGATCAGGATGACATCGGCGCCCTCGTCGGCGAGCCGCACGGCGTGGCTGCGGCCCATTCCGCGGGCGGCGCCGGTGATCAGGACGCGTTTGCCCGCCGCACGTCCCGGCGGTCGCGTGTGCTCGGTCATCGCGTCCTCACAGCTTGTTGGTGAAGCCGGCGTCGACGGGCAGGGTCACGCCGGTGATGTATCTGCCTTCGTCCGAGGCGAGGAAGGCGATCGCCGCGCTGATGTCCTGGGGCTCGAGCATCGCGACGGGCATCGGGTTCATCAGGTGCGGACCGCCGTCGGGGTTGTTGGCCGCCCATTCCATCATCTGGGGATTGACCGCCATCATGGTGTTCACCGCCGTCGGGTGCACGGTGTTGACGCGAATACTGTGTGATGCCAAGCCATTTGCCAGACACCGCATGATTCCCACGATGCCGTGCTTGGACGCGGCGTAGCCGAGTCCGCCGCCATCCATGCCGCCCATACCCACAAGACCGGCGGTGGAACTGGTGAACACGATGGAACCGCCACGGCCACCCGCGATCAGGTGCGGGATGGCAGCGCGAGCGGTGTGGAACGCGCCGGACATGTTCACACCGACTACATCGGCCCACTGCTCGAGTTCGGTCTCGATCGGGACCTCTTCCAGCGACAACGGTGCGATGCCCGCGTTCGCGCATACGATGTCCAGACGCCCGAGCTCGGCCACGCCCGCGTTCAACGCGTCGCGGAGCGCGAGAAAGTCCCGCACGTCCGCGACCGCGCCGATCATGCGGCGTCCCTGTGCCTCGACGAGCGCGATCGTTTCCTCGAGCTCCTCCCGGCTAGCCATGGGATAGCTGTTGGACGCGATATCCGTGCAGATGTCCACGCCGATGATGTCGGCGCCCTCACTGGCCAGCCGGACCGCGTGACTGCGGCCCTGCCCTCGCGCCACTCCGGTGATGAAGGCGACTTTGCCGTCCAACGAACCCATCAATCCTCGCTTCGGTGCCGAGTAGATTCGCGTCGCCCCGGTTGCTTCACGAGGAGAACGCGACCATATTTGAACGCAAATCTGCGCTTGAACTGTGGTATCTTGGATACCACTCAGGGAGAGTAGCAGTTCGACTGCCGGGAGGGAAGGAGTCGGAAGGATTGACTGAACGCTACGACGCGGTCATGGAATCGGCCGTCGGGGAGGGTGAGCAGCGCATTCGCGAAACAGTCATCGACATCCTCGAGACCGAGGGCTACGACGCGGTGCAGGTACGGGTGGTCGCCCGGCGCGCTCGTGTGTCGCTGGCCAAGATATACAAGCTCTACAGCACGCGAGACGAACTCATCCTCGCCGCGCTGGACTGGTGGATGAAGGAGAACCGCTACGCGGGACTACCCACATCCAGCCCGAGCCCTGGAGACTCCCTCCACATCGCCCTCATGCGAGTGCTACGCCCGATCTTCGAACCCTGGGAGCGCCACCCCGGTTTGCTCGTCGCCTACTTCCGCGCGCGATCCTCCACGGGCGGGGAAACCTTGGTCAGCCACGGACTCGACGCAGTCGTCCCCGCCGCGATGGCGGTACTGGTCGATATCGACGCCGAATTCATCCAGGACCTGGACACAATCCTCACCAGCCTGGTCTACGGACTTCTCGGCCGCGTCGCACGCGGAGAAATCGCGGCGACGGCGATCGTGCCCGCCGTCGACCGCGCCGTGTACTGGTTGACCACCGGCTACGAAGCAACGCATGGACCTCGATAGCGCCGAAGGATCGCCCCGACCCGACCGACTCCATCCTCGTCCCCGAGCTGTCGCGTGACCGCACCGACAGCGATTCGTTCACTATCAGAGCCTGGATACACCACTAATATTTGATCGTTTGATCAATGTTAGGGTGGTCCATGGACTCTGTTGGATGTCATGCCCGCACGAGGGCGTCGAAACCCGGCGCCGGCGCCGGCTCGAACGACTGTGTCGGTTCGGCGTGACCGACCAGCGCGCCCCGAAGGGCGCCAAGGCGGACACACGCCAGCGCCTCATGGAGGCGACCGCCGAGATCATGCGCACCGAGGGGTACGCGGCCGTGACTACCCGACGGGTGGCCGCGGAGGTGGGAGTGCGCTCGGCGCTGTTGTACTACTACTTTCCGACGATGGAAGACCTACTCGTCGCGGTGATGCGAAACGGCGCGGAACTCTCCCTTGCTCGCATGCGTCAAGCGATCACCGATGACGATCCATTGCGGGCATTATGGCTGATCAACACCGATACTCGGTACACGGCACTCAACACCGAGTTCATGGCCTTGGCCAACCATCGCAAGATGATCGCCGACGAACTCAAGTCCTACGCCGAGCGGGTCCGCGACATCGAGACCACCGCGGTCACTCTCGTGATGCGCGCTCACGGGCTGGACCTGCAACGGTTCCCGCCGGTCGTGATGTCCATCCTGCTCACCGGAGCGGCGCGCATCATCTGCAACGAGGGAGCGGTGGGGATGCGGCAGGGACACGAGGAGTTGCGCGCCTTCATGGAAGGCATGATCGCGCGGTTCCGCCTGTCCCCACCTCTCACCGAACCCAGCGACGAACCGGCCGTGTGACCGTTGACACGACCACGAGGATATGTGAAGGTTTGATCGATCGATCAGTGCTAGTTGATCGGGAGTGCGAGTGTCTGTGCGTGCCATCGGATCGAACGAGGTATTTCATGAGTGGGCGAGTTGACGGCAAGGTTGCTTTGGTCACGGGCGCGGCACGGGGACAAGGACGCAGCCATGCGGTGCGCTTGGCCCGCGAAGGCGCGGACGTGATCGCGATCGATATCTGCGCACCGGTCAGCGGAACCGGTGGCGACATTCCACCCTCCACGCCGACGGATCTGGCCGCTACCGCCGAGCTGGTGAAGCAGCAAGGCAGGCGCGTAGTGACCGCTCAGGTCGATATCCGTAACAGTGACGCACTCCTGCGCGAGGTGGACAACGCCGTGGAGCAGTTGGGTCGACTCGATATCGTCGTGGCGAACGCGGGTATCGGCAATGGCGGTGAGGTACCGGACGGGCCCAGCGGGCGGAACGGGGCGAATCGGATCGATCTCGCCGTGTCGGGTGTTTGGAAGACCGTGAAAGCCGTTGTCCCCCATCTTCTGTCGACTGGGCGGGGGACCATCGTCTTGACCAATCCACTCGATGGGCTCAGCACCGACCCCTACATCGCGTCCACACCGGGCGTGATCAGGATGATGCGTAGTTTCGCTATCGAGTTGGCGCCTCATTCCATCCGCTGCAATTCGATTCACCCGGCCGATGCCGGCGCGCCGATTTTCGCGGATGACGCTGTGCCGAAGTCCCGTTTGAATCCGGACGATCCGGACTCCGCGGACCTCGAAGCAGTCGCACGAACGACGAACAGAATGCGCGTCGGTTTGGGCGGTCTACCCGACATCAACGACGTCGTCGCGTTCCTGGCATCCGACGAATCCGCTTACGTCACAGGCATTCCCCTGAATGTCGACGCCAGCAGCCTGCTCGCCTGACACGTTCCCGTGTGGCATAGATAATGAAGGATTCCGATCTGATATGGCCCGAATCGAGCCCCTGCCCTTGGCCGAGTGGCCGAAAACAATGCGCGGCGCGTTGGCGGCCATGGTTCCGCCGGAACCTCGATATCCGCAGCCGATCCAGGAGAACCGCCCGGCGGCCCGAAACATACTCGGCACCTTCGCACACCATCCCGCCCTCGCCCGCGCGTTCTTCACCTTCAACGGCCATGTGCTCCGAGCGACCACTCTCAGCGAGCGCCAACGCGAAATGATCGTGCTGCGCGTCGCAGCCGTGCGTTCATCCAATTACGAATGGGCACAACATCTTTGTATGGCACATGACGCCGGCCTCACCGATGAGGAGATCGCGCGCGTAGCCTTCGGCCCCCAGGCGCCGTTCTGGAGCGATCAGGACGCCGCGCTGTTGCGGTCCGTCGATGACCTCATCATCGACGGCGTCATCGGTCCGAGCACCTGGCACAGCCTGCGCGCCGACTTCGATACCCAGCAGCTGCTCGACCTCATCTACACGGTCACCGCCTACGACGGGCTCGCACGGATGTCGCGGTCTTTCGAACTCGATCTGGACGACGACCTCCGCCCGCCACGCGGTGGGCCGAGTGAGCAGCGGGCCCAGTAGTCGGGCGCCGATTTCGCGCACAAGAACCGGGCGCCCTCGCCCACTCACCGGTAGGCGTCGGGCGCGCGGTTGCGCGAGTAGGTGCTGAATCTAGGCGTCGAACAGCAATTCCTCGATCCGCGTGGCACAGAACGCGGTCACATCGATCTCCGCCGGAAGTCGCAGCCGGTGGGCCATGCGCAGCAGCGGGATGCTGAGCAGGACGGCCGCGAGTATCTCGTTGTAGCGCAGGTTGCGGACTTTCATCCCGCTGCGTTCCTCGTAGCGTGCGATGGTTTCCTCCCGGGTGGGCGTGCCAGGAAGTCGTTCGACGCCTTGGTGTTGCGAACACGCCCAGTCCAGGAACAGCATCCAGGCGAGGTCGGCCTCGTGGTCGCCGATGTAGGTGATCTCCCAGTCGAGGACACCGTTGACCCGGAATTCCCTGTCGTAGAGGATGTTCGACATGCGGGCGTCGCCCCAGCACAGGGTGAGGTGTTCGGGTTCGTAGAGGTTGGCGCGCAACCATTTCGTCGCGCGGCGCAGGGCGGGAGGCTGCGCGTCCGAGGCCCAGGCCAGCGCGGATTCGATGTAGCCGATGAGCTGTTCGAGCGGGGCTGCGCCGAACTGGGGGAAGGTCAGGAAGTTCAGGTTCAGCGCACGCCAGTCGAGTTGATGGATCTCGGCGATGGTGTCGACGCAGCCCCACCACATCTGGGCCCGCTGCGCCGGTTCGGCGTCGAAGTACAGCCCGGCCGAGTGATAGGACGGCAGATCGCCGGGAGCGCTGCCCTCGATGCGGTCCATCACGAAGTACGGGCTGCCGAGCGCGGTGTCATCTCGGTCGAGCCAGCGGACGGCGGGAACGGCGATGGGGGTATCGGCGAGACGTCGCATGACCAGCACCTGTCGTAGCAGGTCGTAATCGGGAAACAACGCCACCTCGGGGGGCCTGCGCAGCACCAGCGATACCGTGGCGGCCTCGTGCGCGAGGTCGAACAGGAACGTTTCGGTGGCCAAGCCGCGCGGGCTGGCCGTCCAATTCCGTATCTCGGCCGACTCTGCGCCGGGGAATATGGTGCGCAGCACGGGGTCCGCCGCGAGCGGCAGATCCTCTGCGGTGGGACGTTCGGTCATCAGTAGCCCTCGTACCCGTAGCGGGCGTTGCGACCCATGAACACCATCTCCACCAGCCCGTAGCCGATCTTTCCGTCGCTGTCGACCTTGCAGAAGGTCTCGGTCAGCATGCTGACCTGACGCAGTTCGTCGGTATCGCCGAGATCGACGGTGAACCCGTCGCTGTAGGACGGGCCCTTCCAGATGCCCGACGCGTAGCCGCGATACATGTCGTAACCGGCCAGCCCCGGCCAGAAATCCGAGAGCGGCGTGACGGTGAAGGATCGGGTGGTGCCGTCGGCGGCGTTCGCGGTGAACGTCCCGCCGGACACGATCCGGAAGTCCTCACGGAACTCGAGGTCGTGGGTGACGCCGACGATCGGCACGGTCGCCGCCGCGGCCTCGATGGGCTGCTGGATGGAACCTTCGAAATGCCAACGCTGTCCGTCGGCGGTCTCGCGCTGCGCGAAATGCGCCAACTCGTCGTCGAACTGGAAGATTCCCATGAAGTACAGGACCCCGTCGGGGATCTCCGAGGGTTGCAGACCGCCGCCCTCGCCGAGGCTGCCACCGCCGCCGCCGTGCCGAGTGCCCCACGAGTGGTCGCGGCCGAACCACCAGGTGCCGGGATCGATCTCGATGCGTTCACCGTCCACCTCGAGCCAGCCGGAGACAGCGCCGTTCTGGTAGTAGCGGCGGGCATCCTCGCGGACCCGGCCCCGGGTGCGAAAGAACGCGGGTTCCTGTTCGTAGGCGGGGAACCGGCCACGGAAGTCGAGGTGCAGGCGCAGGCCGTGGTCGTTGTCGCCGAGGGTGGCGCGTACCCCGCGCAGCGGTTCGGTGATCTCGTAGCGGTAGGGGCCGACCTGCCACGCGCCGAGATCGTCGTAGTTGCCGCCGATCTCGCGCGAGAGCCGAACCACGTGGGCCTTGCCGTCGACGGTCACCATGGCGTAGGCGTCCATGACGTTGCGGTTGGGGTAGCGAGCCATGCCGGTCATCACGCTCACCCGGCCGGTGGTGTCGAAACCGTAGAGCACGATGCGCTCGGTCCAGCGCAGATCGCTCTGGGCGACGTGGTCGAAGGTGGTGGGCAGTTGGTGGCAGAGCAGTTCGTCCTGCGGAGTCAGCATCGATATTCCTTCGGGGAGAGAAAGTAGAACGCGTTTCAAGTTAGCCCAATTTGAATACGCGATGAAGCGTTTTTCAAAAAACGCGATGTCGGCTACGCTCGGCCCACGTCGAAGGAGGTTTGATCGGTGACCGAACAGAGCGAGGTCCGACAGGGGCCGGGCCGCCCGCGCGACCCACAACTGGACGAGCAGGTACTGCGGGCCACCCAGGAACTGTTGGTGGAACAGGGTTTCCAGGCCACCACCATCCAGGGGGTCGCGCGGCGGGCGGGGGTGGTAGCCACCTCGATCTACCGCCGTTGGCCCAACAAGATCCACCTCGTGGAGGACGCGATCTTCGCACTCGACACCGGCGCCGTCCCACCCCCGACCGGCGATATTCGCGAGGATCTGCTCGCCTGGACACAGTTGTTCTTCGCCGCCGCCACCCATCCCGCGGCCCGTTCGGGCATCCCGGGCCTGCTCTCGGCCTACCACGACGACGAGCAGAGCTACCGACGACTGCGAGAACGCGGCGAAGACCTCGCCCGGGCCGCTCTGCGCGTGACGCTCGACGCGGCGATCGAGTCCGGTCAGGCCGCCCCCGGCTGCGATCCCGACGTGATCTTCGAATTCCTGCGCGGCGCAACGCTGCTGCGCGCCCTGACCCGCGGCGACGAGGACGGCGAGCGTTTCTGCCGCCGGACCGCCGCGGCGCTGGTCACACTGGCCACCGACCACGAGAGTTCGACATGAGAACCCCTTACCGACGCCTGCTTCTCGCCGCCGCGGCTGTGCTGCTGGTTCCCTCGGCGATCAGCGACGCGCAACCCGACTCTCCCGGTGTCGTCCTGGAAAACCGCGACATCGCCGATACCGCCGTCACCCGTGCCGACTGCGCGGGCGACTCGCTGCCCGAGCCCGGCCTACAGGGCGACGTGCCCGCCGCCGAGCGCGACAGCGGCCGCAGCACCCAGGGCTACCGCTGCAACATCAGCCGCGGCGGCGGCTACGCGGGCCGCGGCGCCGGGATCACCTCGACGCAATTCGAGCACTGTGTCTACCTCGGCAGCTTCTTCCCCGGCACCCTGCTCGGTCCCGCGCAGGGTGTGCAGGTGATCGACGTCGCCGATCCAGCGAACCCGGTACTCACCACCACGCTCACCGAACCCGCCATGCTGGCGGGAACCTGGGAGAGTCTCAAGGTCAACGCCACACGAAAGTTGCTGGTCGGCACCGGAGTTCCGGCGATGACCGGAGCCGGGCTGATCTCGGTCTACGACATCTCCGACTGCGCGCACCCGCGCCTGCTGAACCCGGGCCCCGGCACCGACCCGAGCCTGCCGGTCCCGATCACGGCACACGAAGGCGGCTTCTCCCCCGACGGCCGCACCTATTGGGCCTCGGGCGTCATCCCCGGCATCGTCAGCGCCGTCGACCTGACCGATCCGGCCGATCCCCGCGTGATCTGGCAGGGCATGCCGGGCCAGTCCATGCACGGGATGGGGCTGCGCGCCGACGGCAACCGCCTGTACCTGGCCGACAATATGGGCGGGCTGACGATCCTCGACACCTCCGCGGTGCAGCGCCGCGACCCCGACCCGCAGGTGCCGATCATCGCCCAGCTGACCTGGACCGACGGCTGGGCGACCCAGCAGAATGTCCCCGTCACCTACCACGGCGTGCCCTACCTGTTCAGCGCCGACGAGGCCGGATCCGGCGGTGTCAAACTCATCGATATCTCCGATGACACACATCCGCGCGTGGTGAACTCGATCAAGTTGGAGATCAACCTGCAGCGCCACCGTGACAGCGCGCTCGCCTCCGGGATGGGCGGGTCGATCTTCGCCTACGACGCGCACTACTGCTCGGCCGACCGACCGGTGAACCCCACCGCGCTGGCGTGCGGCTGGATCTCCTCCGGTATCCGCGTGTTCGACGTGCGCGATCCTTTCCGGGTACGCGAGATCGCCTACTACAACCCGCCCGCGCGCACCGGCCACAACAGCGAACTGTGGAACTCCCCGCACGCCTTGGCCTCGATCATCGGCGTGCCCTTGCTCAGCGCACCGTCGGTGCTGCAGGCCGTCGAGGCGGGTGTTCTCGATCCCGAGCAGGTACAGAGCTCACGCACCGGCGATGTCGCCTTCGGCGACCTGTCCACCGACTGGTGTTTCTCCGCCCCCGAGTGGCGCGGCGACCAACTGTGGACCGCCTGCGCCGACAACGGCCTGCTCACCCTGCGGTTGTCCCCCGACGTGTACACCCCGCCCGCCGACCAGCACTCGACGGTCGGCTCATGAGCCGGCGGGCGCTGCTCGGCGCCGCCGCCGCGTCGGTCCTGTTCCTGCTGGTGCTCGGCGCGGCCATGCGACCGCTCGTCGTGCCCGAGACCGCCGCTCCCACAACGGTATTGACTCCGACCGAGGTCGGCTTCGCGCAGGATATGACCGGTCACCATCAGCAGGCACTGATCCTGGTCGAGCGCCTCGCCGCCGACGTCGACCCCACCGTGCGGCGACTGGCCGACCAGATCGCCGATGCCCAGCGCATGGAGATCGGCATGATGCTCGGCTGGCTACGGCTGGCCGGGGCGACGCCGACCAACCCGCACCCCATGGCGTGGATGCCCACCGGTCACCACACCGCCGCATCGACGACCATGCCCGGCATGGCCACCCGCGCCGACCTCGACGCCCTCACCCGAGTTCGCGGCGCCGAAGCCGAAGCGATGTTCCTGCGCCTGATGTACCGCCATCACCAGGGCGGAATCGCCATGGCCCAGGCGTTCGACCAGCTGTCCACCGGTGGCCCGGTCGAACATGCCGCGCGCGACATGATCAGCACGCAGAGCCAGGAGTCCGGGGTCATCGGCCTGCTGATCACCCGGCACGGCGCGACGGACTGAGCGCCAACCGAACGCCGACAACTCAGCGGTGCGCGATCAGCTCGCGGATCATCGAGCGGACCTCGCCGACTGCGGGGACCGAGGCGAATTCGGCCGACTCGTGCAGGAAGTCCGACAGCCGGGCGGCTGTGCGGCCGATCGGTCGTCCGCACCGCGACACCGCGAAACCGACCTGTTCGGCGGCGTATTCGGGCTCGCCGAGCATCAACTGGAGGCGTGCCGAGGAGATTCCCGCCATCGCCGGTGTCACGAAATCCTGCGGCAGCGGTATCGAATCTTCGAAGGCGATGCGGGCCAGATCGGGGCGGGTCGCGATGAGGTGACGGTAGCTGTTGCCGAGTAGCCGCGACTGTTGCCCCGGCCCCGGCCAGTCCCGACGCGGTCCGAGGATCATGCCCACGGTGGCCGCGGTGAGACTGCGGTCGGCGGCCGTATCACCGGCCGCGGTCTCGGCGGCTTCGCGACGGCATTCGGCGGCGACGACGATCGCGCGCTGGAAAGCGGCACGTTCACCGAGAATGCCCTGCGCATAGGTTTCCAGCTCGGCCAGGGCGACTCTCAGCAGGGGCGTCGCGGTGCGCCGCGCCAGATACTGGGCGAGCTGGGCCACCTCCAGCCCTTCCACGGGCCTGCCGTTGTCGAGGAGCTGCCAGGTCGACGCGGTGAGGATCGCGGCGGTCAGCACCGTGTCGCCTGCCGCGTGAGCCAGCCGGGCGGCGACCACCGAATACCGGCGCGCGGCGGTGATGTCCTCGACGTCCCAGCTCATGGCGGCCGCGATATCGGCCAGCTCCGCGCCGACCCGCAGGGCGCGTCCATGCCTGCCTGCGGCCGAAAGCTGCTGTAAACGAGGCAGATTCGCCGTCAGCCAGGCCACGACCGCGCGGTGCGGCGCGGGTCCGTCGCCCCATTGCCTGCCACGCGCCCAGGTCACCAGGTGCTCGGCGGCCGCCTGCTCCGCCGCGGCGAATGTGGCGTTGTCACCGCGCGCGTGCGCGACGGGCGGCAACAGCAGCGACCGCAGTTGTCCGGGCAGATCGTCGAGCTCGCTGACCGACTCCGCGGTCAGCCGGACGCGCAGATGATCCAACGACGTGTGCAAGGCCGACTCGTAGGCGGTCACGTGCTCGGCCCGCACCACCCGGGCCCCCGTCTCCAGCTGGCCCAGATACGGCTTCGAATAGTTCGTTCGCGCGGCCATGCCCTGCAGGCTGATCCCCGCGGCCGTTCGCGCGACACGCAGCGCCGAGCCGACCTCGCTCATACGAGGTCCGCGGCGGTGCGGGTCGACTCGTTCATCACCCTCGAGAATACGTCGCCGGTAGTCCCTGTCGTCGGGTGTCTGCAACTGTCTGCAAGACGGCTCGGCGCGGCTCGCGCGCCTATTCACCGCCCTATCGTCCGAGACCGTGAGCAACAGAACTGTCCTGCCCGATCGGCGGCGGCGTCGTAACAGCGCCCGCGTCACGCTGACCTCCGTCGCGCTGCTCGTCGCCGCGTCGACCGCAGTGACAGCCGCTGCGGCGGCGCCGTCCTACCAGCCCGCCGCTCCGGTCGAAGCCGCCTACTACGCGCCGGGCCCCTGGGCGGTGGCCGAGCGAACCGGCGTCGACTGCTGCACCTCGACCGGCGAGGGATACGACATCTGGTATCCGGCCGACCTCGGGGCGGGCGGCGTCGTCCACCCGGTCATCACCTGGGGCAACGGCACCGCGGCACACCCTCGCCACTACGCGTACCTGCTGTCGCACCTCGCGTCGTGGGGATTCGTGGTCATCGCCGCCGACCGGACCGACACCGGTACCGGCATTCAGATGCTCGACGCCGAGCGGTATCTGGCCCGACAGAACAGCGACCCGAACAGCGTCTTCGGCGGCAAGATCGATACCGGCTCGGTCGGTGCGATGGGCCATTCGCAAGGTGGCCTCGGCGCGTTCAACGCGCTGGCGCGTGGAGGCGGCGCCGTCGGTACCGCGGTGACACTCGAGATGCCGCTGTCGGCGGTCTGTCCGTCGCTGCCGTCCGTCGACGGCCACAGCGCCTGCATCGACCCCGCCGCAGTGACCTCGGGCTCGGTACTGCTGGTCAACGGTTCGGCCGATGGCGTCTCCCCGGCGACGCAGTCGCTCTCACCCGATCTGATCGGTATGCAGTCGACGCGGGCGTACTACGACGCGCTGCCCGCCGACCTGCCCAAAGCCCGCGCCACGCTGGTTGGCGCCCAGCACAACGACATCCAGGGCCAACCGGAGTGCACCAACTACAGCTGCACCGAAGGCGTCGACCGCTACCTCGGCTATCTGACCGCCTGGTTCATGGACAGGCTACGAGGCGATTCGACCGCCCGACAAGCGTTCCTGGCCGAGACCGGCGAACTGCTGCGCAACCCCCACTGGTCCGAACAGGCCAGCACCATCACCCGCTGATCGACAGAAGGCTGCTTTTCGTGGAAGACCGTATCGAGCAATTACTCGCCGAGCTGGACCTGGAGGGCAAGCTGGCGCTGATCTCCGGCGCGAGCCTGTTCCGAATGGCCGGTGACCCCGCGATCGGGCTGGCCGAGATGCCCGTGTCGGACGGGCCGTCCGGTGTGCGCGGCGAGAACTGGGACGAGAGCGATCCCTCGGTGAGCCTGCCCTCGGGCACCGCGCTCGCCTCGACCTGGGACCCGACGCTCCTCGATGACATCGGCGCCCTGATCGCCGCCGAAGCCCGCCGCAAGAACGTCTACGCGGTGCTCGGCCCGACCATGAACCTGCATCGTTCTCCGCTGGGCGGCAGGCATTTCGAGTGTTTCTCCGAGGACCCGCTGCTCACCGCCGAGATGGCCGGCGCCTATGTGCGGGCTGTGCAGGCGCACGGGGTGAGCGCATGCCCGAAACACTACGTGGCCAACGATTCCGAGACCGACCGCTTCACCGTCGACGTCCATGTCGATGACCGCGCGTTGCACGAGGTGTACCTGTACCCGTTCGAGCGGACCGTCGAGGCGGGTGCCTGGATGCTGATGGACGCCTACAACGCCGTCAACGGCATCACCATGACCGAGAACCCTCTCCTCGACAAACCACTCAAGGGCGCCTGGGGATTCGACGGTGTCGTGGTCTCGGACTGGACCGCCGTACGCACCACCGAAAGCGCGGCCATGGGCACCGATCTGTGCATGCCCGGCCCGCCGTACCTGTGGGGCGAGCCGCTGGCCGAGAAGATCCGCTCCGGCGAGATCGCCGAATCGGCCATCGATGACAAGGTGCGCCGCATCCTCCGGTTCGCGATCCGCGTCGGCGCCTTGGACGGGACCGCGCGGCCGACACCGGCTTTCAGCGACGCGCAGGCGCAGGACCTGGTGCGTCGAGTCGCCGCGCAGGCGATGGTCCTGGTGCGCAACGACGGTGTGCTGCCGCTCGCGCCGCGCACCGACCTCGCCGTGCTCGGCCCGTCGGCCAGCGAACCACGCTTCCTCGGCGGCGGCAGCGCGACCGTGATCCCCGGCCACACCACCACCCCGGTGGAAGGGCTGACCGGTCGCCTGCCGCTGACCCACACCGCGGGCGTGCACCTGTCCGAGGATCTGGTCCCCGCTCCACTGGCGATCATGACCGACCCCGAGACCGGCGAACCAGGGCTGTCCGCGCGCTACCTGGCCGGCGACACCGTGCTCGGCACACAGCATCGGACCAGCAGCCGACTGGTCCTGCTCGGCGAACCACTGGCCGCGGGATCGGACACGGTCGAGTTGCGTACCCGGCTGCGCGCCGACACCGCCGGTGACTGGCAGATCGGTTTCGGCGGCGTCGGCCACATCCGGCTCGACATCGACGGTGAGACCGTGCTGGACGAGAACGTCGCCCTGGAATCCGGTGATCCGGCGGCGGCGCTGCTCAACCCACCCCAACGTCGGGTGACCCGCACGCTCGCCCTCGGCGAGGAAGTCGATGTGCTGGTCGTGACCAGCATCGAGGCGGCGATGCCCGGCCTCGGCATCATCCTCGGTGCGACACTCGGTATCCGGCGTCCCCAGCGCGCCGACGACGAGGAGTTCGCCGCAGCGGTCGAGCTGGCGCGGGCGGCCTCGGTGGCTGTTGTCGTGGTCGGCACGACCGAACAGATCGAGAGCGAAGGAGTCGACCGCACCTCGCTGCGATTGCCAGGTCGCCAGGACGAACTCGTCACCGCCGTCGCCGCGGTGAATCCGCGCACCGTGGTCGTCGTCAATTCCGGTGCGCCGGTGGAAATGCCGTGGCGCGACGACGTCGCCGCCGTGCTGCTGGCCTGGTTCCCCGGCCAGGAGTTCGGTGCGGCGCTGGCCGATATCCTCACCGGCGTAGTCGAACCGGGCGGTCGACTGCCGACCACCTGGCCCAAGACCATGGCCGATGTCCCGGTCGTGAACACCATCCCCGTCGACGGTGTCCTCGACTACACCGAGAGCATCCACATCGGTTATCGCGCATGGTTGCGCGCGGGTATCGAACCGGCCTACCCGTTCGGCCACGGTCTCGGCTACACCACATGGGCGACAAGCGATCTCGTCGTCACCGGGCGCGAGCTGACCCTCACCGTCACCAACACCGGCGACCGCCCCGGCAAGCAGGTCGTCCAGGCCTACCTGTCGCGTCCGGACAGTGGCATCGACCGTCCGGTGCGCTGGCTGGCCGGTTTCAGCACCGTCACCTCGGCCCCGGGTGAATCCCGCACGGTCACCATCGCCCTGCCCGCACGCGCTTTCCAACATCGGGGAATCACCGGCTGGGAAACCGAGCCGGGCGAGTTCACCGTGCAGGTAGGAACTTCGGTCAGCGACCTCCCCCACACCGCCCGCATCTGCTGATTCTCCCTCGACCATCTCGAACGCGGTTCCCGAACAACGGAGCGTTGCCATGTCCACCAGTACCTCCCCACTCGACAACGACACCGGTCGCCTCGACGGCGCCTCGCGGACAAGGATTTTCACGGTGCTGGCGGTGATCGTGCTGTTCTCCGAGATCGCCCCGATGCAGTACACGATCGTCGCGGCCGCACTACAGAAGATCGCGCCGACCTTCCCCGGCGTCGGAGCGAATATCAACTGGGCGATCATCGTTTTCGGGTTGATCGGCGCGGCCGCGTCTCCGTTGATCGGCAAGATGAGTGACGTGTGGGGCAAGAAGCGGATGTTCCTCATCTGCGGCGCCCTGTTCGTCATCGGCTGTGTGCTCGACGCGACGACATCGAACTGGGGCGTGTTCCTGTTCGGCCGATGCCTGCAGGCCACCGCGATCGCCACCGCGGTCATCGCCTACGGCCTGATCCGAGACCTGCTGCCGCGCACCATGGTTCCGCTCGGCCTCGGCATCACCGCGACCGGCCTCGGCGTCTCCTCCATCGCGGGGCCGCTGCTCGGCGGTTTCCTCGTCGACAACTACAGCTGGCGGGCGATCTTCTGGTGCCTGGCCGGATTCACCGTGCTGATGTTCCCGCTGGTCTGGCTGATCGTGCCCGAATCCGAGCTCCGGGTCACCGAGCGGATCGACCTCGGCGGCGCCGCACTGCTGTCCGGCGGCGCCGCACTGACGCTGATCTATGTGGACAAGGGCCACGATTGGGGCTGGGCCAGGCCGACAACATTGGCATGGCTGATCGCGGGACTCTCACTGCTCGTGTTGTTCGTCGTGGTGGAGAAGCGGGTCTCGACGCCGATCATGGATATGACATTGCTGTTCCACCCGCGCGTCACGTTGGTTCTGGCAGGCGCACTGTTCGCCTCGTTGCAGATCGGCATCGTCTCCTACGCCATCGCGTACATGGCCCAGAGCCCCGATGAGGCGACGGTCACCGCGGGCGTACACCATGGCGTCCTCGCCGATGTCTCGGCGCTGACCGGTCAGCCGCTGCCGCCCGAAGCGGTCCAGGTCACCCTCGATCCGGGGTACACCTACGGCAGCGGCTACACCCTGCTGGAATTCGCGGTGCGGATCGCGTTGCTCGGTGCGGTGGTCACGATGATCTGCGGTGCGCTCGCCGGTCTGCTCGCAGGGCGCATCGGCGCACGGATCCCGCTGATCGCCGCCTTGTCCATCTTCGCGGCCTCGGGCGTCGCCTTCGCGGTGCTGCCCCACACGACCACCGCGTTCCTGGTGGTGAATTCCTTCCTCAGCATCGGGTTCGGCTTCTACTACGCGTGCATGCCGATCCTCATGGTCGAGGCGGTCCCGCAGGAGCAACAGGGCATCAGCCTCGGCATGCTCGGGGTGATGCAGTCGATGGGCGTCGCTGTCGGCCTCGCCATCGTCACCGCGTTCCTGCACGCCAACGGAATGCGAGCACTGATCAGCGTCGGCGGCGAGCCGACGCCGCCGACACCGCTGCCCGACCTCTTCGGCGACCACGGCTACGAACTCGGCTTCTGGGTCTGCGCCGCCGCGTCCACCGTCGCGCTGGTCCTGGCCGGGATCATGCGGCACGGCCGCACCCCGGCCACCGGCGGTATCGCGCACTGACGTCGCGGTGCGGGCCGACGGTCTTCGATCGCCGGAACGCTCCGACCGCATCGCCGATCGATGGGTGCGTATGTGGGCTACAGCAGCGGGTTCGGGCCACCACCACAGCGCTACCTCGGTCCGCACGGTAGAGCGGTTCACCCGTTCCGGGTGACGCGGAAACCACTGTCGGGTGCTGTGCTGAATCTCGACTCACCGTGCCCGCCCCGCCGAACGGTAGTCCGGGCTCCGAGAGAACAGAAGGCAGTTCGCCGATACCGGTGAACGCGGTGCTTCCGGCACTTCGGGCAGGAGGGACCGAGAGGACCACCGCCGAGCTGACACTGTCGCCAGTTCTCGCACCTGACTAGAGGAGTGCCTGTGAGCACGTACCCACCGATCGCCGAGCACGGTGTCGTCGGCGATCTTCAGACCGCGGCGTTGGTATCCTCGGCCGGCACCATCGACTGGTGGTGTGCGCCGCGGTTCGATTCACCGAGTGTTTTCGCCTCGCTGTTGGACAGCGAACGTGGCGGCTACTGCCGGGTCGCATTGGACCCCGCGGCCGAGAATGTCACCATCCGCCAGCTCTATCTGCCGGATACCGCGGTTCTTGTCACCCGGTTCGCCGGGCCCGACGGCGTGGGTGAGGTCGCCGACCTCATGGATCCGATCCTCGGCACCGAACCCACCGATCGGCACCGGTTGGTGCGGGTCGTCCGGGTGGTACGGGGAAGTCTGACTTTCACCCTCGATTGCCGCCCGCGGTTCGACTACGGCCGCGCCACGCACACTCTCGAGTGCGTGGACAAGCAGACCGCGGTCTTCCAGTCCCCCGGGGCCGACCTGCATCTGCAGGCCACCGGCCCCGTCACGCTGGAGAACGACGGCGACGACATCACCGCGCGTTTCACACTGTCCGCGGGTGAGCGGGCCGCGGTCGTGCTCACCACCACGGCGAGCGGTGGTCCGGTCTCGGCGGCACCGACATGGGCGAGCGTCACCGACGAATTCGAACGGTGCCGTTCCTTCTGGCAGACCTGGTTGCGCTCGTCCACCTATCGCGGGCGCTGGCGCGACATGGTCAACCGCTCCGCGATCACTCTCAAGCTGCTCACCTACGCGCCGACAGGGGCACCGATCGCCGCGGCCACGATGGGATTGCCGGAACAAGTCGGGGGCGAACGCAATTGGGACTACCGCTACACCTGGATCCGGGATGGTTCGCTGTCGGTACGCGCGCTGATCGACCTCGGTTTCACCGAGGAGGCCTACGCTTTCCGCCGCTGGCTGCGCGACCGGGTGGCGGCCGGGGCCACCGCTTCGGGTGATCCCCTCCAGATCATGTACCGCATCGATGGCGACCCCCATCTGGAAGAAGAGATCCTCGACCATCTGGAGGGATACCAGGGTTCGGCGCCGGTACGGGTCGGGAACGGGGCCGCCGACCAGGTCCAGCTCGATATCTACGGCGAAATGGCCGATGCCGTGAGCCGGGCCGATATCGGCGATATCGCGGGCTGGCAGGCGTTCGCGAAGGTGCTCGATTGGCTCGCCGACAACTGGGACCGTCCCGACGAGGGGATCTGGGAAACCCGAGGCGGCCGTCAGGAATTCACCTACAGCCGGCTGATGACCTGGGTGGCGTTTCAACGCGGTGTTCGGATGGCGACCGAGTTTTCCCGGCCCGCCGATGTGACACGGTGGACGAAGGAACGTGACGCGGTGTTCGAACAGATCATCGACCGGGGCTGGAGTGAGAAACGCCAGGCATTCGTCCAGCATTACGCCACCGAGGTCCTCGACGCCTCGCTGCTGCTCATGCCGCGCATGGGATTCCTGTCCCCGAAGGACGCGATGTGGCTGAGCACCCTGGACGCGATGGACGCCGAACTGGTCAGCGACAGCCTGGTCTACCGGTATGACCCCGAGGCATCACCCGACGGCCTGCGCGGATCGGAAGGAACCTTCAATCTGTGCAGCTTCCTGTACGTGGAAGCCCTCGCGCGCGCCGGGCGCCTGCACCAGGCACGCTACGCCTTCGACAAGATGCTCACCTACGCCAACCACGTGGGCCTGTTCGCCGAAGAGATCGGCCCCTCCGGCGAACAGCTGGGCAACTTTCCGCAGGCGTTCACCCACTTGGCGTTGGTCGCCGCTGCCATAGCTCTGGACGACGCACTCGATCGCGCAGAGGCCGTGCCGGCGCCGACGGGCGACTGATCCGGTGCCACCGGTGACCGGTTCCGGGGTGACCGGCGCCCCGCGCGGGGTGCTGGTTCCGCTCGCGCTGGCGCAGTTCATCTGTAGTTTCGCGGGCTCGAACATGAACGTGATGATCAACGACATCAGCACCGACCTGGACACCACGGTGCAAGGTGTTCAGGTGGCCATCACGACCTTCCTGCTCGTGATGGCCGCGCTGATGATCCCCGGCGGCAAACTCACCGACCGGTTCGGCCGCAGGCGCTGCTTCCTGACAGGTCTGCTTGTGTACGGCGTCGGGGCTCTACTCAGCGCGGCCGCACCGGGCCTGGGAGTGCTGATCCTGGGCAACTCCATTCTCGAGGGCGTCGGCACCGCACTGCTGATCCCCCCGGTCTATATTCTGACGACTCTGCTGTTCACCGAGACAGTCACGCGGGCAAAAGCATTCGGGGCCATCATGGCCATGGGCGGCGTCGGCGCCGCGGCGGGACCGCTGATCGGCGGACTCATCACCACCGCGCTGAGCTGGCGCGCGGCGTTCCTGTTCCAAGCCTTGGTCGTCTTGTTGATCGCTGTTCTCGGCCGCCGCATCGTCGACCCGCTACCGCCGGACCCGAGCCGACCCTTCGATGTCGCCGGAGCAGCGCTGTCGGCGATAGGACTGATCCTTGTCGTACTCGGAATTCAAGCCGCCGACAACGACATTCGTCTGATGTCGGTGCTGATCATCCTGGGTGTGGTGGTGCTGGCAGGTTTCGTGCTGAGCATCCGCGCCAAGGAGCGCGCCGGCCGTGAGCCGCTGATCGCCACGAGCATGTTCGGCAATCGCGTCGCGAATCTGGGCCTGGTCACCCAACTCACCCAGTGGCTGCTGCTGATGGGCACATCCTTCGTGGTGGCGACCTACCTACAGGTCGTGCGCGGATACAACGCCGTCCAGACCGGGGTGATCTTCACCGCCGCCACCCTGGGGCTGCTCGCGTCCTCGCTCGCCGCGGCACGCTTCGCCCGCCGCCGTACCCAACGCACCCTGATCATGACCGGCTTCTTCGTCAGCGTCCTCGGCGTCGCCGCACTGATCACGCTGGCCGACCGATCCCTCGACCCCTGGGCCTTCGCACCCGGCCTGCTGCTCATCGGACTCGGACTCGGCGCCATGCTCACTCCATCGGTCACCGTGGTCCAATCCAGTTTCGACGAAGACCAACAGGGCGAAATCTCGGGACTGTCACGCAGCGCGTCGAATCTGGGCTCATCCCTCGGCACCGCCGTGGCGGGCACCATCCTCGTCGCCAACCTCACCGGCAGCGCCTACGCCGCCGCGATGATCACCCTCGCCGGTGTCGGAATCGCGGGGTTCACAGCCGCGACATTCCTTCCGCGGCACACCGTTTCCGGTCGCCGCTCCGGATCAGGTGTCGAAGCCGGGTGACACGTGTCTCGTTCCGATTCCGAACAGCCTTTTTCAGTGGGCAAATTTCCGGTAAACTTCGAATACTTTCGATAACCACCAGAACGCGGCAGCCGATCTCCCGGCCGCGAAGCCCCCCCATGCGATCAGGGCGCTGCGCGCCGAGTCGAAATTCGATCAGCATGCCTGTTACGCCGGTCGACGAGCCCGAGAAATAGTAGACAGCGACTGATTTCATCACCAATCCCACCGAACTGGGTAGCATTGCAGACCGAGCTGGGAGAATCGGTGACAGGGTTGTTCGGGCCGAGTTGTTTCGGAGGGCGCCGTCGACCGGAAGGATTAGAGCGGGTCGACGCCGCAGGATTCACGAATTCCATCACCAGCCCTCAGTACCGGCAAGGAGTCGAATATGACCGGCAATACATCCGCTGTGAACAACGTCGTGCCCGACGAAGAGCCGTTTCAGCAACAGAGCATCGCTGGGGGGATATCCATCTCTGCGGCGTGCATGCTCCTGATTCTGGCGGTGGTCTCCGTCCTGCAGGGCATTTCCGCGCTGGTGGACGACGAGCTCTATGTCGCGGGGATCGACTACGTCTACAAGTTCGACACCACGACGTGGGGCTGGATTCATCTGGTGCTCGGCGTCTTGGCGGCGATCTGCGCACTCGGATTGCTGTTCGGAACCGCGTGGGGTCGGTACACCGCGCTGGGCATCGCGTCGTTGGTGATCCTCGCGAACTTCTTGGCCCTGCCCTATTACCCCGCGTGGTCGATCGTGATCATCGCCTTGAGCGTAGTGGTCATCTGGGCTGTCACAACTTGGCAGCCCGAACGGTGGTGACACCTCGCCGAAGGCCTCGACGCCTCGTTCATCGGTGAACAATGCGCCGGACTCGGCGAACGCGCAGGTCTCGACAGCTACCTACCCGGGAGGTGGCCGTGACGTCCATGGTGTCGAGTGATACACGTGATCCGTTGCACGGCAATGCTATCCGTCCATTCACGGTCGGCGTCGAGGAGGAGTTCATTCTCATCGATCCCACCACCGGCCTCCCCTCGCTGACCAACACCGTCGTCGCGGCGGGCGCCTCGGGTGTCGCACTGCAATTGGAACTATCGCGGTGCCAGATCGAGACCTGCACCCCGGTGTGCGCGAGCATCCCGGAGTTGCACCGCGAACTTCGGCAGGCACGCCTTTCGGTCGCACGTGCGGCGGCTCACTCGGGTTCCCGCGCACTGGCGGTGGGGGTTCCGATCTGGGGACCACCGACCGGGTCCATTACCGACACACCGAGATACCAGCGCATGGCCGAGCGTTTCGGCAGGCTGGCCGACCAGGTGATCTGCGGTTGCCACGTCCATGTCTGCGTCCCCGACCGCGACCTCGCGGTGCAGGTCAGCAATCACCTGCGCCCTTGGCTGCCAGCCCTGTTGGCGTTGACGGCGAATTCACCGATCACCGAGGGCGCCGACACCGGATACGCCAGCTGGCGCCATCTGCTGTGGGCGCGATGGCCCAGCGCAGGGCCTCCGCCGTACCTGCGGTCCGCCGCCGACTACGACGACGTGGTCGCGAGACTTGTCGAGAACGGGCAGATTCTCGACACTGCGATGGTCTATTGGGACGTGCGGTTGTCCTCGCATCTGCCGACGGTCGAGATCCGCGTCAGTGACGTCCCGGCGACCGTCGAGGAAACGGCACTTTTGGCAAGCCTTGTCCGGGCACTCGTCATCACCTCCGTCGCGGCGGTGGACAGCGGGCGACTATCCGCTCCCGTCGACCTGGCATACCTACGGGCGGCATGCCGTCGCGCGGCCCGAGACGGCCTGTCCGGCCCGCAATTCCATCCGGCCACAAGGTATTCCGCGCCCACACCGGGATCCATCGCGCACTTGCTCTCCTATATCCGCCCTACCCTCGAGCAATCCGGCGACTACGAATTCACGCGTAGCGCGTTGGCGACAGTTCTGAGAGACGGTAACGGCGCTGTACGACAACGCGAGGCATTGCGTATCGGCGGCCCCATCCGGGTACTCGAGGTGATATCACGACTGACCACCGAAGGGTGCGGCACCACGGAAGACCGCCAAATGATATGACGGCAGCGCACGGCACAATTTCTCGTTCGATTTGTGTCTTGACGAATAATCCCCACCGGGCACACGATGGTTCGATGACCGGCGATGACGAATTGCTTCAGGTCGAACAAGTGATTGAACGCCTGATCAAGCGATACCCGTCTGTCCTGCCCACCGACATCGAGTTCATCGTGCGCGATATCCACAAGCGCTTCGCCGGCGTCCGAATACATGATTTCGTACCACTCCTCATCGAAAAGGCAGCTCGGCAAGCCATCAGCGACCGTACAGCCGACCTACCGGTGATCCACGCAGCGGCACCGATGCCCTGATAGCGACCCGAGAGGACAGACGTGGGAAAGAAATCCGATCACCGCGAACGTCAGGCGCGAAGATCCGGTGGCACGACCGGCACGCACTACCGGCTGTCCGATACCGGAGAGCTGTCCGGCGCGGGCCCTGACCGGTCCGCCGCGCCGATGAAGAATAAGGACTACCGCCGTCTACTGCGGCCGCTGCACGCCGAACTGGTCGCGTTGCAGGAGTGGGTGAAAGCCTCCGGCGCAAGGATTTGCGTGGTTTTCGAGGGGCGAGACACCGCCGGTAAGGGCGGTGTCATCAAAGCGATCACCGCACGGGTCAGCCCACGTGTCTTCCGTGTGGTCGCGCTGCCCGCCCCCACTGATCGCGAGAAGTCCCAGATGTACGTGCAGCGCTACCTGCCCTACCTCCCGGCAGCCGGTGAGATCGTCATCTTCGACCGCAGCTGGTACAACCGGGCTGGTGTCGAACGGGTGATGGGATTCTGCACCGACGAGCAGGCGCGGCGGTTCCTGCAGCTGATCCCGGCGGTCGAACGCGCGATCGTCGACTCGGGCGTCATCATGGTCAAATACTGGCTCGAGGTCAGCGAGGAGCAACAGACCCGGCGCCTGCAGAGCCGTATCGATGACCCCCGCAAGATCTGGAAGCTGTCGGATCTGGACCTGAAGTCCTACAGCCGCTGGTACGACTACTCCCGGGCACGAGACGAGATGTTCCATCTCACCGACACCGGCTGGGCGCCCTGGTATGTCGCGGTCACCGACGACAAGAAGCGCGGACGACTCAACATCATCAGCCATCTGCTGACCCGAATCCCCTACGAACCGCTCGATCGCGCCGATGTCGTCCTGCCGGACCGGCAGCGCGCCAACGGTTACGAGGCGCCCCTGCAGCCACTGCACTGGATCCCGACGCCGTACTGAGGTTCCGAGTCAGGAAAGGACGAGCGTCATGGCCGCCACGCATGCCGTACACGGAGATTCGGCGCAGGGTGGCACCGCCACCCGGGAGCCGACGAATTGGCACGCGCGCGATGCCGAATCCGTCGTTTCCGCGCTGTCGTCGGACTCGCGGGTGGGACTCACCACCGGCGCGGCCGATGAACGCCGTCTGCGGTACGGAGCGAACAAGATCGCCGCCGAGCCCACACCGTCGCTCTGGGCGATCGCGCTGCGGCAGGTGAGAGATCTGATGAATGTGATGCTGATCGCCGTGGCGGTGGTCAGCATCGTCATCGGCGAGATCCCGACGGCGATCGTGGTCGCTGCCCTCGTCGTGCTGAACGTCGTGCTCGGCACTCGGCAGGAGATGAAGGCACGAGCGAGCGTGGACGCACTCGCCAGGATGCAGTCACCGCAGGCTCGGGTGATCCGCGACGGAATCCTGACCCAGCTCGACGCTGTCGAACTCGTACCGGGCGACATCGTGCAGCTCGAGGCGGGCGATATCGTTCCCGCAGATGGCAGGCTCGCTGCCTCCGCCACACTGGAAACCCAGGAAGCGGCGCTGACCGGCGAGAGCGCCCCGGTCGCCAAGGATCCCGGCACCCTCGATCTCGCGGACACTGCCCTCGGTGACCGAGCCGACATGGTCTACCAGAACACCTCGGTCACCCGGGGAACCGCCACGATGGTGGTCACCGAAACGGGCATGAACACCGAGATGGGCCGGATCGCGTCGATGCTCTCGGCGGTCGCGCCGTCGAAGTCACCATTGCAGCGGGAATTGGATTCCCTGACCAAAGTCCTCGGCGCCATCGCGTGGACGGCGGTGGCGATCATCGTGGTGATCGGAGCGCTACGCGGGCAGGACATGACGACCCTACTGCTACTTGGCATCTCGATGGGTGTCTCGGCGATTCCGACCGGACTGCCGACATTCGTCCAAGCGATGCTCGCCTACGGCGCCCGCCAACTCGCCGACGCCAAGGCCGTGGTGAAGAACCTCACCGATGTCGAGACTCTCGGCGCGACCAGCGCGATCAACTCGGACAAGACCGGCACCCTGACCATGAACCAGATGACAGTGCGCTCCCTGTTCTTCCACTGCCGGTGGTACACCGTCGACGGTGAGGGCTACAGCAAGTCCGGGAAGGTCACTCAGGTCGCGGGTGCGGACACCCCGGATTTCACCCTGCTCGCGTACGGGTTGTGCCTCGACAGCGACGCCACGGTTTCCGATACCGGTGAGATCGTCGGTGATCCGACAGAGGCCGCGCTGGTGGTGCTGGCGGCGAAGATCGGTGTCGACGCCCCGCTGACCCGTCAGACCTATCCCCGGGTCGCCGCTGTCCCCTTCGACTCCGCCTACAAATTCATGGCGACCTTCCACCATCTGCGCGTCGACGGCGAAACGCGATTCGTCGAACTGGTCAAAGGCGCCCCCGACATGGTCCTCGCCCGATGCTCGACCGCCTTCCTGCCCGGTCGACGGGCGGTGCCGATCGACCAGGTGCGCGAAGAGCTGGACGCGGCGATGCGAACCATGTCGGAGAAGGGACTTCGCGTGCTCGCCTTCGCCGCCCGACACCTGGACGGACAGGAAGAGGCGGCGACATCCGACCCCATGTCCCTGGTCGAGGACCTCACCTTCGTCGGCATGGCAGGCATCATCGACCCCCTACGTCCAGAAGCCGTCGAATCGGTGCGCACCGCCCACGAGGCGGGTATCGATGTCCGCATGATCACCGGTGACCACGCGATCACCGCATCGGCCATCGGGGCCGAACTCGGGCTCGGGCCGGGCGCGATCGGCGGCGCCGAACTCCAGGCGATGACCGATCAGGAATTGGCGGCGACCCTACCGAATCTGCATGTGTTCGGCCGTGTCACACCGCAGGACAAACTGCGCCTGGCCGGTGTCATGCAGCAAAGCGGCGCGGTCGTCGCGATGACCGGCGACGCTGTCAACGACGCCGCCGCGCTGAAGAAGGCCGATATCGGCGTCGCGATGGGCTCTGGCAGCGAAGTCACCAAACAGGCGGGCAAGATGGTGCTCACCGACGACAACTTCGGCACGCTGATCACCGCGATCCGCCTGGGCCGCAACATATACGACAAGATCGTGTCCTACATCCGATATCAGATGTCGAAACTGTTCTCCCTGGTCCTGCTGTTCCTGGTCGCGAGCATCTTCGATATCAACGACGGCGTCGCGCTCACCCCGCTGATGGTGCTGTTCCAGCACTTCTTCATCACGCTGTTCCCGGTGGCCGTCATCATGATGGACCCGCCGCCACCGAACCTCATGAACAAGCCGCCCCGCGACCCGGCCATGCCGATCGCCAATCGGCGCGCGTTCACACAGTGGCTGGCCTACGGCGTCCTGCAGTTCGCCGTCACCCTCGCCGCGATGCTGCTCGCTCCCGGCGATATGAGTACCACCGAGGCCTCCGTACCCATGACGACGGCGTTCGTCGTGCTGTCGCTCGGTTCGATCCTCAGCGGCCTGGCGATGCGTCGTGATCCCGAATCCGGTTTCGCCGCACCGATTCTCGGCGCGCTGAAAATCCTGTCGATACCGGTGATCGTCACCGTGTTCGCCGTGGAACTCGGATTCCTCCAAGACCTGCTCATGACGACATCGCTGACCGGCGGACAATGGCTCGCCTGCCTCGGCTGGTCACTACTCATCCCGATCGCGGTCGAATTCGAGAAAGCCCTGCGGCGCACGAGCGCCCGGCACGCCGAGCCACCCACCTCGCTCCCCGCCGCGGTCGCGCTCACTCCGCAGCGCGCACGCGTGCACTGAAGCACGACCATGCCGTGGCACGACAGCGTGGGCAGACCGCAACGCGAGCAAGTGACCCGCCCACCCGAAACGAGGCACACCATGGATCACGACCATTCCCTCTGTCACCCACCAATTCGGGTCACCGACCTCGTCACGCATGATCGGCGGGCCGAGCGGTGAACGAGGACTCCGGTGCCCGCGCTCGGTGCTGGTCGGCCCGGGCGGCCTTCTTCTTCGCCGTGGTCGCGGCGGCGGTTCCGGTGTTGTCCGCCGGCATGCTGGGCACCCTCGGGCTGCTCATGACCGGCATCGGAGGTGTCGTGGTCACGGTGGCCGCGCTGTACTGGTTCCTGACCCGGCGTGGAGTCCTGCGGTGGGTATCGCTGGGTATCGCGGTGCTCGCGCCGATCGTCGTCTTCATCCTGTTCGTCCGCGCGCAACTGCTGTGGGTGGTTCTGCTGACGTGCGTGACCGCCCTGCTGGCCGTCGTGTGTGCCCGCGCCGCGCTCCGCACCGAAACCTCGCGGACCCCCGCACCCGAATATGCCGCCCCGCCACCACGACACCCGTTCCTGATCATGAATCCGCGTTCCGGTGGCGGAAAGGTCGTGAAATTCGACCTGCGCCACAAAGCCGAGGAACTCGGCGCCGAAGTCGTGATGCTCGAAGGTCCGGACACCATCGATGTCGCCGCCGTCGCACGAGAGGCCGTCGCACGGGGCGCGGATCTGCTCGGCGTGGCGGGCGGTGACGGAACACAAGCCCTCGTCGCGGGTATCGCGGCCGAACACCACCTGCCGTTCCTGGTCATCAGCGCGGGCACACGCAACCACTTCGCGATGGACCTCGGCCTCGATCGCGCGAATCCCGCGGCGGGCCTGGACGCGCTGCGCGACGGCGTGGAGATGCGCGTCGATCTCGGCAGGATCAACGGTCAGCCCTTCGTCAACAACGCTTCCTTCGGCGTCTACGCCGAAATAGTGCGCAGCCCCGCTTATCGCGACGACAAGACAGCGACCGTATTGCGGCTGCTGCCCGACCTGCTCGCCGGGCATACCGGCACCCGGCTCGTCGCCCGCGTCGGTGACGCGAAGATCGAGGGACCGCAGGCGATCCTGGTGAGCAACAATCCCTACGGCAACAGCGACCTCGCCGGTCTCAGCCGCCGAGACCGCCTCGATCGCGGCGTTCTCGGCGCTGTCACAGTCTCGGTCTCCAACACGCGCGACGCTGTCGGTCTGATTCGCCGCACCCGCGGTCACGGACTGATGCAACGACCCGCTGTCGAGGTCGTCATCGAGGCCGACACCCCGCAGATCCCCGCCGGTGTCGATGGCGAATCATTGCTGCTGGACACCCCCGTGCGATGTGTCATCGAACCCGCCGCCCTGCGAGTGAGAGTCCCGCGAACCCGCCCAGGAAGCCGCACCGCCGCACCGGTACTGGACTGGACGAAGCTTCTCGACATCGCGCGTCACCCGCATATCGAATCCGTCGCGGGAAGCACACGACGACCCGATCGAGCGTGAGCCGCGGATTCGATATCGTCGCCTTCATACGGTTCGACGGGCATTCCACACCCCACCAGTTACTGTGTAGTTACCGATCTGCATTGCGCCGAGGTCAGGAGTCGTCGTGCCGAAGTTGGAGATCAAACGGAAGTCCGAACTCTCCCGCAAAGAGGTGTCCGAGCGACTCATCGCGATCGGACATGCCCTTGCCGGCGGCTCCGAGGTGGAACTGGGATCCGGTGGCGACTCGATCGAAATCGTCGTCGCCGACCAACTCAGCTGGGAACTCGAGATCGAGGTCGACGGTGACGAGACCGAGATCGAAATCGAGATCAGCTGGCGCGATGACCCGTCCGACGAATCGGCGACCGACACGCCATCGGCGCCCGCGGTTCCGGCCAAGGCCGCACATCGTGGGCGTAGGCGGCCCGCGAAGTGATCCACCTACAACGCCGCTGAACTGTCGCGGAGCCCACAGCTGGAGCGGCGGTGACGTTATCGGACGATCTCGATATCGGCGTTGTGCTGAACCCGAACTCAAACCGATGAGATCGGCGCGAAGGGCCGGATCGCGGCGGTGCCGGGCCCCACCACCGCCGCCGACGATTCCGGCACCTCGTTCCACGCGCCCTCGAGGTCGCGCAGGGGCTCGGACACCACGAAGCGGGTTTCGCCGCCCAGTTCGCGCAGTACCTCGATTTCGGGGTGCAGTGCGCGCAACTGGGAGAGCTCGGTGGAGAAGAACAGTGACCGTGATCGCCGCTCGCTGGAATATCGAAACACCCAGAGGAATTCGCCGTTGGTCGTCGCGACGGTCATCTGAACCGGATGCTCGACCCCGTTCGCGTGCCCGACGTCTTCGACGAAGCCGACCGCGCGGGCGACGCCGTCGAAGGGGTCATCGACGAGACCGAACGTCAGGGCGAGGTAGAACAAGACTTCCGTGTCCGTGGAACCCTCGATCTCGGAGAAGAGCGCGGGGTCGACGGCCAGCAGCAGGTCGCGCCTGATCTCATGGAACCCGCGCAGGACGCCGTTGTGCACCCACAACCATTTCCCGTGCCGGAACGGATGACAATTGCTGCGTTGCACCGCGGTCCCGGTCGAGGATCGCACGTGCGAGAGCAACATCGATGTTCGCACCTGACCGGCGATCTCCCGCAGATTGCTGTCGTTCCAGGCCGGTTCGATGCCTTTGTACACCGCCGGTTCGGTGCCCTCGCCGTACCAGCCGACACCGAAGCCGTCACCATTGGTAGTGGTCTCTCCCAAACGCGAGTGCAGACTCTGATCGATCAGGGAATGTTCAGGGCGGAACAACAGATCCTCGGCAAGGATCGGCTCACCCGAATACGCCATCCACCGGCACATACAACAATTCAAACAGAATCGATACCATCTGCGATAGCCCGTGCCCTCCGGAAAACCGTGCCGGCCCCGGTCAGGAATATAAAAATTGTCGGAATCAATTCTTCTTAGTGAAGTTCCCTGTCCCGTTCGAACCCCGCTGCCGCCCTGGAATTCTGGGCGGCTAGGAGGCCAGGATTCTGGCTTTTTCGGCGTTGAATTCTGCCTCGGTGAGAACGCCCTGGGTCTTGAGCTCGCCGAGTTGACGTAAGGCCTCGATGCGGTCGACCGGCGGTGCGGCGGGGGCCGGTGGCGGTGCGTATTGGGGTAGGGGCTGCGCGGGTTCGGGTTGTCGTTCTTGTTGGGCGGCCCAACGGTTGCCCTGTCGCCGCGATACCCGGTTGGAGACGGCGGTGGCGGTTCCGGCGACGGCAGCGGTGCGGGCGATCCCGCGGAGTAGTCCAGGCATGGGTATGTCTCTCCGTTTCGGCTCAGCTGGCGAGTGTGTCGAGTGAGGCCAGAAGGGCCTGGGTGGGAATCCGGCCGGTGGCGACCAGCTCTGCGCCGTTGTGTCGCAGAGCGCGAGCGAACGGCGCCGCCCACCGGTTTTCGTAGACCAGCACCGCGCCCGAGCATCCTGGCCCCAGGATCGAGGCCGCGGTGTCCAGATCGGTGCTGTCGATCAGTCCCGAGGCAGCCTCGGCGAACAAGGTGATGTCGAAGTCGCCGGTCAGACCGAAGTCCTCGATCGCGACGCCGACGACAGATCCATCGAGTTCCTTGCGCACGAAGGTCAGATCCAGGACCCGGATGACGTCGCGTTCGATGAGGTCGAGTAGCAGTGGCAGGGCCGAGCCGTCGGGTGTGCGGTCGGCCGGGAACTCGACCACCAGATAGTCGACGGGTCCGAGTTCATCGAAATCGAGTTCATTCATGGCAGATTCTCCGTTCGAGGTGCGAATCAGTCGGCTCGCCATGCCGCGACGGCCCAGAGGACGACGACGTCGACAGCAACGACCAGTACCGACCCTCTCTGTGTCGAGTCTCGGTCGGGCTCACACCAGAAATCGTCACCTTTTCCGGATGAGATGTGGCAGGGCCGCTTCGGTGGCACACCACGCACACTGCCTCCTCGGACGCGAGTGGCGTGGTCGATCGCGCTGTGTCTCGCTCCAGGCTTCACCTGTTGCGGGTGATGCGCGCGCACCCGCCGCCGGAGTTGTCTGACCTCGGTACCGGCGGATCGCCAAGACCCACGGCGCTTCCTGAAACCGGAAGAGATTCCGCGATGGCGACAATCCAGAGCCCTCTGGACATCCGGCGAGATTCACCGAACAGGGTGAGGCGGTGACACGGTGATGTGGGCACTACCCGCGATCGCCGCGATCCTGCTCACCTTCGCGGCGATCTCCGGACGTATCACGGGCACACCGGTCACCGCACCGATCATCTTCACCGCCGGTGGTCTCGTACTCGGAAACACAGCGGTGGGGCTGATAGAGGTGGAAACAACCGCCGAGACCGTCAAACTCCTTGCCGAGGTCACACTCGCGTTGGTGTTGTTCTCCGACGCCTCGCAGGTGGACCTGACCGCCCTACGGGCCGCGATCTCCCTGCCCGCCCGGCTGCTCGGCATCGGTCTGCCATTGACGATCGCGGCCGGGTTCGGCACGGCGCTCATCGTGCTGGGCGAGCTCACCTGGGCCGAAGCGCTCCTACTCGCGGTAGTCCTCGCCCCCACCGACGCTGCCCTCGGGCAGGCCGTGGTCACGCTGCCGGTCCTACCCTCGCGAGTGCGGCAAGGATTGAACGTCGAAAGCGGCCTCAACGACGGAATCTGCGTGCCCTTGTTCTTGATCGTGCTGGCACTCGCCCAAACCGAAGCCGGCGCCATCGGCCATGGCGCCGCCGCCCGGTTGGTCGGCGAACAAGTCGGGTACGGCATCGCGGCCGGTGTCGGTGCCGGGACAATCGCCGCCGCGATCCTGGTCACCGCCGAGCGATACCACACGATCGACCGCGCGTGGACGCAGATCGTTCCCCTCGCCGCCGCCGCGCTCGCCTACACCGTCGCCGTACCGGTCGGCGGGTCGGGTTTCATCGCGGCCTTCGTCGGTGGCCTGGCCTTCGGGAGGATCCTCCGTCGCGACGTAGACGGCAATGCACCGGCCGACCTACTCGACGGCGCCGGTGACTTGTTCAACGCCGTGACCTTCATCGTATTCGGTGCCGTGCTGCTCGGTCCTGCCCTCGGCCACCTGTCCTGGAGCGTGGTCGGGTATGCCGTATTGAGCCTGACCGCGGTCCGGATACTGCCCGTCGGATTGTCGATGCTCGGCACACACGCCCGTGTCCCCACCGTCGCGTTCGTCGGCTGGTTCGGCCCCCGCGGGCTGGCCACCATCGTCTTCGTAGTCCTGATCCTGGAAGAACACCAAGAACTACCCCACCAAGATCTGCTCCTCGCCTGCGCCGTCGTCACGATCGGACTCTCGGTCTTGACCCACGGACTCAGCGCCGCACCACTGGCCAAGCGTTACGCCACCTGGTCGCACCGCAACCCCTCATGACCACGAAGAGCTCCCTGATCCAGGTCGAGCAGACTCAGAGCGCGTGTACTATTCGCCCGGATACACCCACTGCGGGAGCTCGGAGACGGCCGGGCTGAGAGGGCGGACCCCGAAGCGCCGCCGACCGCATGAACCTGTCCGGGTAATGCCGGCGTAGGGAAGCGAGTTGCCCCATGGCCGCATCGACCGTTGACTCGACAGGCCACGAGGCGCCACTCACCCTGGACGAACCCGCGCCGAGAGTTCTCTCGTTCTGGGATCAGAGCGCGTTCTGGGCGAATCTGGGCGTGAGCCTGTTCGCCTTCACCGGGGCGTACACCGTCCTGGCGCCGAATGCCGAGGGCGCGGCTCAGATCTCGATCGCCGCGGGCATTGTCGCGATGATCATCGGCACGGTGGTCGGCGGACTGATGCTCGGACTGGCCGCGGTGCCGGGCGCGAAAACCGGCAAACCCGCGATGATGCTGCTGCGGGGGTTGTTCGGCGCGAAATTGAGTTATGTGCCGACGGTGCTGAATATCGCTCAGCTGATCGGATGGGGCACCTTCGAGTTGATCGTCATCGGCAATGCCGCCGATGAGATGTTCGGCGGCGGCCCGCGCTGGCTCTACGTCGTGATCGCGGGCGTGCTCACCACGGCGCTCACGATCTGGCCGCTCGGCTCGGTGCGCCTGCTGCGCCGATTCGTGACGGTGGGCGTTGTCGTCGCCCTGCTCTGGTTCTATCTCCAGTTCTTCCGTACGGGGCTGCCCGACCTGACGACCGATCCCGGCCCCGGGGGCAACGGTCCGTTCGGCGCGGATTGGTCGCTGTTCTGGATCGCCGCCGACGCGGCGCTGGCCGTCTCGATCTCCTGGGTGCCGGTCGCGGCCGACTACACCCGGCATTCGCGCAGCACGAGAGCGGCCTTCGGGGCGGCGAGCGGCGCGTACGGACTCACCCAGATCTTCGCCTACATCCTCGGCCTGTTCGCCCTCGCGCTCGCCACCGGCGACGGCGCGTACGGACCGTTCCTCAGCGTCACCCTGGGCGCGGTGTTCTTCTTCATCCTGGTGTTGCGCGAGGCCGATCAGTCCTTCGCCAACGTGTACTCCACCGCGGTCTCGATCCAGAACCTCGCGCCGCGCGTCGACCGCCGCGTCCTCTCGATCGGACTGGGCGCGCTGATCACCGTGCTGGCGTTGTGGCTGGACATGGACGACTACTTCGGGTTCCTCGGCCTGATCGGCTCGGTCTTCGTGCCGCTGCTCGGCGTACTCGTCGCCGATTTCTTCCTGCGCGCCGGCGGCGAGTGGAATACCGCAGCCGACGCGCCGTCGCGGTGGGGCATGATCGTCGCCTGGCTGGTGGGACTGTCGGTGTACCAGTTGATCAACCCGGGTGATGCCGGGGTATGGACCGATGCCTGGGTGCGCGTGGGGCAGTGGCTGCATTTCACGAAACAGCCGTGGATGAGCGCCTCGCTGCTGTCGTTCCTCGCGGCGGTGGCGGTGGCCTGGCTCGTCGGCAGGTTCGTCGACCGTCGCGCGTCGGCCTCGGCCTAGGGCCTCAACGCGCGTCCAGGGTCGCCAGGGCGGCCAGGGCGGCCCGCTGAAAGGTTCGCGAGTGCGCCCGCGGCGGTAGGGCGACACTGCCGCGGACCCACTGTCGGCAGTACTCCTGCGCCGGGCCGACGCAGAGCGCGTGGGCCAGTGGGAAATCGGAGTCGCCTTCGGACACGACGCCGCCGGGCAAGGTCTCGTAGCATCGGCGCAGCGCGTCGAAGAATGTCCGATTGTGCGACGCCAGTTCGGGTTTCGCCACGACGCCGACCTCGTCCGGCAAGGTCGCGAAAAGGAACCGCGCGAGATCCCTGTGGTCTTCGACCCATCCCAGGTGCGCGTCGATGAGCGCGAGGACATCGCGCTCGGCCTCCCCCGAACCGAGACGATCGAGTATCGCGCGCTGGTAGTCGAGCATCCCTTCCACGTAGACCGCCGCCGCGAGCCGGGCCTTGGATCCGAACGCGTGGAACATACTTCCGCTGGACAATCCGAGCCGATCGCGCACCCCCGCGACGGTGAACGCCGGATACCCTTTCGCGAGCAGCTGCGTCCTCGCCTCGGCCAGGATGCGGTCCCGCGTCCCGTGCGCCACCTAACCCCCGAATTCGGCGTCGACACCGGATCGGACGGCGGCAAGCACCGCGGCGCGCACCCGCAGTTTCGTCCCGAGATGCGCGGCCATATCGAGTCCGGCGAGCCGCTCGGCTTCGGCGTACGCGCGGTTGCGCGACTCGTCTTCGTCGGCGACGACGATATCGAGGAAACCCAGTTCACGCGCCTCGCTAGGCGTGAACAAGGCACCCGTGACCGTCGACCGATCGAATCCTGGCGCGGTGAGCCGATGACGGGCCGTCTCCACGCCGTAGTGCGGAATCGTGAGCCCGATCGCGACTTCGTTCAGTCCGATCTTGAAATCACCGGCGACGCCGAATCGCACATCCGCCGCAAGCAGCACGAAAGCTCCCTGGGCGATCGCGTGACCGGGACAGAGCGCGAGCACCGGGTACGGAAAACTCAGCAACCGGTGGACCAGCTCGCCCCCGGCCCGCAAGGTCCGGGCGATCTCCTGCGGGTCGCGAGCGAACATCGCGAGGTCGTATCCCGCCGAGAACATCCGGGGACGCCCGGTCAGCACGACGACGGCACGATCCGCCTCCGCCTGCGCCATCGCCGCGGTCAACTCTCGAATCATGTTCTCCGACATCACATTCGCTTTGCCGTCATCCATCGTGACGGTAGCGACGGCACCTTCGAGGGCGTAGCCGACGAGATCGGACATGATCACTCCTTCTCTAGAGTCGTGCTCTAGAGTAGCAGACTAGAACGATCGCGCTCAGCCGCGCGTGCGCCAGTACTGGGCGACGTCCGCGAGATTCCACCAGGCGACGAAATCGGGATCCTGGTCCGCGAGAACCCATTCGACCTCCAGAGTGGCGAAGAACGTGTCGTTCGCGGTTCTGCCGCCGCGCGGTTCGCCGATATAGATGAGCCGGTCGCCCCCGGCCTCCCGGTAGGCGTTCAACGCCTCCGACGACATCGGGTCGCTCCATCCCGGCGGCCAGCACAGCAGCAGAACGGCATCGGTGATGTCGGCACGGGAGAAATCGGCGAGATCGCCGACCGGATGCCAGCTGAGCGGAACACCGGAGGTCCGCGGGAACGACAGATTCGATCGGATGCCGGGCGGCGCGGCGTCGAAGGCGAGGACGTCCACGCCGCGGCGGGCCAGCTGAGCGGCCCAGTAGCCGCGTCCCGCGCCGAGTTCGACGACGCGACGGCCGTTGCAGCACGCGGTGATCCAGTCCAGGGTCTCCGGCGCGGGGATGGCGTAGGAGTACGCCGACTGGAGCACGGTCTGAGCGAACCCGAGCCGGGCGCTGCCGCGGTGATTACCGCCGTTCGCTTCACGCCTGTGTCCGCGAATCGCGGGCCCGGAGGCGACGGCGGGCCCGACGATCTCCCAGTACGGATTATCGGCCGCACCGCCGGTCAGGTAATGCAGCAGCCTGAGATCGAAAGCGCTGTCGGCGGCATCGTCGCCGGTACCTGCCAATCGGGGCGCGGAATCGAGGTAGTCGGCGATCGCCGGATAGGCGTCGCGCAGCCGGTGCTCGTCGCCGAGGAGTGCGGCCAGTTCATCACGTCGCTCGGGCGACAGGCGGAATGTGGTCACCGAGAACAGTGTGGTCGCTGCCCCCTGGGCGCGCGGCGGAATCACCTGCCGAATATTCCCGATCGATACGTTCCGATCAGGGCGAGGCAAACCGTCGCGGTCGCGGCGAGCAGGTCGAATCCTAGAGATTCGGGCAGTGGATGGAAGCAGGTGACGTATGGGCGTATTCGGGGTCGGCATCGAGCTCGACGGTGACGGGTACCATCCGGCGGCGTGGCGGCGGTCGGGACGGTCACCGGATCGGCTGCTGTCGGGCGACACGGTCAGGGACCGGGTGGCCGCCGCGGAGAACGCCGGATTCACCCTGGCGACCTTCGCGGATTCGATCCTGCCCGGCGACGCGATACCCGGCCGGATCGACGCCGTGACGCGGGCGTCGTTCGTCGCGGCGACGACGAGCACTATCGGACTCGTGCCGACCGTGGCCACCACCTATGCCGAACCGTTCCACACCGCCTCGCAGATCGCCACGCTGGATTACGCGTCGAAGGGCCGCGCGGGCTGGATAGCGCAGCGCATCGATGACGAGCGCGCCGCCGCTGCCTGGGGACGTCCCGTGGTATCGGCCGAAGCCGATCTCGCGGGGGAGCAACGCGATTCGATCGAGGTGGCGCGGCGACTGTGGGATTCGTGGGAGGACGACGCGGTCATCCGCGACTACGCGAGCGGACGTTTCCTCGACCGTGACCGCCTGCACTACATCGACTTCGAGAGCGAGAGGTTCTCGGTGAAGGGTCCGGCGATCGTGCCGCGCCCACCGCAGGGACAGCCGGTGATCTTCGGTGCCGAGGGCGATGTCGATGTCCGGCTCGTCACCGGGTCGACCGTCGACGAACTCCTCGCGGCGGCGGACGGATCCGACTCGCCACGCACCTTCGGTGAGATCTCCGTCGCACTCGATACCCCGACCGCGACCGCCGCGGACCGGCTCACCGAACTCGACAGGCACGTCCCCGCGTTCACCACCGGACGACTGTCGTTCGCCGGTTCGGCCGCCGAATTGGTCGACCTGCTCACACGACTCGCCGCGCACCTCGACGGCGTGCGCCTGCGTCCGGCGGTCATCGATGAAGACCTTCCGGTGCTGTCCCGCCTGGTCCTGCCCGCCCTGCTCCGCACCGGCCTCGCGCACCGTCCCGTCCCCGGATCGACCCTGCGGGCCGAACTCGGGCTGCCTCGCCCGGCGAACCGCTACGCGGCCACGCACTGATCGAAGGAGACGACCGAATGACCGCCCAACCCGCCGCCGTTCCGCGCCCCGACGCGCACGTCCATTTCGGGATCTTCTTCCAGGGTGTCAACCACACGACGATCTGGTCGGATCCGGCGAGCGGGTCGCAGATCGATTTCGAAACCTTCCGCCGGGTCGCCACGACCGCCGAACGCGGCCTCTTCGACGCCTTCTTCCTCGGCGAGGGTCTGCGCCTGCGCGAACAGGACGGCCGAATCCTCGAACTCGATATCGCCGGCCGCCCCGACGCCATCGCGCAGTTGGCCGCGCTGGCGGGTATCACCGAGCGCATCGGCCTGGTCGCGACGCAGAACACCACCTACAACGAACCGGCCGATCTGGCCAGGCGACTGAGCGGACTCGACGTGATCTCCGGCGGCCGGGCCGGATGGAACGCCGTCACCACCGATAACGCGTGGACCGGCGCGAACTTCCGCCGCGGCGGCTACCTCGACCACGCGCACCGCTACGACCGGGCCGCCGAATTCGTCAGCACGGTCCGCGAGATCTGGGATTCCTGGCGCGATCACGCGATCGCGACCTCCCAGCACAGCGCGAACTGGGCCGAGCCCGGCGCGATCGGTCCGGTCGAACGCGCGGGCGAGCACATCCGGGCCGACATCCGCCCGACCCTGCCGCGCAGCGCGCAGGGGCATCCGGTGATCTTTCAGGCCGGGGACTCCCCCGCGGGCCGCGATTTCGCCGCCGCCCACGCCGATGTCATCTTCTCCCGGCACGGAACCCATTTCGACGACGCGCTCGCCTTCGCGCGGGACATCAGGACCAGGCTGCGCGCGGCGGGCAGGCCCGAGGACGACATCAAGATCTTGCCGGGAACCCAGATCGTGCTGGCGCAGAAGGAATCCGAAGTCGAGGAGAAGGTGCGCTGGGTGCGCGAAGGCCAGTACACCGGACAGACGGCGCTGTCACTGGCGGGTCAGGTCTGGGGCAAGGATCTGTCCGATCGAGATCCCGACGGCCCGCTTCCCGAGGAGGACCCGCAGCCGCGACCCATATCCGAAACCCGAGGCGCACCGCGTGGCGGGGAGGATCCGCTCGCGATCGCCCGTGAATGGCGGGCACGGGCGGAGGCCGAGAACCTGTCGTTGCGACAGGTCGTCATCGCGACAACCGCCCGTTCCGGTTTCGCGGGGACCCCCGCCGCAGTGGCCGACGAGCTGGCCCGCTGGGTGCGGCACGGGGCCACCGACGGATTCAATATCTCGCCCTACCTGGTGCCGACGGGTCTGGACGAGATCGTCGACTGGCTGGTTCCCGAACTCCAGGAACGCGGCGTCTACCGGACCGAATACACCGGCACCACCTTGCGTGAGCATCTCGGTCTGCGCGCCCCGCTCACGCGCCGCGCCTGAGCGGCTACTCGGCGGCGGGCGCGGTATCGGAATCGGGTTCGGGCGAGGGCGCCACGTCGCCGCCCGAATCCGGTGCCGGGTCGGTGACCGCGTCGATCTGCTCGCCGATATACCGGATCACCACCGCGATGATCGCGACCACCGGCACCGCGAGGAACGCGCCGACGATGCCGTAGAGGGAGCCGCCGGCGGTGACGGCGAGCAACACGATGACGGCATGCAACTTCATACTGCGGCTCTGCAGAACCGGTTGCAGCACATTGCCTTCCAACTGCTGCACCGCGATGATGATGCCGAGCACGATCAACGCCGTGGTCAGCCCGTTGCCGACCAGCGCGACGAGCACGGCGAGCGCGCCCGCGACGAAAGCGCCGACCATCGGGATGAATCCGCCGATGAAGGTGATCACCGCCAGCACCAGTGCCAGTGGCACGCCGAGGATGACAAGACCCGCGCCGATGAACACCGCGTCGATCAGGCTGACGAGAGCCTGGGTCCGAATGAATCCGCCGAGCATCGCCCAGACCCGCTCGAGTACCGCCTCGACGTGGCGACCGCTGCGGCTGCCGAACACCTGGTGCGTCCACGGCAGGAAGCGCGGCCCGTCCTTGACGAAGAAGAACGCCAGCACCAGAACGAGGAACAGCGTGATCAATGCGGAGGTCGCGGTACTGACTCCGCTGAAGACGCCGGTCGCGATCTGTTCGGCGCTCGACTGTAGTCGCGACACGATCGCGTCGACGGCGGAATCCAACTGCTCGTCGCGCACCCGCAACGGCGGTCCCTGTAACCAGTCCCGCACCTGGTTGACGCCCGCGGTCGCCTTATCGGCGAGTTCGGGCGCTTGATCCACCACCGACGGGACGATCAGGGCGATCACCCCGGAGAGCAGTGCGAGAAATCCGAGCACCGTGACCGACGCCGCCGCACCCGGACGCCACCCGTGGTTGGTCAGCCAGCGCGTCGGCGGCCACAGCACGGTGGCCACCACGATCGCCAACGCGACCGGCAATATCACCACCCACAGTCGGGCCGTGAGGAATCCGAGTACCCACGCCCCCGCCGCGATCGCCACAATGCACAACGACCATTTGGCCAGCCACAGAATCCCGCCCCCGATCACATCTCCGCGATCGGGGGTCTGCTTCGCCGCTGCCCCGCTGGTTTCCTCTTTCGGCCCGCTCACGCCGCCAGTCTTGCACGCACGACGCGCCTGGGCAGATGCCGACGCGGGAATTTCCCCGGAACCACGCGGGTCCGCAGGGACGATACCGACCGCGTGCTCCCTGCCTTCGCCGTCTACCGTCGCGGGCCCGACCTCGACCGCTACCCGCGGGCCTGCACCGCGCTCGTCGCCTTGCGGGCCGCCACCAGCACGGGATCCCAGACCGGCGAGAAGGGCGGTGCGTAACCGAGGTCGAGGGCGGTCATCTGTTCCACGGTCATCCCGGCCGTGATGGCGACCGCGGCGATATCGACCCGTTTGGCCGCGCCGTCGCGCCCGACGATCTGCACGCCGAGCAGACGCCCGGTCCGCCGTTCAGCGATCATCTTCACCGTCATCGGGGCCGTCCCTGGGTAATACCCCGACCTGCTCGTCGATTCGATGGTGACCACGACGAATTGCAGCCCGGCCGCGGCGGCCTCCTTCTCGCCCAACCCGGTTCGCGCGACTTCGAGATCGCAGACCTTGCTCACTGCCGTGCCGACGACGCCGGGGAAGGTCGCGTATCCGCCGCCGATGCCGGTACCGATGATCTGCCCGTGCTTGTTCGCGTGGGTGCCCAGGGCGATATGGCGTTCGCGTCCGGAGACGAGATCGAGGACCTCGACGCAGTCGCCACCGGCCCAGATGTCGGCGTATCCGCGCACCCGCATGGCGAGATCGGTGAGCAAGCCGCCGTGCTCGCCCAGCGGCAGCCCCGCGGCGCGCGCGAGCGTCGTCTCCGGCTTCACCCCGATGCCGAGCACCACCACGTCGGCCGGATATTCCGCCGAGGTGGTGACCACCGCGCGCACCCGCCCGGAATCGTCGGCGCGGATTTCGACGACCTCCGCCTCGCAGACGATCTCGATCCCCATCCCGCGCATGGCGACGGCCACGAGCGCGCCCATATCCGGATCGAGGGTCGACATGGGCTGGGCGCCGCGATGCACCATGGTCACCTCGTAGCCTCGATTGATCAGCGCCTCGGCCATCTCGACGCCGATATATCCCGCGCCGACCACCACCGCCCGTTTACCCTCGGTCCGGTCGAGGGTGTCGAGCAGCGCCTGTCCGTCGTCGAGGGTCTGTACCCCGTGCACACCATCGGCGTCGATTCCGGGCAATTCGGGGCGGATCGGGCGCGCGCCGGTGGCGAGCACGAGTTTGTCGTAGGAAAGCCAGGTTTCGACGCCCGACTCCAGTTCTTTCGCCCTGACCCGGCGGGCGTCGATATCGAGCTCGATTACCTCGGTGCGCATGCGCAGGTCGATTGCGCGGGCCCGGTGCTCCTCGGGGTTCCTGGCGATGAGCGCATCGCGCTCGAGCACATCCCCGCCGACCCAGTACGGGATACCGCACGCCGAATACGAGGTGAACCGGCTCCTTTCGAACGCGACGATCTCCATTTCATCCGCGCTACGCAGCCTGCGAGCCTGCGATGCCGCCGCCATGCCCGCCGCGTCCCCGCCGACGATCACCAGTCGCTCACTCATGCCGATCACGCTACGTCGCCGGGCGCGCACCCGCTCGCACCCGGTCGCCGACCGATATGCGGTGCGCGCCGAGTTTGTGGGATGCGCTGCGCCGCACCCGGGACTACCTCACACTGATCTTCTGGCAAACGCCGTGCGACGGCGGCGTTTTCACGCGGGAGCACGCTTAACGGTTCTCCCGTCTGAACGCGGGGAGATTTCCAGCTCAGACAGCAACCGAACCCACCCCCGAAGGAGGTGAATCCGCTTGTCTCACGTCATCGACACTGGTGTGGCCCCGTTCTGCCACAGCCAGAATCACTCTGGCGGCGTTGCGGTCCCTCGAATCGGTGAAACCACAGAAAGAACACACGAAACCACGTTCGTGCAGTTCGAGTCGCTTGGCTCTCACGAAACACGAACTACACGTCATCGTCGTATAAGCGGGCCGAACCAACACCACCCTTCGCCCGGCCCGCCCAGCACGCTCGATCAACTCACGCTTCGCCACACCGATAGCGGCGTCAGCAGCCTTACGGGCCATCGTGGACTTCGCCAGGAACATGGGCTTGAAATCCTCGACAGCGATCAGATCATGGCGCTCGACAACCCTCTTCGCCCACACACGGGAGTCATGGATGTTCTGGCGGGCGGCTTTCTTCGCCAGCTTGGCAGCCTGACGCTTCGCCTCGGCGTAACCCCTGCTACTGGGCCGACCCTTCCGATAACGTCGAGCCATCTTCCGCTGCGCCTTCCCCAACTCGGCAGCGCACCGTTTCCGATGCCCGAGGTAAGGCAGGTCGAACGCCGGATCGGTCGTCGTGGCCGTGGTCGATACACCCCAGTCGACGCCGACACCGCCCTCACCATGCGGGTACGCCGAGATCTCGCGACGCACCACGAACGAGGCATACCAATGCCCGAGCGAATCCTGGAACACCCGAACCGACGTCGGCGCCGACGGCAACTCCCGCGACCACACGACCGGGATGGTGATGCCTTTCGGCAGGGTCAGTCGCCCGTCGCTGATACCGAACCCACGCGTGGTGTACTCCAGCGAAGGCAAGGCCTTCTTCCGCGCCTCGACGACCGGACGGCCGCGACCTTTCACCGTGAACGAGTGGTCGAGCGCGACGGAGTAAGCCCGCAACATCTGCTGCTGGGCAACTTGGGACCCTTCACGCAGCCACGGCATCCGCGACCGAGCCTCGGTCAACAGCTTCCCCAGCTTCGCCAACGTCGGTTTCCGGCCGGACCTCTGCTGGTGGACGGCTTCGTTCCACAGCCATCGACACCGGCCCCACTCGGCCAGCAAAGCAGCTTCAGCGATGCGTCCAGGCCGCAGCCTGTAGGTGTAGCGCACCACTTCACCCATGTGTTCGACTCTATCGAAAGATACTGCGATGCAACACAAGCGACACGCCCCCCTTTTCCTCCCCGCCGTGAACGACGGGGTATCCAAGGCGGTTACACGATGACCGAAATTCAGTCCCGATCCGATGACGAACGCAGGCTCGCCGAACTCGGCTACAAACAGGAATTGGCGCGATCCTGGTCCGGATTCTCCAATTTCGCGATCAGCTTCACCATCGTCTCGATCCTCACCGGCGGACTCGCCAGTTATGGCATCGGACTCGCCAACGGCGGACCCATCACGATGGCGTGGGGTTGGCCGCTGGTCTCGATCATGGTCCTGTTCGTCGGCTTGGCGATGGCCGAATTGGCCTCGGCCTATCCCACCTCGGGCGGCCTCTACTGGTGGGCTTCCGAACTCGGCGGGCCGGTCTGGGGCTGGTTCACCGGGTGGTTCAACCTGATCGGCCAGATCGCGGTGACCGCCGCCATCGATTACGGCGCGGCCATCTTCACCACGGTGGTGCTCAATGTCATCGGCATCGAGATCGGCACCGACCGCACCGCGATATTCCTTGTCTTCGCGGCCATTCTGGTGCTACACGCGGTACTCAACGCGATCGGGCCGCACCTGTCGGCGGTGATCAACAACATCTCCGCCTGGTGGCATGTGGGCGGTGTCGCGATCTTCGTGCTTGTGCTCGGTATCGGCGCACGACACCATCAGAGCGTCGATTTCGTCTTCACCGAGACGGTCGACAACAGCGCGATCGGTTTCGGCGGCGTCGCCTTCAGCTTTCTGCTCGGCCTGTTGCACGCGCAGTACACCTTCACCGGGTACGACGCCTCGGCGCATATGTCGGAGGAAACCCACAACGCGGCCCGCATGGCGGCCAAGGGCATCATCAACACCATCATCGTCTCGGCGATCGCCGGATATCTACTCATCATGGCCGTCACCTTCGCCATCCCGAATCTCGACGACGCGCTCGACCCCGAGAAGAACAGCGGCTACCCGGTGATCTACATCCTGGAGAATTCGCTCAACGGCTTCTGGTCGGGGCTGCTGCTGATCATCGCCGCGATCGCCCAATTGTTCTGCGGCTACGCCTCGGTCACCTCTGCCTCGCGCATGCTGTTCGCCTTCGCGCGCGACGGCGCGGTACCGGGTTCGGCACTGTGGTCGAAACTCTCCGCGCGCAAGGTTCCGGTGAACGCGGTTCTCTTCATTTCCGTATTCGCCTTCATCCTGCTGATTCCGTCGATGCTCGTGCCCGCGGCCAACGCCCCGACCGCCTATGCCGCGGCCACCTCCGTCGCCACCATCGGCCTCTATATCGCCTACGGCATCCCGGTCCTGTTGCGCCAGGTGCACGGCTCCCGATTCCAGACCGGCCCGTGGCGACTCGGCCGCTGGTATCGGCCGATCGGTGTGGTGGCACTGCTGTGGATCGTCGCGATCAGCCTGCTGTTCATCCTGCCCACCGACGACCGCGGCTACCCATGGAACGACGAATTCACCTGGACCACCGTCAATTACGCGCCGATCACGCTGGTCGGCGTGGTCGGCGCCATCGCCGTCTGGTGGTTCGCCTCGGCTCGCCGCTGGTTCACCGGCCCCAAACGCACCGTCACCGAGGCAGCGGTGCCCGGCCCCGCCGACGCCTGAGAGGGAGGTCGTCGCCGGCGCCCGAGACGCCGGCGATCCCCTGTACCCGGATAGGGCCCGGCGAGACAGTGATCGGCCCGTCGCCGTTCCTGCCGGGTGACCACGCGTTTCCGGTTGTCAGGTGGTCAGGATGGACGCCGCAGCGGTTCCGGGCGCACCGTAGACCTGGGCATAGCCGACCTTCGGGTTACCGGGCACCTGCCGATCACCCGCCGTTCCACGCAACTGCTGGACGATTTCGTACACCTGCCGGATACCGGAGGCGCCGATCGGCTCGCCGTTCGCGATGAGGCCGCCATCGGTATTGACGGGAAGCCTGCCGCCGATCTCGGTCGCGCCTTCCGCGATGAGCTTCTCCTGCTCACCGTCCTCGCAGAAACCGTTCTCGGCCATATGAATGACCTCCGAGCCCGCGTCGGTGTCCTGGAGCTGGATCACATCGACGTCCGAGGGCTCGATTCCGGCCGTCTCGAAGGCGGCGCGGGAGGCGTAGACCGTGGGCGATACATCCTCGTTCACCGCGGCCCAGGTGCTGTGGACCTCGTAGGCGCCGTAGCGGCGCGTCCGGATCGCACTCGACCGCAGATAGATCGGCTTCGAGGTGTAACGGGCCGCGAGATCGCCCCGGCACATGATCACGGCCGCGGCGCCTTCGTCCGGCGAGCAGAACATGTACTGCGTCAGCGGATAGTTCAACATCGCCGACTCGAGAATCTCGTCTTCCGAAATCGGCTTGCGCCGGAAGGCATTCGGATTGAGCGCGCCGTTGCGGAAGTTCTTGTTCGCGACTTTGGCGAGCGTCCGCTGGGAGATGCCGTGCTGTTCGATGTAGCGGTTGGTCTTGATCCCGAAGAATTTCGTGGTCACGAACTGCCCGTTCTCCGCGTACCACGCGGGCAGGCCCAGCTTGGACGGGTCGTCGGTGAACGCCCCACGGGGGTGTTTGTCCATGCCGACAGCGATACCCATGTCGTATCGGCCCGACCGAATCGCCTCCGCGGTCTGCTCGATCGAGCTGGCCGCGGTCGCGCAGGCGTTGAACACGTTGGTGAACGGAATACCGGTGAGTCCGACCAGGCGGGTCACCGCGTCGGGGTTGCTGACCTCGTAGCTGCCGCCGAACCCGAACTGGATGTCTTTCCACTCGACTCCGGCGTCGGACAGTGCGAGCTGGATCGCCTCGGCGCCCATCTCGATCGCCGTTTTGGCGAAGCGGCCGAATGGGTGCAGACCAACGCCGATAATGGCAACGTCATTCATGTGAAGCTCCTTAGTTGTTCCGTGACGTCGGCGTCACACCGGCTTGAAAGCGCATGTCATGACCTCGTCCCCCGCGTCATCGACGTAGAGAGGGATGAAAGTCAGCTCGACATCCATGCCGGTACGCAGAACAGCCGGATCGGATTCGGTCAAACGGGTCTCGACGCGGACCTCATCGCCCAACTGGACGAGACCGATGCCGAACGGCTCGAAGTTCTCGGCGGTTTCCTTGCCCGCGTACGGCAGCTTGGGCACGAATCCCTGTGTCGTCCAGGCCACCAGCGTTCCGGTGCGCGGCAGCAGCAAATCGGACATGTCGGCGCCACTGCACTGCGGGCACCGCGGCTGGCGGGGCCACGTCGTGGCTCCACATCCGTTGCATCGGCTGCCGATCAGCTGCGGATTCTCTTCGGGCCACGTCGAGACTTCCGGCGCGAGTGCTTTCGCCATCTATCGTCCTCCTCTGTTGATTTCTCTTGCGAGCTCGGTGTTGTCATGTGGCGGCCCGGCCTCGGCGAATTCGCACACGACTGCGACATACGGCGGTTGCGGTGCGTCGGCGCGAGAGCTCACCCGCCCTCGCTCGAAACGTGATGACATCGGCATTCGACGCTCGGATCACGAGCTCCGCGCCGAGCGGGCCGCCGCCGGGCGCGTACCCGCCGGACGACTTCGTCGTCGCGCACCACGGGTTCGTCCGCCCGCTCGGCAACCGCCGACCACGAGATGCACACCGACTATCCTCCATGGAGAATTTGATTCTCAATTCCCGAAGACAGATTTCCATGCGCGAACGGCGGAGTCAACCTCCAGGCCGGGTCCCGCGGCACACCCGGCAACGAAGAGTGGCAAGAAGAATTTTCGAATACAGGACAGAGGCGGCCCTCAGCGGCTCACGGCCGATCGGTGTCCGCATACGCGAATCCGGTCCGGCCTCGCGGCGGGCGCCACGAGACCGGACCGGATTACTCGAACAGAGTGACTACGCGGTGTGACTCACCTCGGCGTCGCGTGGAGCAGGAGTTGCACCGCCGTCGGATTCGCCGCGCGGCACCGTGAATGTGGCGACCACGCAGAGTGTCGCGATGGCGAAGCAGGCCAGCGTGTACCAGAGATTCCCGACCGGGTCGCCGTTGCTCGTCGAACCATTCACGGCGTCGAAGTAGTCGGGCAGCGCGGTCGCCCAGAGCAACGCCATCACGCACAGATACACCACGCTGTATATCTGGACGAATCGGTTCGAATAGCGCGCGGCGTCCGACTCGTCGCGTCGTAGCCGGAGCCACTGGCGGGTGAGCGCCACGACGGCGACAACGGAGACGACGACCAGTTCCGCCACGTAGAGGAAGCCACGCACGGTGTCGCTGCCCGCACCGAATACCGTCGCGGGGATGGGCAATATCCCCGTGCCGAGGGATCCCAGAACGCCGATGGCGACGGTGCGCCAGAGAAGTTGCCCGCCCGAGAATTTCCGTCCGTCATCGACGTGGCGACCGACGAGCAATTGCACGAAGAACGCCAGCGACATCGGCCACAGCGCGGCGAAGACGACCACGCTCGGAATGGGGACCGAATCGAACATCGGCTGGTTGATCGGGTTGTCGACCGACCACTCCCACCACCGCAACTGCGGGCCGATATGGTCGAAGACCTCATAGAAGGCGTGATGGACGAAGCCGACGCAGACCGCGCCGATGAGAACACCGTACCGGCGGAACACTCCGAGCGTCCGGACGGTTTCGAAGGCCAGCGTTGCCATCAGCGGGTAGATCGCGACGATATACAGCGGAAGTCGGCCCCAGAGGAATTCCACGGTGAAGACGTTGTGCGCGAACATCGTGTCGACATGTTCATCGATACCGAAGGCCGCGGGAAAATACAGCGGCGGTTCGATGATGAACAGGTAGGCGGTCGCACCGAACCAGACCACCAGATTGGTGGGATCGCCGTGGCGGCGCAGGCGCAGAATCGCGTAGATCAGCGCGAGGACGGCGCCGAGCACGATGGTGAATTCGAGGACGGGCAGCGTCCAGTTCTCCAGCGCGAAAGGATTTCGCAACTCGACGAGTCCGCCCGCCTCCGCACAGGAGAAGCCGAGTTCCCCGGCGAGCCGTTCGAAGGTGGGTGCGCAATGATCGGCCATCAGTCCACCCGCGGCGATGTGACCGAGTCGGCGGTGTACCAGTGCGAGACGTCGTAGCCCGCGTCGTAGCGCTCGAACCACACACCGGCGAGTGCGGGCAACTTCTCGTGATCTGGATTGTGCTTGGGCAATTGGCTGCGGACGACTCCCATCAGCGCGACGAGTTGCGGACCGATGGACAGGTCATCGAAAGCCCGCAGCATCGGGCCGTTGTCCCGCGCGCGCAGAGCGGGCAGCCACTTGCGCAGCCGCTGTTTGTACCGGTACGACGCGAACATCGCCATGGCGTCGACCTTGCGCTCCTCCAGCGGCACATGCTTGTTGAAACCTTCACACGCCACTCGGATCACCTTCATCACGTGCCGGAAGATCGACGGCGCCATGCGCATCCGGTACACGTCGCTGCCCACGACGGAATCGAAGATGATGAGTGCGGAACTGCGATGTTCTACTTCTTCGACGAAATGCCAGAGGAACAGTGACGCGACGCGGTCGTCTCCCGGACGGAAGAGGGAGGAATCATTGTCGAGCATCAGTTTGAAGACCGGAGTGAACGTCGCCTCCAGGTCCGCGGTGTAGGCGAGCCGGTATTCGAGGGATGTCTCCACGGTGAGGCGATCGAATGCCGCGATCACTTCGTTGAGAGTCTCCTGCAACCCCGGATACCGCCGGATCAGGCCATTGGCATGTTGGCGATGGGCGGTCGAGTGCTGGCCTTCCTGGCGCACGAACGCGTCGGCTTCCTGCGCGACCGCGGGATCGGTGATCCGTGGCATGGCCTCGCGAATCATATTGACGATCATCTTCTCGAAGCCGATCGCCAGCAGCGATACCGCATTGGCCATCGATGAGAAGGCCGGATTCTCCTCGTTCCACAGGAAGGGCACGTCGTAGTCCGCGAATGCGAAACGCATCTTCCGGACCTGTAGGTCGGTCACTTGGCTATACCTCGTCTTCCGGGAACGGTCCGGGCTGATGGGACCGTTCGGGTGTGCCGAAGCCATGGCATTTGCGATCATACACAGACTCATTCATTTGTATGATCTAAATCGGCAGCATCGCCCCGAACTGGCACAACAGCCGAGTAACAGCCCTGTGGTAGCGTCGAGCGCTCGAGCGAGACGGCCGGTGAAGATCCTCCGCGGACCGATTCGCACGCAACGACGGACACGGTTCGAGCCGAGGAAGCGGGCAGTGGCAGGCAGGCGCGGGTGGGGCGGAAGTCCGCCGAACGACGACGAAGAAGCGTCTCGTCGAATTGTCGCCGCCGCGGTCGATCTGATCGGACGAACGGGCGCGGAGATCAGCATCGCCGACGTCGCGGAATCACTCGGCGTCATCCGCCAGACGGTGTACCGATACTTCCCCAGCTCCGATGCGCTGATGCGCGCCGCGGCGTTCGCGTCGGTCGACAATTTTCTCGATCGGCTTACCCAGCATGTCAGCGGCATGAAAGATCCCGCCGAAGCGATGACCGAGGCCGTGGTTTTCACGCTGACCGAAGTGCGCCGGATACCGCACCTGGGCATTCTGCTCTCGAGCACGTATTCGAACGTCCACACCGAAAGCCTCACCTCCGAGGAGGCGCAGACCTTCGGCATGACGATGATCCGACGTTTCGATGTCGACTGGCACAGCTGCGGTTACGACGACGAATCCCTGCACGAACTCGTCGAATACGTCCTGCGGACCATGCAGTCGTTCTTCCTCTCCCCCGGCAATCCCCCACGGAGCCAAGAGGATCTGCGCCGATATCTGCGGCGTTGGATGGGGACGGCGATCATCGCCCAGGTCGACCAACCGAGGTAACCCGACACCGCCGCCGACCGGCCCCGCTGACCGAAGGCGGCAACGTCGCAGGAAGCGTCCCGCGTCGCCCCACGTTCAGTGCTCCGACTCACCATGTTCATATCGTGTTTACGATGGCCGAATGCTTATTCACGACGCGCACGGCAGTCCGACCTCACCACCCGATCCACTGGGTGCGGAAGGACTCCGGGCGCGTCGCTTTCAGCCCTCGATCGTCTGGGTATGGATCGCCGCCGCGGTGCTCGTGCTCGTCGCAGGCCAGTTCATGGCCGTTCACATCCACGCGCTCGGCCCGCTGACCAGTCTCTTTCGTGACTATGCCGGGGTTCCGAAATCCGCGACGACTCCGTGGGCGGGTTTCCTGCTCGCGCTGGTCGGCGTCACCGCCCGGGCGCGGGTGAACGCCCTTGCCGCCGCGGTCGTCATCGATCTGATCTTCGTCGTGATCCGGACCGTCGACGGCAGGCCGTTCACCGTCGGCAACGGTCCGACCATCGTGTTGACCGCGCTGGCGCTCATCGCCGCGCTGCGCTGGTCCGGTGTGCGCCGCAGCACCGCACTGCGCACGATCGCCCTGGGGGCACTGCTCATCCTGGCGACGAAGGTCGGCGAGATCTGGTTGGACATCACCGCGTGGGCCTGCCCACAGGTTCTCGATCCCTATGTGGAGTTGGCCGATCGGGCGCTCGGCAGTCCGGCCTGGGTCGTCGGACACGCGCTTGATGTGGCGGGACCGGTGCCACTCGGCGTGGTGCGCTGGGTGTATTTCGAACTTCCCGTCGCCGCCATCGTCGTCGCGGCCTGGCAGTTGCGCCATGTGACCTCGGGTCCATGGCCCCGTCATCACCTGGTGCGGACCTTTCTCGTCCTCGGCCTCATCGGCCCGATCGGGTACGTGCTCTTTCCCGTGGTCGGACCGGTACTCGCCTTCGGGTCGTGGGGACACGGAATGGAACTGGCCGATGTATGGCCGAATCTTGTTCCGCCGCTGCCCACGTCGGTGGAATCTATGCCCTTCGACGCCATCACTCCCCGCAATTGCATGCCGTCGCTGCATACCGCGTGGGCGCTGGCACTGTTCATCCACTCCCGGCGTGGGCCGTTGTGGATACGCTGGGGCGGCGCGTTCTGGCTCGTGTGCACCCTCACCGCGACGCTCGGACTCGGGGCGCATTACGGCGTCGATCTGGTGGCGGGCGCGGCACTGTGCCTGACCGTGGAATCGGCGCTGCGCGACCCGGACCGCGGGTGGGATCGCCCCCGCGCGACGGTGGTCGCGCTCGGCGTCGCCACCTTCGTCGGCGTTCTGCTGTGCACGCGTTTCCTCGCGCTGCCCATGGCGACCTACCCCGCTCCCTTCGGCATCGCGATCCTCGGCACGCTCACCGCACTCTCGATCGTGTTCTACCGGACCTGGTTCGCCGCGCGACCCGACCCGGAACCGGTCGCGCGCGCGGTCGAACTCCAGCGTGGATGAGGGAAACGGTGACTCAGCCCCGGATGACGAGCACCACCGCCGCGGTCACGACAGCGAGGACGATGGCGGCGATGCCGTAGCCGAGACGCTGGTAGCGCAGGCCGGGTAGGTAGTGGTCGAGCGCGACGCGTCCCGGCCCGGTCAATGCGAGCCCCGCGGCGGTGCAGGCCAGGACCAGGTCGTATTCGATACCCTTCTGGCCGAAGAATTCACCGGTGCCCTTCACGGCGATGGCGTTGATCATGACGCCGAGAATGGCGGCGGCGGCCAGCGGAGTCACCAGGCCGACGACCAGCCCGATACCGCCGAGGAACTCGCTCAGACCGGCGATCACCGCCATCGTCTCACCCTGCGGGTAACCGCTGGATTCGAAGAATCGGCCGGTCCCGGAGATGCCGTTGCCGTCGAACCAACCGAACAACTTCTGAGTGCCGTGCCCGGCCATGGTCACACCGACGACCGCACGGATGATGAGTAACCCGAGGTCGAGCGCGGATTGGCTCGCCGCCGGGGCGGTGAGCACCGGCCGATTCGATACCGTGGTCCCCATAGCGAATCTCCTATCAGGTGGTTGATCAGGTCAGCCGAACTGGATGGAGCGTTTGGATAAACCGTGCCAGAAGTCATCGATGACGCTGCGTTGGGTAGCCATATCGGCCTCACCCGCCCCCAACGCGACGAACAACGGCGCGAAGTGCTCAGTGCGCGGATGCGCGAGATGCGATGCGGGAGCCTTGTTCTCGAAATCCAGCAGCGCGTCGATATCGCCGGAGGCCAGTGCGCGGCGGCCCCAGTCGTCGAATTCGGTCATCACCGGATGGACCGAGCCGTCGTCGGTGAGCGCACGGAGATTGTGGGTGAAGAAACCGCTGCCGACGATCAAGACCCCGGCGTCGCGCAACGGCGCCAAAGCGCGCCCGATATCGAACAGTCCGGCCGGATCGAGCGTCGGCAGCGACATCTGCAGAACCGGCACGTCGGCGTCCGGATACATTTCGGCCAGCGGCACATACGCGCCGTGGTCGAGGCCGCGCTCGGGGGCGTCCTGGACGGCCAGACCGGGCGCGTGGAGGAGTTTGCGCACGTCATCGGCGAGTTCGGGAGCGCCGGGGGCGGGATAGCGAACCTCGTAGTAGTGCTGCGGGAAACCCCAGAAGTCGTAGATCAACGGCACCGTTTCGGTGGCGCCCAGCGCTATCGGGGCATCCTCCCAGTGCGCCGAGACCATCAGTACGGCTGTCGGCTTCGGTAGCCGCGCCGACCATGACGCCAACTGCCCCGGCCAGACCGGATCGTCGGCCAGCGGCGGCGCGCCGTGCGACAAATACAGAACGGGCATCCGCGTGGATTGCGCTGCGGTCATGGCGCCTCTCTCGTATCAATGTTGTTCAAATTTGAACAACCCTACTTGCAGCATACCCAGTTGTTCGAATTCGAACAACATCGGTACGCTGCCGAAGATGGGCGAAACCAACTGGCTCGACGACGAGGAGATGCGCGCCTGGCAGGCGTTGCTGTCCGGATGGGCGCTGCTCAACCGGGAAATCGAACAGCAACTCAAGCGCGACGCCGGACTCTCCCATACCCAGTACGAGGTACTGGTCCGGCTCGCCGCAGCCCCCGAAGGCCGGCTCCGGATGACCGAACTGGCCGAATCCCTCGTCAACTCCAAAAGCGGCCTGACCTATCAGGTGGGCCAACTCGAGAAAGCCGGGCTGGTACGCCGCGAAGCCTGCCCGACCGACGTGCGCGGCGTCACCGCGGTACTCACCGGCGACGGCCGCGACACCCTCGACCGAGCCGCGCCGAAACACGTCGCCCAGGTCCGCGAACTACTCGTCGACGTCCTCACCCCGGCGCAACTCACCGCGCTGGCCGACGGCCTCGGGGAAGTCGCCCGCCGGATCCAATCCCGGTAGGGGCGGTTCCACCCCACCACCCAGCCACCCGGCCGACGCCGTTGCCTACGATCCGGCCATGGCCGAGATCAGAAGTGAACGGCGGGGCAAAGTCGCGGTGATCACCGTGCACGACCCCGACCGGCGCAACGCGTTGACACTGGACCTGTCCGAGCAGTTGGCGGCGGCGGTGGACGGGGCCGAGCGCGATGACGACGTACACGCGGTGATCGTCACGGGAACCCCGCCCGCGTTCTGCGCGGGCGCCGACCTGACGGCGCTCGGCGAGGCACGCGAGCAGGGGCTGCGCGCGATCTACGACGGATTCCTCGCCGTGGCGCGATGTTCCCTGCCGACCATCGCGGCCGTGGGCGGCGCGGCGGTGGGCGCTGGACTCAATCTGGCCCTGGCGGCGGATGTACGGATCGCGGGTCCGCGTGCCCGCTTCGACGCGCGGTTCCTCCGGCTCGGAATTCATCCCGGCGGCGGCATGACCTGGATGCTGCAACGCGCGGTGGGTCCACAGCGGGCGCTCGCGATGACCCTGTTCGGGGAGATCCTCGACGCCGAGGCGGCGCACACGGCCGGATTGGCGCATCGAGTGGTGGACGGAGACCACGACGCGCTCCTCGCCGCTGCCGTCGATTTCGCCAGCGGGGCGGCCGAAGCGCCGCGTGAGTTGCTGAGGACCACCAAGCGGACCATGCGACATACCGCGACGCTGGACACGCACGCCGACGCCGTCGACGCCGAGATCGTGCCACAGGTGGCCTCGATCGAATCACCGGAGTTCGCGGCGAGGCTGGCCTCGATGAAGGCCAGAATAAGCGGGACGAGCTGAAAGTGCGGGTGCCGCAGCAGCATTGACTGCGGCACCAGCACGTCGATCACAGAAGTATCACATTCAACTATTTGCCCCAATCCAGACATACACGCTGAATACCTCATTCGCGATACGCGAGCGGAGTGTGATACTGCTCTCTCACAGGAATCGAATCCTCCACAGAAGTGCCCTGTGAACTGCGGGTTTCACGGCAATCACATACCTCACGACACCGCGGAGAACAGAGTTTCAAACGATGGACACAGTGAGTTAACCATCTGTTCGCTGGGATCGATTGTTATCTAATCGTCCCCTTCCGAACCGAATCCACTGAGGTACCTGAGAAAATGCTGATGAGGAAATTTGCCGCCACGTCGGCACTTCTGATCGCCGCACTCGGCGTCACCGCGGGCGCCGTCAACGCCGCCCCCGCCCCCGCCGACGCCCCGGTCAACTTCACCGCCGACACCGTCGGATCGTCCACCGTCATCGGGACCGATGCCGGATCCCTCGTCGCCGAAGACGGCGTCTTCAAGATCAAGGCCGCTGACGGAACGGTGCTCGCGGGCACGCCGCTCTCGTTCCGCGTCGATGACTTCGAATTCCCGATCGCCGCCGACATCGCCGGTCACACCGCCACACTCACCCCGCAACTCGATATGGCACACGCGACGTACAAGCCGGTGGCCCTGCCCTACGAGGAGAAGGCGCCGTGGAAGAGTGAATACGACCGCGAGCAGTCCGCCTTCAACCGCATGAAGGACACCATCGCGATGGGCGCCACCGCCGGCACCCTGGTCGGCGGACTGGGCGGCGCGGCCCTCGGCTGCGTCCTCGGCGGCATCGCGGGCGCGACCGTCGCCTCGGCCACCATCGTCGGACTGTTCGGCCCGTTCGTGCCCGCGGCGATCATCGGCTGCATCGGCGGCATCGCCGCCGTCGGCGCGCTCGGCACCGTCGCCGGACAGCTGTTCGTGACCGCACCGGTCGCGATCGGCGCGGCGATCCAGTACTTCGCCACGATCAACCAGCCGTTCGTCGCGCCCGCCAAATAGGGCAGCGAACCTAGATGCCCGTCCGGCCCCGTGCCGGACGGGCATCGCTCGTAACGGGACCGATGCCAGCGGCAGCGCCAACACAGAAGTTATCGACTGTTCATTTGAACGATGCCAACGGCACGGCGCGGTAGCGATGGATCACACCGCATTCGCCGCCACCGGCAAGCGTTCGGCATCTCCGGTTGAGCACCTCGGCCAGGACGCGTCGGTCGACCCAGCGCATTCACGGCTCGCGCATCGAAAGCCGATCATGATCTGCACATCTCATTCGAACCGAACAGCCAGGACGATCGGCGTCCCCGAGCGGTCGCTCGCGCTCGGCAATCGGTGAGAAGTTCGCGTCCCCGCTGTCCCGAAAACATCCACGGGTCGACATAACATCCTGTATGTTAATGAGTATTCCGTTACGTCGAAGTGCGGAGCGCGGCTCACGCCCCGCGTCGCCCTTCGTCGGTGACACGGCCGGATGGCAACCACCGAGTATCGGCATCGATTCGTCGGGTTGAACTCCGTGAGCGGACTGGACAGGTGTGAACATATGCGCGCAACAAACCGAGTGAGCTGCCGAGACGGGCCGCTGCCGTCTCCCGGTTTCGGAAACTGGGACGAATCCGACCGCTGCATATAGTTCGACTTGTCGTCGAGCCGCCGTGCCGAAAATCGGTACGGCAGAGCAGCACCCGCCGTGCACATTCGTGGATTACAATTCCCGGGCGGTCCCCGTACTCCATCAATACCGTGTCACGGCACTCTCGCCAGACCTTGTGCCGACAGGGGATCCGCCTTGTATTGCGCAACCGACCCGGGCACTACATCGACCGAGTGACTTTCGGCAGTGAATACACCCTTTCGGCAGGAATACACGGAGTACACAATGCTGACACGATGGAAGACCAATGCCGCCGTCTGCGTCGCGACGATGGCGGTCGCCGCCCTCCAGTTCGGCGGCGCGTCCGTTGCGGGAGGCGCACCGTCCCAATGCCCCGATCTGTATGTCGTAGCGATTCCCGGCACCTGGGAAACGTCCAATTCCGATCCGGGTAGAGGCATACTCGCGCTGAGCGCGGATAATTTGCCCGGGGATACCCAGGTCGACTACGTCAATTACGCGGCGACCGCGTTCCCCTGGGAAGGCGAGGTGTACGGCCGCTCCAAGCAGGAGGCGATCGACAAGGCGCGCGGATTGATCGCCGCCGTGGCGCGGACGTGCGACGAGACTCGCGTCGCCTTGCTCGGCTACAGCCAGGGCGCGGACGCGGCGGGCGATCTCGCGGCCGAGATCGGTACCGGACTCGGCGTCGTCCCGGCGCATCGCGTGGCGCTGGTCGGGCTGATTTCCGATCCCCGTCGCTCGCCCGCCGACACACTGATCGGTCCCCCGGTCCGCGGTGCGGGAGCCGGTGGGCCGCGGTTGGGCGGTTTCGGTTGGCTCTCCCCGCAGACCTATACCTTCTGCGCCGACGGCGATCTGTACTGCGCCATGCCCGACGGGGACTTCGCCGGGCGGATCGCCGGTTTCGTTGTCCAACTGTCGAATCCGGATCCCACGAAGATCGACAGCTATCAGGGGCAGGCCAACGAACTCATCGGTGACGCGCTGGCGGCGGGCGGCCTCGGGCTGCTGTCCGACCAACTCAACGGCTCCGCCTACGAACAACGCAAACAGCAAGTCGACAATTTCCTGAAGTCCGGCGCCCACCAGAGCTACCCCTCGTACAACGTCGGCCCCGACGGCGTCACCCCGATGACCTGGCTGCGTCAACGTCTGATCGAGGCGGCCCGTCCCTGAGCATGTCCCCTCACGGTTCCCTTTTGGTACCTTCTGCTGAAGAGTCGACGTCGACTCCTGCGTGAAGGGTGATCCGAGTGTCCAAAGGCTATGTGATCGTGACCGAGGCGATCAAAGATCCGAGCAAAATGGCCGAATACGGCAAGGCCGCCGCGAAGGCGATGGCCAAGGGAGTTACCGTCCTGGCCGTCGATACCAAATCCCAAGTACTCGAGGGCGAATGGCATGGAAACCAGACCGTAGTGCTGGAATTCGAATCGCCGGAGGCAGCGCGGGCCTGGTACGAGTCCGAGGAATACCAGGCGGCGATCCCCCTGCGCCAGGCAGCGGCGGACGCCAACGTTGTGATCGTCAACGGACTGTAGGACTTCGCGGCGAACCCGTGGTCCCGATCCGCACCCGCCCACCGCGGCGGGGTGCGGACGCCTTCGACACGATCGGCGGTCGGAGGCCACGGGTTCGCCGATTCCGCTCTCGCCATCTCTCAGGCACGGCCCGCACAGGAGTGACAATGTCCTACGACCTATTCGCGTTGGACGGCAGAGTAGCGGTCGTCACCGGCGGTGGGCGCGGCATCGGCAAGATGATCGCGCGAGGTCTGCTCCACGCAGGCGCCACCGTGTACGTGAGCAGCCGCAAAGCCGCCGAACTCGCCGCCACCGTCGAGGAATTGACGCCGCTCGGTCGCATCGAGGCCATCCCCGCCGACCTGAGTACCGGAGCGGGCATCGATGATCTCGTCAACGCACTGGGTGAGCGCGTCGACACCGTGCACGCCCTGTTCAACAATGCGGGCGCGACCTGGGGAGCGCCGCTCGAGGAGTTTCCCGACTCCGCCTGGGACAAGACATTCGACCTCAATGTCAAAAGCGTCTTCACCCTGACCCGCGCGTTGCTGCCGATGTTGCGGAACGCGGCCACACCCGATAATCCGGCGCGGGTGATCAATACGGGCAGTATCGACGGACTCAGAGTCCCGATCGCGGGCTTCGACAACTTCTCCTACAGCGCGAGCAAGGCCGCGGTGCATATGCTCACCCGTCACCTCGCCGCCGAATTGGCTCCCGAGATACTGGTCAACGCGATCGCGCCCGGACTTTTCGAATCGAAGATGTCGGCCGCGGTACTGCGAACCGGCGGCGACGCCATCGCCGAACAATTCCCGCTCAAACGCATCGGGCGCCCGGACGATATCGCCGGCATCGCGGTGTTCCTCGCCAGCCGTGCCAGCTCCTACATCACCGGCGCCATCATTCCCGTCGACGGTGGGGTGAGCACGACCCGCTGAGCGCGGCGTGCGGTTCTTCGCCGCCGACTCGGACGTGGACGACGGCCTTGGCCGACCGCACGGCGAAGACGAGGTCAGCGGTCGGGGAGGATCACGCGGATACGAGAGCCGGGATCGGCGACGGCGATGGTGCCGCCGTGGAGTTCCACGATCCACCGGGAGATCGCGAGGCCGAGGCCCGTCCCGCCGCCGTCGGTGCGACCTCCCCGGGTGAAACGGTCGAAAACCCTTGCTCGTTCGGCTTCCGGGATTCCGGGACCGTCGTCCTCGACATCGATGACCACTCGCCCGTGCGCGGCGCCCGCCGCGATGCGCACTTCACCACCGGCGGGGCCGTGACGGGCGGCATTGTCGAGCAGGTTGAGCAGCACCTGATGCAACCGAGCACGGTCCGCGTGGACGCACACGCCGCCGGATCGCACCTCGGTACGGAAACGCACCCCCCGGCCGAAGGCAGCCGCCGTCACCTCGGCCTCGGCGATCACCTGCGCCAATAACGGCGCGACGGCGACATCCTCGCGATCGAGGGGAAACGCCCCCGCTTCGATACTCGACAGATCGAGAAGTTCGGAGACGAGCAGGCCCAGGCGCTCGGTTTGGGCGAGAGCGGTGCGCAAGGCGCCGGGATCGGGCTCGGACACTCCGTCGACCAGATTCTCCAGCACCGCGTTGAGTGCCGTGATCGGAGTGCGGAGTTCGTGCGACACATTGGCGATGAGGTCACGGCGCTGCTGATCGGCGGCGGCCAAGTCGGCGGCCATCTGATTGAACGCCTCGGCCAGTTGACCCACTTCATCGCGTGAACTGGCCCGCACCCGTCGCGTGTAATCGCCCTGCGCCATCCGTTTCGCCGCCGCCGTCATCTCCCGCAGCGGCCGGGTAATACCGTGCGCGAGAAATTGCGAAGTGACCAGCGCGATCACGAGGGCGGCCAGAGTGGTCTTCGGCGGCAACCAGCCGATCCGGAATCGAAAGAACCCGAACGCGACACCACCGGACACCACCATCAGAATCGCCAGTTTCAACTTGATCGAGCGCACCGGATCGAGCGGACGCGGCAGCATCCCCGCCATTCGATCGGCCAACGCCCGCACCCGCTTCCGCACTCCGTCCGCACGTGCCGGGCGAGCGGAGTCGGGATCGGCGGACGGCATGATCACGGCGCCTCCAGCGCGTAGCCGACGCCGTGCACGGTCCGGATCAGGTCGGCCCCGAGTTTGCGGCGCAGCGCCTTGACGTGACTGTCCACGGTCCTGGTGCCCGCGGCGTCGGCCCAGTCCCACACCTCTTCGAGGAGTCGTTCGCGGGCCAGCACGACGCGGGGACGACGGGCCAACCGGGCGAGCAACTCGAATTCCAGTGGGGTGAGCTGGGCTTCGTTCTCGGCCCGCCACACCCGACGTTGGTCGACATCGATGCGCAGTTCACCGACGACAATCGTCGCGCCGTCGCGGTCGGCCGCCCGATCGACGCGACGCAGCAACGCGTGCACGCGAGCGACGAGCACCCGCATCGAGAACGGTTTGGTGAGATAGTCGTCGGCGCCGACGCCGAGTCCTATGAGCTGGTCGGTTTCGTCGGCGCGCGCGGTGAGCATGAGCACCGGGATCGCCCGTCCCGCCTGAATGCGACGACACACTTCCAGTCCATCGAAACCCGGCAACATCACGTCGAGGACCACCAGGGCGGGTTCGTTCGACCGCACAGCGGCGACCGCCGCGGGCCCGTCGTGGGCCAGCTCGACGGTGAACCCCTCCGCCCGCAGACGGGCCGCGACCGATTCCGCGATGGTCACTTCGTCGTCGACCACGAGGATCCGCCGCGCCCGCCCGTTCTGTTCCATGATCGGAACCCTAACCAGTCCGTGTGGAGAGCATCCATGGCGAATGTGGAGATTCGGTGCGTTTTACGTGCCGAATCACCTCTTTGGCACCCTTCCACGGTCGATCCGGCCCTCGTTCGCTTCGACCACGAGGGCAGGGGCACAACATCTACCCCGGGCTGATTGTCAGACCGACACCCACCCTGCCTGCCAGGTTCACATCGTCGTGACGTAGTTACCCCTCGACCCGGTCGCCGCTGGCCATGCTCACGCGGTTGCGCAAGTGCGGGCTTCGATACGACCAGATGCCGTTCGGGACTACCCCTCCCCACACGCGAATTCCATTACCAGCAGGATCTTTTCGCTGCTAGAGACTTTTCGTCACGCTGGGTTTCCGACAGACAAGCCAGTAGGCACCGGCCGGACCAAGGGGGCTGCCCTTTTCCCGGAACGCCGCGCCAGGGGAGACTTTGCGGTCCTGTGGACGGTCGACCACGGGACCGATGAAGATTTTCGAAACGACCAGGCGGTCGAGATTTTCCTTGCTGGTGGAGACAGTTTCGAATCCGGTCACCTCGGTCGATGCGGCATGCCGCATCGCCGGGGGCGGGTCCAACTCCTGACGGATCGAGCCCCAAATGAACAGGCCGATGAGGACTACCGGCACGATTATGCCGACGGCGAGGAGGCCGAATCCAGTGAACCGTCCAAATCTACGCATCCGTTGGGCTATCGAGCGGCGGATGTGGAGTCGTCGCATTCGGCCGTTGCTGCCCCGACGGGGATCGCGATGATGGCGGTGCGGAAAAGCTAGGTCATCCCTTGTCGGCCTTGGCCTTCCTCGGATCGCGGCGGTAGTTCGCAAGAGCTGCTGGCGGCGTTCACCCTGGCCGCGTGACGGGTCAACGGAGGCTGTTGCGGTCCAGCCAGTCGGAGATGGCGGCGGCGAGCAGGTCCGGCTGGTCCTCGGGCGTGTGGTGGCCAGCGACCTCGTCGTACCGCTGGATGTCGAGGGCGGAGATCGTGTTTGCGCACCAGTCGATGACGGCGGGTTCGGTCATCGTGCCGTACGACGGTGTGAAGGTCACCATGAGCTTCGGTACATCGTGGCTGGACGCCAGCCACTCGACGTACGCTTCGGCGCGCGCGACGACGTCGCCCGGTGTCCCATCCAGCGGCATCGAGCGTGCCCAGCGCAGCAGCGGAAGCCGACTCGCCCGCGTCGGGTACGGCCGCCGGTAGACCTCCAGGTCGGCGGGGCCGAGTCGGTCCGAGATCGCACGCAGGCCGTCCCGGACGAATGAGTCGTCCAGGAATATGGACTCGCCGACGCCGTCGGTCCGGAGGGCTCGCCACAGGTCCCGACCGGCCTCGGGGAACTCGTCCCAGCTCATCGGCTTGGCGATGGTCTCGGTGAACGCGACCGCGCGAACCCGGCCGGGATGGCGGGTCGCCCAGTCGAACGCCAGCGCGCCGCCCCAGTCGTGTCCGACGAGCACGACCTCGACGAGCCCGAGCGCGTCGAACCAGGCATCCAGGTACCGCGCGTGGTCGGCGAACGTGTAGTCGATCGGCGGCTTGCCCGAATCCCCCATGCCGATCAGGTCCGGGGCGAGCAACCGGCCGGGGCCGACGACGGGCAGGACGTTGCGCCACAGGTACGACGAGGTCGGGTTGCCGTGCAGGAACACGATCGGCGCGCCGGTGCCGGTCTCGCGGTGGTGCATGGTCGAGTCGAGTACACGAGTGTCGGGCATGGGATGTCCCTTCAGAGGTTGAGGGTGAGGATGCAGTCGACCGCGATCTCGATGACGACGCGGCCGGAGGGGGCGGGTGGGGCGCAGCGGTAGCGTCGGTGGTACCAGCGGGCGGCGGTGGCCACCCGGTCCGGGTCGGCGGACAGGGTGGCGGCGCCTTCGAGCGTCACCCAGCGGAAGCCATCCGGCTGGCAGAGGGCGACGCGCCCGCCGGTCGCCACATTCCGTGCCTTGCGGGACGTGGCGACCGTCAGGACGCGGGCCGTCCTCGCCATGTCGTCCCAGGTGAACCGGACGGGTGCGACGTGCGGCGTGCCGTCCGGGCGGAGCGTGGTGAGGGTCGCGATCCGCGGCTCGGTGAGGAACGCCTGGACCGTGGGTTTCACCGGAAGGCGGCGGCCCGGGTGGCCCAGTCGGCGAAGGTGTGCGAGGCGCGATCGAGGACATGTGCCACGTCGGGGCTGATGCGCTGTTCGGCGGGCAGCGGGTCGCCGACGTTTCCGGTCGCGCCCGTTACCACGATCATTACGTTACCCCCAGACTAAGTTAGTTGCCTGACTTAATTGACGGTAGCCGAGTCGCGCCTGCATGTCTAGCCCTTAGTCAGGTGACTCACTCGGCTGTGCGGCGGCCGGGCAAGCGGGAACGGCTCACCGCCGCCACGTCCACCGCACAGGCAGGGGGTCGAGAAGACGACGCTCTCAGATCGGTTGCTGGAGCCCGGCGAGCAAGTGCGCACAGAGCGTCGCCGTGTACGCCGTCGACCAGCTGACGAGTTCGCCGGGTCGCGACAATTGAGGATGTTGGCGGGACGGAAACCGGATTGCCAGTTTCGAAGCCCTGTCGGCACTTTTGATCGCCGCACCGAAGAAGGGTTGTCCCGCGAGGAGATCCGCCTGATTCGCCCGCGCGGCCCCGCCGCCGCGTAGTCGACCGCGCTGACCCGCGGCACCCCCGCCGACTTCGCCGATCACCAATCCACGCCCAGGAGTGCGGGATTCAGCGAATCGCCGGCGCTGGATACTCGGCCACGGTCTTGCGGTCGATCCCCAGACTCTCCGCGAGCTGGCGCTGGGAGCGACCGGCATGCCAGCGCGTGAACAACTCGATCAGATCGAACACGTCGACACTCCTCCTCGCCATCAACGCCCTTCCTCACCCTTCGGTGAGAACGAGCGAACCTATACCGACTGTGGGTCGTCGGCCCCGATTTACCGGAGGCCGGAATGCCTCGGAGACGAAGGCGGTCGCGAATGCGTCGACCGCTGGATTTCGTCGAGGATCGGGACGAGCTTGTCGGCCATGCCCTCGAGCGGCGTCGGCTGAGCCGCGTTCACCATTCCCGGGTAGCGATCAGTTCCTCCGTATCCGCGTCCTGGAAACCATAGGCACGGGCCACGAACCAGAAGTCCTCGCCGATCGCCTCACGAGCCACAGTCTCGATTTCGCTGCCCGCCGAGTCGAATTCGGCCTCCAGCGCATTGAACTCCTCGGTGGCGGCTTGGGTGAGGACGTACAGCGCGGCCAGGTCGGCGGGCCGCGCGGCCTCGATGCGCTCACACAGCCTCAGCAGGATTGCCCTACCCCGGTCCACGACATGGTCGGGATAGAAGTCGTCCTCGTAGAGGAGGCGGAGAAAGTGGTGTGTGGTCACCTGCTGATTGCTGATCGGCATGACGTCCTGCCCTCGTCTTCGATGTGGCGGCCTGATCTTGACACAAGTGTGCGTCGAGGCCTGCCAGCGGAGTTCTCACACGACCCGGCCTTCGGTGATCATGGCGAGATAGCAGGAACAGCTACCCGCGCCGCGGAATCCGCGGCAAGGGTTCGTGCCAGCCAGTCGATACGGGCCCGTCGCGCGGCGATCGACAGGTCGATCTGCGGGAACAGGGCGTCGAAGCCGTGGCATCCGCCGGCCCAGACGTGCAGTTCGGCCTGGCCGCCCGACGCCCAGATCCGGCTGGCGTAATCGACGTCCTCGTCGCGGAAGACCTCGGCGGTGCCTGCGTCGATATAGGTGGTAGGCAGTCCGGACAGGTCGGCGGCCAGCGCCGGAGACAGGTACGCGGAAACCTCTCCGGTGGGTTCACCCAGCACCGATTGCCAAGCGAACTGGTTCGTTTCGCGCGTCCAGATGCCGGGGTCACCGGAGTACTGGCGGCTCGAGGTGGTGATGTCGCGGTGGTCGAGCATGGGGCAGATCAGCACCTGCGCGACGATCGCGGGTTTGCCGCGGTCACGGGCCATCAGCGTGACACCGGCGGCCAGACCGCCACCGGCGCTGGTTCCGGCCACCACGATCCGGCTCGGATCGATACCGAGCTCGGTGGCGTGGTCGGCGATCCAGACCAGCCCCAGGTAGGCGTCCTCGACGAGGGTGCCGCCGGTCGATTCCGGCGCCAGCCGGTAGTCGATGGACACCACGACGACGCCGAACGCGTCGAGCCATTCCAGCGGAATCTCGATCTGCGAGAACCGATTCCCCATGATCATGCCGCCGCCGTGCAACCAGTACACGCACGGCCTTGCCCCGGCATCCCCGGCATCCCCGGCCTGGGTGGGGGTGAAGATCGACAACGGCAGTCGCGCGCCGTCGGCGGCCGTGACGGTGGTCTCCCGATGGTCGGCCGCGCGGTCGGCGAGCAATTCCCGCACGGTCGGTGTGGGATAGCGGCGCAGCTCGGGCAGCATCTCGGAAGTGAGCCGAGCGTTCAACGGCATCCCGGACAGTAGCGTCCTCAGTTGCGGATCGAGGTCGGGGCGGGCAGTGTTCATGGTGGGGTCCTATCGCGGCTGGTCGGTGCTGGGAGTCGTTGTCAGAATGCGGGTTTGCCGCCGACGGGCACGGAGTCGGTGTATTCGGGTTCTCCGGCGAGTAGCGACCTCAGATCGGCGACCAGTCGCTGCGCGGCGTCGGTCGCGAAGAAACTCCCGTGCGCCTCGCGGCTGACCCAGCCTTCGGTGACGGAGACGATGTCGGGGTCGGTGGCCGACCGGCTCACCAGGAACACGACGCAGTCCGGATCGGTCAGCGACGGCGCGTCGAGCAGGAACTCCACCAGCTTGTCGCCCTGGCCGGGCTGCGCGGTCATGGTGGCGTGGAAGCCGTGATTCACGTTCATGGAAGACCCTTCGAAAGGGGGCGAAAATTCTCGCCCGCCGAACTATTACCTATTCATAGAAGCAGCTCTACCAGGCGAAATGACAGGACAATCCTCTTTCCTTCTTGCCTGATACTCTCATTGTGAAGGTGATCGGGTGATGCTTGAATGGTGCTGTGCCATTGGATGAACTCTGCGCCCTGATAGCGCGGCATGCCCGGCCGGACACGACCACCGCGATCGAGGACGTCCACATCGCCGCCATCGACCACGCCGGACCCGCGGCCCCGGAGATGTCGGGCACGGCGCTGGCGTTGATAACCCAGGGAGCCAAGCGGATCGCCGCCGGTGACCGGGTTTACGAGTACCGCGCCGGGCAATATCTGATCGCCTCGATCGACATGCCGATCACCGGCCGGTTCACCCTCGCCAGTCCGCGAACGCCCGCTTTGGGCCTGGCCATGACGCTACGTCCGGCGGCGGTCGCGGAACTTCTCCTGCAGGCCGCCCCCGGCGATATACCACCGCTCGGCGGCCCGGCGCCTTCGGGTCTCGCGGTGGGCACCGCCGGACCCGAACTGCTCGACGCGGCGCTGCGGCTCGTGCGTCTGCTCGATCACCCGCGCGATATCGCGGTGCTCGCCCCGGGGATCAGACGAGAAGTCCTGTGGCGGTTGATTACTGGCGAACAAGGGGCCGCTGTCCGCCAGCTCGGCCTTGCCGACAGCAGCCTCACCCATATCGCCCGATCCGTGCGGTGGATACGCGACAACTACTCGGAATCGTTCCGCGTCGAGGATCTCGCCCGCCAGTCCGGAATGAGCGTCTCGGCGTTCTACCGAAACTTCAACGCTGTTACGGCGTTGAGCCCCATCCAATTCCAGAAACAGATCCGCCTCCAACACGCCCACTTACTGCTCGCCGCGGGGCCGGGCGACATCGCCGGAATCGCACGCCGGGTCGGCTACGACAGCCCCTCTCAGTTCAGCCGCGAATACCGCCGCCATTTCGGTACCACGCCGAGACAACAGTTTCAGACCACGACGCCCGACCGGCAGGTTCATCGCTGACTGCCGAGCCGGGGCCCCGGCCACGATCGCCTGGGATGTTCTCCTGTCGGTGGACGACACACCCCTGACCGGTCCGTGTGGAGAGCACCCAGAAGCCGATCCAGCTGCTCGGTCGAAGCTAGATGAGCTATATTCGCATCCTGGGCCCGATCGGCATCACAACACCCGAGACGCTATGGAGGCGCGTGTGATATCGGCGGACAAGATCGCCGCACTCTCGGAGCGTGACCGCGTACGGCCCAAGAAAGTTCCCGATATGGTCGCCAACCGGATTCGTGAAATGATCGCGCGCGGCGAGATCGCCGACGGCGAGTGGTTACCCACCGAGGCGCAGCTCATGCAGACTTTCGGCGTCTCCAGGCCGACATTGCGCGAAGCGTTCCGGCTCCTGGAGGCCGATTCCCTGGTGTCCATCCGACGCGGCCCGCCCGGTGGCGCGCGCGTGACCATCCCCGGACCCGAAGCCGCGGCATCGCAGTTCGGGTTGCTGCTGACGTTGCAGCACACCAGTATTCGGGACATCTACGATGCCCGCATGGTGATCGAACCCGCATCCGCACGCACTCTCGCCGAGCGCGGAAGTGCCGCGGCCCGCAAAGCGCTGGCGGCCGAGCTGGACGAGGTCAAGAAGCTGGTCGACTCGCCCGCGGAGTTCGGCGCGGCATCGGTTCGATTCCATCGGCGCCTGGTCGAATTGGCCGGCAACACCACCCTGGCGACCGTCGTGAGCATGCTCACCGAGATCTTGACGCGGCATTTGGCCAAAGTCATCCACGAGAATCCCAGACAACTCGCGGAGCTCACCGCGCAGGACGAGCGCGCGGTGCGGGCATACGAGAAACTGGTCGTCCTCGTGCAGGCCAGGGACGGCGACGGCGCCGAGAAGTTCTGGGCCAAGCATATGAAGGCGGCGCGGGACTACGTGCTCAACGTGGACGATGCCACACAGGTTGTCGACCTGCTGTATTGAGTCCGCGTGACGACGCGTGATCCGGCTGGGCGGCGTAATCCATTACGCGGGAATGCTTCCGGTATGAATGCGCGCTCGGCGCAGCCCTTCCTCTTGCGTGGGCGCTCGAGTTTCCCACTCGCCGCACGTGCAGTAGGCACGGTAGTGGTCGCCCTCGGGCAGAACTGCCTGACCGTCGTGCCAGCCACCGGTATTCGCGATCGCCATGAAGAATTCCAGCGGCTTCTCGTTCAGACCGCTCGCGTCGTCATCCATTGTCGTGTTCTCCTCGCCCATCGGTCGTTCCGATCAGTGCGCGTCGGCGGGGACCTGCGGGACCTGCGGGAACAATTCGTAGAAGGTGCCCTGCGTGATCCGCACCCGAGTCTCGTCGGAGACGCCGTCGAACAGCCCTTCGAGGGTGTCCTGGGTATGCCCGAAGGTGCCTTCCATATGCGGGTAGTCACTGCCGAACATCACGTTCTTGTAGCCCATGTGCTCGTAGGCGACCACTGCGGTTTCGTCGTGCTGGAACGAGGCGTAGATCTGGGAGAACAGGATTTCCTTCGGATCCCGCTTCAGCTTCGGCCGCACTGCCATGTGATGCTGACGGTATCCCTCGATCATGCGATCACCGAGGAATGGCACCCAGGTCGCACCACCCTCGGAAATGAGCACCCGCAGATCCGGGTGGCGGTCCAGAGCACCGGAGGCGACCATCTTCATTGCCGCGCGCTGACCGGAGAAGGTGGTCTCGGTGTAGTTCATGACCGCACCACCGGGACCGCGGTACACCTGACCGGCGCCGCCCGAGGTCATGTCGACCGGGTCGGTGCCGATGTGGAACGCCAAGACAATGCCTGCTTCCTCGGCGATCGCCCACAGCGGCTCCCAGCTGTCGCGGTGCCAGTCATCAGCACTCGGGTGCGGGGTGGTCGGCAAGAACACCGCCTTGAAACCGTGCTCAGCCGCCCATTTCAGTTCCTCCACAGCATCATCGACATCCAGCGTCGAGATCTGCGCGGTAACGACGTAGCGGTCCGACACCGCGGCGATCTCCTCCAGCGCCCACTCGTTGCTGGCACGCATACAGGCCTTCAGCAGTTCCGGGGTGCGGAAGGTCGAGGCCCACATACCCAGCGACGGGAAGATGACCTCACCCCACACGCCTTCCTTGTCGAGGTCGCCGAGCCGGGCGCGCGCGTCACGAACACCCTTCGGCTTGTGACTCTCCTCCATGAAATGCGTCGCCGCCGAGGAGGGCAGCCTGCGCCGGAACGACTGACTGTCCACATGTACGATTTCCCACTCGCCGTCGGGCTCCTTCTCCGCGCGCGGAGTGAGGTCCGCCAAGCGCTTCGGCAGCCGGCTCTGCCAGAGGTCGTCCGGCTCGAGGAAGTGCGAATCACCGGAGTTCGTCCAGATCTTGGTCACATGAATCTCCCAACGGGTTCGAGGACGCGGTCACGATGCGGGTGAAAGCTCCAGCCGGCCACTGCAACCCAGCATCGCATTTCCACGCGGCCCTGTCCATACATTTCTAATCATTCATCATTATCTTTTAATCAAGAGCCTGCGGTCAGCGCCCGCTTTCACTCTCGAGCATCCGTGGTATGTAATATTTCTATATTAGATTTCCTCAACACGGGAACAGGTGTTCGATGAAAGACGCGCCACGGACCGTCGAACGCGCCAACACGCGCAAACACTCGGCCGGCGAAACGACCCGTATCGCGCTACTGGAGGCAGCCGAGCAGCTGTTCGCCACCCGCGGATTGGACGCCGTCACGTCGCGCGAAATCCAGGTGGCCGCACGGCAATCCAACTCCTCGGTGATCGGCTACCACTTCGGATCACGCGAGGGCCTGATCCGCGCACTGGTCGAATACCGGCTCGCGAACCTCGACGCCGACCGGGAGGCCCTACTCCACCAGATGCGGATCGATGGCACCGAGGCCGATCCCCGCGCGGTCGTGTGGCTCCTGGTCCGGCCACTCGCCAACAGCATCCGCGCGGGGCACATGTTCGTCCCGTTCCTCGCCAGGCTCAGCGAGAACCCCGAAGCTCGCAGCATGTATTGGCCACCGCACCTCGATGACCCATGGAGCTCGGACCGCATGGAGGAACCGATCGAGGCCGCTTTGCAGGATCTACCCGAGCGCGTGCGCCGGGGCCGAATCTTCCAGCTGTACAACAGCGTGCTGAATCTACTCGGCACCAGCGCGCGGACTCACGGTGTCAGCGAGGCACAGTTGCACAACTACGTCGACGGATGGGTCGGGATGCTCACCGCCCCGATCTCCTATGAAACCCGTGGGCTACTGACAGACTGAATCGGCACGCGAGTAGGCGGACTCGGCATTACTCCCCGCCGAGCCGACATCCCTTGTGCCGCTTCATGTCCCGCCCTCACAGGCGGAGAGTGGAGCCGGCGGCAGAGCCGGGCGTGAAGGTGACCGGCAGGCTGATGAAGCCGTTGACCACGCCGATCGAGGGATAGGGTTGTGCGGCGCCGACGACATAGTCCGGCATCCGTCGCAGGACCTCTTCGATCACGATGTGGGCTTCCGACCGCGCGAAGTGGGATCCGAGGCACCGATGGATTCCGAGGCCGAAGGCCTGATGCTTATTGGGGAAACGGTCGAGGATCACCTCGTCGGGATCGTCGAACACCTCGGAATCGAAGTTCGCCGACGACCAGGATACGAACACCCGCTCGCCCGCGGCGATCTTCTGATCTCCGACGGCACACGATCGCGTCGCCGTGCGCGCCAGACCGGCGACCGGCGAGAAGTACCGCAGGAACTCCTCGATCGCTTTCGGGAGCAGGTCGGGATCCGCACGGAGCAGATCACGCTTGGCCGGATTCCGGTACAGCCATTCCAGTGCGTTACCGATCAGACTTCCTGTGGTGTCGACACCGCCGAAGATCACCAACGTGATGATCTCCATCAGCCGGTCGTCCGGCAGTGGCCGGCCGTCGATCTGCGCCTGCACCAGATGAGAGATCAGATCATCGGTGGGTTCCACGCGGCGGCGGGCGATGACGTCGTTGACCTGGCCGAGGATCGTCATGAGATCGACCATGGCGGAGTTGTACTCGGGCGTTTCGGGCGTCGAATGGATGATCGAGTGTGTCACGTCGGAGAAGGCATGCCAGCCATCGAGTGGCAGACCCAGCAGCGCCATGGTGAATATGGCGGGCACCGGCGAGGCGATGTCGAGAATCAGGTCGCCCTGACCGGACTCGATAATCGAGTCGATGCAGTATGCCGTGGCCTCCCGGACCAACGGCTCCCACTTCTTCGCCTCCGCAGGTGAGAAGCGACTGGTGAGGAGTTTGCGGTAGTCGAAGAACTCCGGCGGGTCCATTTCGATCGGGACCTGCCGCATCGGACTTACCGGGATGGTGGTCCCATTGTGGGAGCCATCGGGTAGCTCGTAATAGGACGAGAAGGTCTCGTCGTCGCGCACCACCTCCGCAACGTCGGCGTATCGGCTGACGACCCAGTACCCGCCGTGCGCATCGGTGTGTGCAACCGGGCATCGGTCGCGCAGATCGGCGTTGATCTGCCGCCAATTCCTTGCGTATTCGGGCGAATGTTGATCGAAGGACACAGTAGTCACGGAACCTCCACGGCTGCGATAAGACGATGCCGGAGCACGTCAACGGATGATTTCGATGGCTTGCTCCGGGCAGGTCATGGCCGCCGTCTCCGCCGCGGCCACGCGCTCGTCCGGCACGATCACGTCCGCGACACTCGCGTATCCGTGTTCATCCAGATCGAACAGATCGGGCTCCGCGGCGGCACACAACGCATGGCCCTGACAGCGCTGGGGATCGACGTTGACTCTCACACTTCCTCCTTCGAGAACGGCGTACGCCATCGCGTGTAGTGTGATCACCGTAATACCGACGATTGCCGTCCGCAATAGATTATCTGAAGAAACTAGATAAACCATCGGATCATGTGAAAGGAGTTGCGCTGGTGACGAAGACGTCGCGGCCGGGACCTGGTCGGCCGAGAGATCCCGATATGGAGGAACGAGTGGCTGCCGCCGCATTGCAGGAATACGGCAGGACCGGATGGAGCGGTTTCACCATGGACGCGGTGGCGCGCCGGGCCGGTATCGGCAAGTCGACGCTGTATCTTCGCTGGCCGTCGAAAGAAGCCCTGATCCGCTACGCGGTCGAAAAACACTCCACGCCACTCACTTTCACCGATGGCAACTCGTTGCGCGAAGACGTCACGGCGCTGGTTACCAGCCTGATGCGATACTTCCTGGATCCCGCCGGGTGGTCGTCGGTACGCGTAGCGATGGACGCGACGTCGGAACACACCGATCTCGACGGTGCGCACGCGCATATCGTGACAATGCACCGCGAGGCCGCATCTGCCCTTTTCCAGCGCGCGATCGAGCGCGGCGAACTCACCCCTGACGCACCGATCCGAACTATCACCGAGGCGCTCTACGGCACGGTGCTGCTGCACATCCTCGCACTCACCGCGCCGGAGCGCGCCGCAGCCTCCGAGCACATCGATGAAGACGTGGCACCGATCGCCGAGCTCATTCTCGCAGCTGTCGCCTCCGCCGCGCACGCCACCACCGGTGCGCCAGTGTCGAAGACCTCGAGGTAGACGAGGCTCTTCGGGCGGCACTCGGCCGAGAACGCTAATCGACCATCAGATTGCGCCGCAGGATCTTTCCGCTCGGCAACCGCGGTACCTCACCGAAACCCACCGATCGGGGCACTTTGTAGTGCGCTAGCCTTTCACGGCAGTAGTCGATCAGATCTCGCTCGAGATCCGGGCCCGGCGTCACACCGGGAGTCGGCTGGACCACGGCGCGCACCCGCTGGCCCATCTCGTCGTCCGGCAACCCGATCACCGCCACGTCGAGTACCGCGGGGTGCAGGGTGAGGACATCCTCGATTTCCTGCGGATAGATATTCACTCCGCCGGACAGGATCAAGTCGGTCCGACGAGCGGACAGGTAGAGGTAGCCGTCCTCGTCCACGTGGCCGAGATCCCCGAGGGTGTTCCAGCCCTTGTCGTTGAAGGCCTCGGCGGTTCTCGCGGCATCGCCGAGGTACTCGAATCGTTCGACATCACTGAACCAGACAGTGCCCACCTCACCCGGCGCGAGCTCGATGCCGTTGTCGTCGCAGATGTGCACGACGCCATGAACCGCTCTGCCGACCGATCCTCGATGGCTGAGCCAGTCCGGTGTGTCGATCATGAAGAAGCCTGTTCCCTCGCTACCGGAGTAGAACTCGGTCAGCGTGGGTCCGAACCACTCGATCATTCGCTCCTTGACCTCCACCGGACACGGGGCCGCGGCGTGCACGACCAGCCGCAGGCTGGACACGTCGTAGCGCTCCCGGATGTCGCGAGGCAGCTTCAGCATCCGCACGAACATCGTGGGTACGAACTGTGCGTGAGTCACCTCGAACTCGTCGACGAGTTGGAGAGTGCGCTCGGCGTCGAACTTCTCCATCACGATCGCGGTGCCACCGTTGCGCACAGTGCCGATGGTCCACCCCAGCGGCGCCGCGTGATAGAGCGGCCCGGGGCTGAGGTAGACGGTGTCCGGTCCGAAACCGAATGCGGTGCCCATCAGGTGGTCGATGCCCAATCCGGTACCGAAGGGCCGCCCGGTCAGGTTCGGGAGTATTCCCTTGGGGCGCCCCGTGGTTCCGGACGAGTACAGCATGTAGTAGCCCTCGGACTCATCCTCGATCGGCGTGCTCGGCATGTCCGCGATCGCGGCTTCGAGGCGCTCGGCGTGGTCGGCGCTGCCGCCGACCACCAGTCGCGATCGCAGTTCGGGTGCAGCGGCTTCGGCGGCCACGGCGAGATCCGCCAGTGCTGCCGAGTGGATCAGCATCTTCGCGCCGCAGTTCGCGACGATGTACGACGCTTCGTCGGCACTCAGGTGCCGGTTCACCGGCGTGTAGAGCAGACCGGATCGCTGCGCGGCCCAGGCGACCGGGAAGACCTCGAGTTGATTGCGCATCAGGATCGCGATGTGGTCGCCGGGGCCGAGTCCGCGCGACCGGAAGAGGTGCGCGATCTGGTTCGAGCGTTCCTCGAGCTCGCGGTAGGTCAGCGTGACGCCGCTCGCAGCCATCACGATCGCGGGCTTGTCTGCGTACTCGGCGGCCAGTTCCGTGAGATTCATGCCGCACCCCATTCCTTCTCGTCGAGCATGGACCTTCCTCTCGAACATGGCCTCGAGCTGATTCAGCCGTTCTCCGACAGCGCCTTGCGCCAATCCCCGGGCACGCGCGCGGTATCGAACTCGTCGGCGAGCCGTGCCACGACCGTCCGCACGCTCGGTACGTCGTCGATCAGCCCGGTCGAATGGCCGGCGCTCCACACCGACTTCCACGGTTTGACGCCGTCGGGCAGGTTCGGCCGGTGCTTGCCGGTGGGCCGGGGCAGATTGTCGGGGTCGAGGCCTGCCTGGATCATCGAGGGCGCGAGGAAGTTGGCGGACAGACCGGCGATCGCGTCGGTGAAGCGTACGTCCTCACTCTTGGAGGTGACCAGCATTTCCTTGTGGCCGTCGACGGCGCCGGACTCGGCGGTCGCGATGAACCGGGTGCCCATGACGACGATGTCGGCACCGAGCGCGAGGGCGGCCGCGATCCCGTTACCGTCGGCGATGCCGCCTGCCAGCATGATTCGGCCGTCGAAGAAGCTGCGCACCTTCGGTAGGAACGAGAACGGCGACAGCGTGCCCGCGTGCCCGCCCGCGCCAGCGCAGACCAGCATCAGTCCGTCGACGCCTGCCTCGATCGCCTTCTCGGCGTGCCGGATGGTCGTCACATCGTGAAAGACCTTGCCGCCCCACTCGTGTGCGGTGTCGACGACGTCCCGCGGGTCGCCCATATTGGTCAGGATCAGCGGCGCCCGATGCTTGCCCACGGTGGCCAGCGCCTGGTCGCGCGACTTCTTGTCCAAGGCCGCGGAGGCAGGCATGTTCACGCAGAACGGCGCGAAATCGCCACCGGCATCCACCGTCTCCCGCTCGGCCTCCCGGATCGCATGCAGCCACATCTCCAGGGTTTCCGGGCGGCGCGGGTTGGCGGACGGGAAAGCACCGATGACGCCGGCCCGACAGGAGGCGATGATCAGGTCGAGGTTGGAGACGATGAACATCGGTGCCACCATCACCGGGATCCTGAGCGAGTTCCAGTTGATCATTGGTTATCCACCTCGATGAAGTATTCCTTCCGCAAGTCGGCCTTGCGGATCTTGCCCACCGCGGTACGCGGCAGGTCACGAGATCTCCTTGCTCGGTCGCGTCAGGACAGGCGGGCCAGTACCGCACCGGCGGCACGGTCGCGCAGATTCTCCGGTCGACCGAGCGCTACCTGGTTGGCGGTGGCCCGGCGCAGCAGCAGGTGCGCGGGATGCTCCCAGGTGAATCCGATGCCACCGTGGATCTGGATGCAGTCCTCGGCCGCCGATACCGCGGCGTCGAGTGCGGCCGCCGCGGCGACATCCGAGGAAAGCTGCGCCTCCGCGTGGTTCGCGTCGAGTTCCGCTGCGGACAACACCTGTGCGCGCGCGCCTTCGGCTGCGACGAGCATGTCGGCGCAGCGATGCGAGATGGCCTGGTAGGAGCCGATCAGGTGGCCGAACTGCTCGCGCTGCCCGGCCCAGTCGACGGCGAGCGCCAGTGCCCTGTTCGCGACGCCGACCGAGTCCGCCGCGAGCAGCACCTGAGCCGCCCGCCGCGCGGCGTCGAGGATTCGGGTCACCTCGGCTCCGCGGGCGATGACCTGCGGCTCGACCCCGTCCAGCACTACGACACCGATGGTGCCGGTGACGTCCACCGATTCCTGCGGGTCGACCTCGACGTGAGTCGTTTGCACGATGCCGAGGACGAGCTCGCCCGTGGCGGCGTCGCGGGCGAGTATCACCAGCCGGTCGGCGACCGGGGCCCCCGGCACTCGCTCGACCGAACCCGACAGCCGGGTCCCGTCCAGCGTCGGCAACGGACCATCGACGATCCAGCCGTTGTCGTCGACGGGGACGATGAACGCGGCTGTGGCACCGTCGCATACCGCGCGCACGGCCGCTGTGGCACCGGCCTGCCGCAGCACCTCGAGTGCGATAAGTGTGGGTACCAGGGGCACCGGCGCGACCGCGTAGCCCGCCTCTTCGACCGCGACCGCGAGTAACCGCATGTCGGCGCCGCCACCGCCGAGTTCCTCGGGAACCGAGAGACCGGGCAGACCGAACCTGACCAACTCGTCCCAGAGCCCGATGTCGTAGTCGGCGGTTTTGGGCGCCCAGGACAGCAACTGCTCGGTACTGGTGTGCGATGCCAGGGCCTTGCCGAGCGCCTCGCGCAACGCCACCTCGTCCTCCTCGGGCTGGGTCAGCGGCCGACCCGGCGCGACCGCTGCGGAACGGGTGCCCTCGCCGCGGTGCGACGGCAACCCGAGGACCTGCTCGGCGATGGCGTTGCGCTGGATCTCCGCCGTTCCGGCGCCGATGGTCGAGGCCCGGGTCATGAAGTAGCCGTAGGTCCATCGGCCTCCGTCGACGGCGCCGTCGGACCGGTTGCTCAGCGCGGCACCCGGCCCGGTGAGCCGCTGCGCGAGCCGGTGCAGCCGCTGTTCGAACTCCGACTTGACCAGCCGGTTCACCGAGGCGACTCCACCCGGATCCGCTTCGCGCAGAACCGCGTCGAGCGCACGCGCGCTGTTCGCGGCGATGGCTCGAACGCCGGTCTCGACGACGGCGAGTTCCTGACGCACCAGGGCGTTGTCGGCGTAGCCCCGGTCGATCGCGAGGGAGAACACCTTGTCGACCAAGCCACGATAGCGAAACTCGTCGGCGAGAAATGCGGTCGCGCGCTCGTGGCCGAGGGAGGTGCGCATCACCGACCAGCCTTCGCCCTCTTCGCCGACCAGGTTGTGCGCGGGCACCACGACGTCGTCGAAGAAGACCTCGGCGAAGTGATGCCCACCGGAGGCGTCCCCGAGCGGGCGGACGTCGATGCCGGGTGAGTTCATCGGGATCAGCAGATAGCTGATGCCCGCGGTACCGCGCCCGGGCGGGCCGGTGCGCACCAATGCGAACATCCAGTCCGCCTTATCTGCCTGGGTAGTCCAGATCTTCTGGCCGGTGACGCGGTAGTTGTCGCCGTCGCGCACCGCCCTGGTGGACAGCGCGGCGAGATCGCTGCCCGCTCCGGGCTCTGAGAAGCCCTGGCACCAGATCTCATCTGCCCGCAGCAGCGGCTCGAGGAAACGCTTCTTCTGCACGTCGGTGCCATAGACGATCAGCGTGGGCGCGACGATGAAGGCGATCGGGTTCGGGTGCTTCGGCACACCGGCGGCGCTGGTCATCCGGTAGTAGTCGAGCTGGTCCTCCAGCCCGAGATCGAGACCGCCGACAGCTGTGGGCCAGCCCGGTGCGGCGACGCCGGCGTCGACCAACTCCGACTGCCAGGCGCGCGCGGACTCGGCGCGCTCCTTCGAGGTCATCGGCCGCGACCGCTTCGCATAGGCGTCGAGCAATGCGGTCAGGCGGTCACGCCAGTCACCCGTTGCCGTCGGTCCCTCCAGCGGACCTGTCGTCGATCCCACCACGCCTCCTCAACGGTACATTCAATAATTACCAGGTTAACTTAGTTAAAGACTGGAGCGGAGGGTGCTCGCGGCGGAAGTCCCTCGACACAACCGATCCAGCCCCAGTGCGTCGGTGAGCGGGACCGTCCGCAACTCGTCCGCGCACGGACGCCGCTTCCTCAGGCGTCCGAGTTCGGCTTCGCCGAACGCTTGTCGAAGCGGTCACCGATATCCTTGCCGTCCGGCCGCCAGGACGCCGCGGCCTCCGCCTCGAGGCCGAGCGCGTGTGCCACCGAGGCGCCTGCGCCCTCTTTGAGCAGGCGCAGCATTCGCCGCACCGCTGCCGGGTGACCGGCCCCGATCGACGTGGCGATCGCGAGGGTCCGCTCCATCAATTGCTCGTGCGGCACAACCTCGTTCGCCAGACCGATGCGCAGCGCGGTCGCGGAGTCGATCGGATCGCCACTGAGGATGATCTGAATCGCGGCGGGCAATCCGACGATCCGGGGCAGCATCGCGCTGCCGCCCCACCCGTTCAGCAGTCCGATCGAGGCGTGCGTGTCGGCGAATACCGCCCTCGCGGAGGCGATGATGAACGAGCAGTTCACCGCGAACTCGAAAGCTCCCGTGTAGCAGGGCCCGTTGACCGCCGCGATCACCGGCTTGCCGATCGCGCGCAGAACCTGGGTCGGCGTGGCCCCCTCGGTGCGCGGCGGCGGCCCGGTCAGCGCCTCGGGCAGGTCGACGCCGGAGGAGAACGCTGTTCCGGCACCCGTGATCACCACCACCCGGACATCTTCGTCCGCGTCGGCCTTCCACAGTTCCCGCTTGACCGCTTTCCGCATCGCCCGATTGATCGCGTTGCGCTGCTCCGGCCGATTCAGCGTCAGGATCGCGACGTGGCCGTCGCGACGCACCAGGACCGGATCGGCCTCGATCCCACTGTTCTTCTCACCCACCGGGACTCTCTTCCATTCTCATACGAATTCGACTGCTACCTCGGTGAACGCGTCGTTGTCGTCGCCCGCCGCGGCATTGCGGCTGCCGGCTGCCACCGAAGTCGAGCGGCAGCGAGACGGGAGCCTCCAACCTAGATAACATAGTGCACTATGTGAACGCTCCGCAAGATGGGCTGGATGCGGTTGTATTCACAGGGAAATCATTAGCTACCCTCAGCACTTTTCCGCGATCAGCCCATGTTTTGCAGCGTCACGGGGAGCTCCAATCGGCCATCGGACTCCACGGCGGCAGCCGCCAACTACTCAACACTGAACGAGCACCTGGTGAACTTAGATTGCTTATTGACATATCTTGATCGCCCACCTACGTTTACCTGACCTCTTGCTTGTGATCCACATCACCCGGCGAGGCGTGCGGCTCAGCCGCTACCAGCCACCCTGAAAAAGGAATCCCATGTCCGATATGCGTGACAATTCGCCATCCATCAAGGGCAGGGTCGGCCGGCTCGGCCTGATGGCACTGGTTCCCGCGATCGCTCTCGCCACCGCGTGCAGCAGCGGAAGCGACTCGATGAGCACGTCGGCCGAGGCCCCGAGCAGCGCCTTCCCCGATCAACCGGCAACAGGCAGCCCGGTCAAGATCGGGTTGATCAATCCCGAAGGCGGGCCGGCGGTTTCGATGCCGTCGAATCGCGAGGCCGCCGAGGCGGTCATCAAGTACGCGAACGCGAACCTCGGCGGAATCGCCGGGCATCGCATCGAACTCGTCACCTGTGCGAGCAAGGAGGATCCGGCGTCGAACCGTGACTGCGCCAACAAGATGGTCGAGGCCAAGGTCTCGGCCGTCGTCGTCACCACGACCGCCTACGGCGACACGATGGTCCCGGTCATCGCCGAAGCAGGCATCCCCTACCTCACTCCGGTCGGCGCGAGCGGCGCGGAAATGACCGCCGCCAACGCCTTCAGCCTCACCGGCGGGTTCCCCGGCACCCTGAAGTCGATGGCGACGTATGCCAGCGGCAAGGGGTACAAGAAGGTGACCGCGTTCGTGATCGATTCCGGTGCCGCGACCCCCACCGCGAGGGCGGTGGGCGGGCCTGCCTTCAGCGCGGCAGGTATCGACCTGCAGGTCGTACCCATTCCCCCCGGCACGCCGGACGCGACGCCCCAAGTCAGCTCCGGGATCTCCGGCGATGTCGGAGCCGTAGCCGTGGTCGGCGACGCGACGATGTGCACCTCGGTGCTGAAGTCGCTCGGCACCCTCGGCGCGACCCAGGACAAGATACTGATCCAGCCGTGCCTGGATCCCGCGACCATCGAGGCTGTCGGCGACGCGATGGAAGGCGCCCGCGTCTTCACCTCCGCGGACCTCACCTCCGACGACTCGGAAGCGGTGCTCTACCGAAGCATCATGAAGAAATACGCTCCGAAGACCGAGACCGCGGGCTACACATACGTCGGCTACCAGGGCATGCTCGGTCTGGTGCGCGCGGCACAGGGCGTCACCGGCGATCCGACCGCCGCGGCGGTCTCGACCGCGATCAAAACCGCCCAGAACGTGAGCCTGCCGGCCGGGCACGGCATCACCTTCACCTGCGGCGGCACCGCGATGGCGTTGCTGCCCGCGATCTGCAGCACACAGCTGGTGACGGTCACGATCAGCGACGGCAAGCCCTCCGATCCGCAGGTCATCAAGTAGGTCGGCGTATTCACCGAAATGACCGGTACCCGAGGAGCTTTCCGTGACTGACCATCTGGTCTTCCTGACGCTGGGACTGGGCAACGGAGCCGTGTACGCGGCGCTGGGCTTGGCGCTGGTGATGACGTTCCGAAGTTCGGGCGTCGTGAACTTCAGTACCGGCGCGGTAGCCCTGTACGTGGCATACACGTACGGGTTGCTGCGCAAAGGGGAATTGCTCGATCCGATTCCCGGGATGCCGAAGTCCATCGATCTCGGAGGGCGCCTCGGTCTGGTGCCGGCGATGGGTATCTCGCTTCTCATCGCGGCGCTGCTCGGAACGCTGATCTACGCAATCGTGTTCCGGCCGTTGCGCAATGCGCCACCGGTCGCGAAGGCTGTGGCTTCGATCGGTGTGATGCTCTTCGTGCAGGCCCTGCTGGCGGTGCGGGTCGGCACCACTCCGGTGTCGGTGAAAGCGATTCTGCCGTCCGGGTTCCTGACTGTCGGCGGTATCCGCGTTCCCTCGGATCGTCTGTGGTTCGCGGCGGTGATCCTGGCACTCGCGGTGGTCCTCACCCTGTCGTTTCGCTGGACGCGATTCGGGCTTGCCACCCGCGCCGCCGCCGAGTCGGAGAAGGGAGCCCTGGTCACCGGGCTCTCCCCCGACCGCATCGCCTTCGGTAACTGGGCGCTGAGCACGATGGTGGCCGGGCTGAGTGGCATCCTGATCGCACCGATCGTTCCGCTCATCCCAGTCTCCTACACGCTGTTCATCGTGCCCGCGCTCGCGGCAGCGCTGGTCGGCAACTTCAATGCGCTGGGACTGACAGTGACAGCCGGTCTCGGCATCGGCATGTCGCAGTCGGAGATGACGCACCTGCAGAGCACCGTGGATTGGTTCCCACAGTCCGGCATGGCCGAACTCGTCCCGCTGGTGATGATCCTCATCTTCCTGGTGGTGCGTGGAAAGCCGCTGCCGTCGCGTGGCGCCATTATTCAGCAGACCCTCGGCAGGGCACCGCGTCCGCGCAGCCTGTTGATCCCCACCGTGATCTCCGTGGTGGTCGCGCTCGCAGCGCTGCTGCTGACGTCGGGCAGCTACCGCGCCGCTGTCATCACAACCCTGATCCTCGCGGTCGTCGCGCTGTCCCAGGTAGTCGTCACCGGTTTCGCCGGTCAGATCTCACTGGCCCAGCTCACCCTGGCCGGTGTCGGCGCTTTCACGCTGAGCCGGCTCACCGGCGACCTCGGCGTGCCGTTCCCCATCGCCCCGATACTGGCTGCCCTCGCCGCCACCGTGATCGGTGTCGTCGTGGGGCTGCCGGCGCTGCGGATCCGCGGCTTGCCCGTCACCGTGGTCACCTTGGCGCTGGGGGTATTCCTGGAGACCTTCTGGTTCCGCAACAGCAACCTCAACGGTGGATTACTCGGGGCGCACATCGAGAACCCGCGCCTGTTCGGTCTCGATCTCGGCATCGGGGCCGGTGCGGGGTACCCGCGGATCTCGTTCGGCATCGTCTGCCTGGTCATCGTTGTGCTGGTCGCGCTGTGCGTCGCCACGCTGCGCACCAGCCGTCTCGGCGCGTCGATGCTGGCGGTCCGCGCCAACGAGCGTTCGGCCGCCGCGTCGGGAATCGACGTGGCACGCACCAAGATCAAGGCCTTCGCCATCGGCGCGTTCATCGCGGGACTGGGCGGGGCGTTGATGGGTTACCAGCAAACGGTCGCTACGGCCGAGTCGTTCTCGGCAATCGCGGGAATCGGCCTGTTCGCCATCGTGTACATCGCGGGCATCACGTGTGTGTCCGGCGGTATCCTCGCCGGCGTCACCGGCGCCGGCGGCGTCATGTTCATCGCGATGGACAGGTTCCTGCACCTCGGCAACTACTACGCGATATTGTCCGGCATCCTTCTGGTACTCATCGTTATCCGATACCCCGAGGGCCTCATCGGGTACCTGCACGGGTACACGGCACGAATCCGCGTGCTACTCGGGCGTCTTCGCCCGGCCCCGACCGCCGAGCCGGTTCCGGCACCGATTCCGGTCCGCAGCATCGCACCGCCGCACCGGGAGCGCTCCGAGGAGATCCTGCTGTCGGTCGAGGGGATCGGTGTCCGCTACGGCGGTGTCGTAGCGCTCGACGAGGTCGGCTTCGAAGTCCGGTCCGGCGAGATCATCGGGCTGATCGGCCCCAACGGCGCGGGCAAGACCACCTGCATCGACGCACTCAGTGGGTTTGCTCCGGCATCGGGCACGGTCACACTCGGCGGCCTGCCGGTGGATAAACTCCAGCCGCACGTGCGAAGCAGACTCGGCCTCGGCCGGACCTTCCAGGGCATCGAGTTGTACGACGACCTGACGGTGCGGGAGAACGTCGCCGTCGGCGTCGTCGCGGCGGCGAATCGTCCTGGCGGCGGTGCCGCACCGTCGGACGCGGACATCGATATCCTGTTCGGCGTGCTCCACCTGCACGGGGTCGCCGATCGTTCGGTCAGCGAGCTGTCGCAGGGCCAGCGCCAACTGGTCTCCGTCGCCCGCGCCCTCGCCGGAGGCCCCAGAATCGTCCTGCTCGACGAGCCGGCCGCCGGCCTCGACAGCACCGAAAGCCGATGGCTCGGTGAGCGTTTGAAGGCAGTGCGGGACGCGGGTGTGACTGTGTTCATGGTGGATCATGACATGGAACTCGTGCTCGACGTCTGCGACCGGATCGTTGTTCTCGACCTCGGCCGGGTCATCGCCCAGGGCACGCCCGAGCAGATCCAGTCGAACCAGGATGTGGTGCGCGCCTACCTCGGCACCACCCACGCACCCACGGAGGTGTCCGCATGACCACGGTTCTCTCATGTGCCGAAATCGACGCCGGCTACTCCGCGGGACGTCCGTGTGTGCGCGGTTTCGACCTCGCGCTCGCCGAGGGCGAGGTGCTCTCGCTGCTCGGACCCAACGGTGCGGGCAAGACCACCCTGCTGATGACCCTGGCCGGACTGCTGCCCAGCCTCGGCGGCACGATCTCCATCGCGGGCACCACCGTCAAGCCCGGTCAGGCGCGGGCATCGTCTCGGGCCGGGTTGGTCCTGGTGCCCGACGACCGCGCACTGTTCACCACACTTACCGTGAAGGAGAATCTCGCGCTCGCACGCAGCCGCTCGGGTCCGACCGTCGCCGACATCATCGAGTACTTCCCTCGGCTCGGCGAGCGGCTCGAGGTCTCCGCGGGCATGCTCTCCGGCGGCGAACAGCAGATGCTCGCGATCGGGCGGGCACTCATGCAGGACCCGAAAGTACTGCTGATCGACGAGCTGAGCATGGGGCTGGCACCCGTGATCGTCGAGTCGCTGCTCCCGGTGATCCGCAGGGTCGCCGACGACAAAGGCGCCGCGGTGATCCTGGTCGAGCAGCACGTACGGCTGGCCCTCGAAATCGCCGACACGGCCATCGTTCTCGCTCACGGATGCGACGTGTTGCGCGGCAGCGCGGCGGAACTCGCGGCTGAGCCGCAGAAGATCGAGCGGGCCTACCTCGGCACCACCGAAGTCCGGATCGGCGCCTGACCAGGCCCGACCCGGCAAGCCGATATCACTCCCTCACCTGCCAGCGGACTGGCCTCGTACGATCTACCATTGTCCCTGCGCGACATGGACTTCCTCGACTCGACGAGCGCACAGTGCCTGCGATCGACTACCGCGACTTCCACACCGGAGGACGCTTCTCGGCGAAGGCCAACGGGCCCTCCTTGGCATCCTCGCTGCTCATCAGTGCCTGCCACTCGGCCTCCGAGTGACCCCACTTGTCGTTCTCGGCGGGGCGGTCGCCCGCCTGGATGCCCAGCGCGATCCGCTTGCTGGCCTGCACCGACAGCGGAGCGTTGACCGCGATCCGTTCGGCGAGCGCCAGCGCGGCCTCGACCGCGGTGCCATCCGGTACGACCTGGTTGATGAGGCCGTACTCGCGGGCGGTGGCGGCCGAGATCGGATCGCCGGTGAGAATCATCTCCATGGCCAGGCGCTGCGGTATCTGCGCCGGCAGCCGGAACACCCCACCGGCACCCGCGAGCAATCCACGCTTGACCTCGGGCAGTCCGAAGCTGGCGCTCTCCGCCGCGACAATGAGGTCGGCGGAGAGGGCGAGTTCGGTACCGCCGCCGAGCGCGGTGCCGTTGACCGCGGCGATCGTCGGCTTGTTGACGACGTGCCGGACGAACCCCGCGAAACCCCAATGCTCGTTGCCGGGAGCGAACAGCCCCTCGCCGCGTGAGATCGCCTTGAGATCCGCGCCCGCGCAGAAGGATTTGTCGCCCGACCCGGTGATCACGATCACGCGGATCTCCGGGTTGTTCTGCGCCTCGACCAATCCCGCGCCCACGGCCGCGCTCACCGAGGCGTTGACCGCGTTGCGGGCCTGCGGACGATTGATGGTGATGAGCAGGACGTTGCCCTTGCGCTCGACCAGTGCGCCGATCTCGGTTGCCTGCGTCATCACTTCACCAGCTCGAGAATCGTCGCGTTGGCCTGCCCGCCACCCTCACACATGGTCTGCAGACCGTAACGGATGTCGTTGCGGCGCATATGGAAGATCATGTCGGTCAGAATGCGGGCCCCGGAGCCGCCGAGGGGGTGACCCAGGGCGATGGCGCCGCCGTTGGGGTTCAGTTTCTCCTCGGGCGCGCCGATCTCCTTCTGCCAGGCCAACGGCACCGGCGCGAAGGCTTCGTTGACCTCGAAGACACCGATCTCGTCGACCGACAAGCCGGAGCGCTCCAGCGCCTTCTCCGTGGCGGGAATCGGGGCGCCGAGCATCATCACCGGGTCCGCGCCCGCGACGACCGCGGTATGCACGCGGGCGATCGGCGTCAGTCTGTGCTTCTGCGCGAACTCGTCGCTGACGATCAGCAGAGCCGCTGCCCCATCGGAGATCTGCGAGGCGTTGCCCGCGTGGATGACACCGTCGTGCTTGAAGACCGGCTTCAGGCCTGCCAGCTTCTCGACGGTGGTTCCGCGGCGAATGCCCTCGTCCTTCGAGACGACCGTCCCGTCGGGCAGGGTGACGGGCACGATCTGCGCGTCGAACAGGCCCGCGTCCTGCGCCGCCGCGGCGCGTTCGTGCGAGCGGGCGGAGAACGCGTCCACATCGGTGCGCGACAGTGCCCACTTCTCGGCCATGATCTCGGCGCCGACGCCCTGGTTGGGGGCGGCGTTGTAGCGCTCGGTGAACTTGGGGCTCAGCGGGCTACCGCCCCCGGCCACCGCCGCACCCATCGGAACCCGCGACATCGACTCGACACCGCCGGCGACGACGGCCCGGTAGTGACCGGCGAGCACGCTGGCCACCGCGAAGTTGAGCGACTGCTGCGACGATCCGCACTGACGGTCGACGGTCACACCCGGCACCGACTCCGGCCAGCCCGCCGCGAGCACCGCGTTGCGCGCGATGTCGTGGGTCTGCTCACCGACCTGCCCGACGCAGCCCCAGATGACGTCCTCGATCAGCTCGGGCTCGATGCCCGCTCGCTCGACCAGTGCCCGCAGTACAACAGCCGACAGATCGACCGGGTGAATCCCGGACAGGCCACCGTTGCGCTTGCCGACCGGGGTCCGGACGGCCTCGACAATTACCGCACCCATAGGGGTTTCCTTTCTACAGTCCGAGCGAGCGCCCGATGATTTCCTTCATGATCTGAGTCGAGCCGCCGTAGATCGTCTGGATCCTGGCGTCCGCGTAGGCCTTGGCGATCGGATACTCCATCATGTAGCCGTAGCCGCCGTGCATCTGCTGGCAGGCATAGATCAGCCGCTGCTGCAGTTCGGTGGTCCACCACTTGGCCTTGGCCGCGTCGGTGCCGTCGAGGGTCCCCGCGTTCAACGCGGTGATGCACCGGTCGACGTAGACCTGCGCCAGATCGACCTCCGTTTCCAGGGTCGCCAACTCGAACTTGTTGGCCTGGAATGATCCGATCGGTGTGCCGAATGCCTTGCGGGACTTCACATATTCGAGGGTCATATCCAGCAGGCTCCGGCAGGAGGCGACGGCCGAGACGGCGATGGACAGCCGTTCCATCGGCAGGTTGCGCATCAGGTGCACGAATCCCTTGCCGACCTCACCGATCACGTTCGCCGACGGAACCCGCACCTCGTCGAAGTCGAGTTCCGCGGTGTCCTGGGAATGCAGGCCGAGCTTCTCCAGGTTGCGGCCGCGGGTGAATCCCGCCATGCCACGCTCGACCGCCAGCAGGGTGAACGCCCCGCCCGCCTTGGCGTCGGGATCGGTGCGGGCGACCACGATAACGAGGTCTGCATGGATACCGGAGGAGATGAAGGTCTTCGATCCCGTCAGCACCCAATGGTCGCCGTCCCTGTGCGCTGACGTACGAATCCCCTGCAGATCACTGCCCGCGCCCGGTTCGGTCATCGCCACAGCCACGATCAGTTCGCCGCGCGCGAACGCGGGCAGCCACCGAGCCTTCTGCTCGTCGTTGGTGAGTTCGAGCATGTACGGGGCGATCACGTCGTTCTGCAGGGTGAACGCGGGGCCACCGGAGGACGCGCGGGTGACCTCCTCGGCGACGATGGCGTTGTAGCGGAAGTCGCCCGACACCCCACCCCCGCCGAACTCCTCGGGAACCGCGAACCCGAGCACTCCGAACTTCGCGGCATCGACGTAAAGCCGTTTGTCGATGATGCCGTCCTTTTCCCACTGCTCCTGATGCGGAGTCGCGTAGCGCGCCAGGAATTCGCGAACCGTTTCGCGGTACTGGTTGTGTTCGGTTTCGAAGATCTCTCGTTGCATCTTTCGTCTACCTTCCCGGTGTCACTGCTGAGACCGATGCGGATTCCTCTATCTCCGAGACCATTTCGAGGAGGCGACGCCGATCCACCTTCAGCGAAACGCTTCTCGGCAGCTCCGCCACCGTGTGGATCCGCACCGGGATCTCGTAGGCGGTGAGCTGATTGCGGCAGAAGGCTTTCAGTTCTTCCTCGGGGACCTCGGCAGCGCCGTCGCGCAGTTCGACGACCGCGACAGGCACCTTCCCGAGCCGCTCGTCGTCTCGGCCGTACACCGTGGCGTCCAGGACCGCGTCGTGCGCGCGAAGCGCCTCCGCGACAGTCTCGGGATGAACCTTGAAGCCGCCCCGGATGATCGCGTCGTCGGCGCGGCCGTCGACGTAGACGAATCCGTCTTCATCGAGGTGACCGAGATCCGATGTGCGGACCCACTCGTCTGTGCCGGTGCCGGTCTGGCTGGAGCTGACCTCGAGACGTCCCGACTCCCCGACCGGCAGGACCGTGCCGTCCTCGGCGACCGCCCGGAGGCTGACACCGGGCATTTCCCGCCCGACACTGCCGCGTTTCTCGGTCCACCACCGCGCGTGCATGGGCTTGGTCCACCCGGCGATGGCTCCGGAAAACTCGGTGGCTCCGTACATGATCAGCACTGGGATGCCATATTTGGCGGTGAACTCGTCGGCGAGGTCCGGATTGACGAACGTCGTGCCCGCGGTGATGGCACGCAGGCTGGCCAGATCCGCGGCGGGGACGTCGGCGCTGAGCACCGCACGCATCCCGGCCGGCGGTAAGCCCGCGACCTTCGGCCGGTGTTCCTTGACCGCCGCGCACCAGCCCTCGACGGTGAAGCGCGGGAGCAGCACGAAGGGCCTGGCCTCGGCGAGATTCTGCAGCACAGCCCACAAACCACCGATATGCACGATCGGGAGGGTGACCAGCGCGACACGCCCTGTGAGCAGCTTTCGGTCGGCCGGACCCGCCGCGCCGGTATGCCCGTGCACGGCGGTGAGCGCGGCCTCGAGCTGACGCCAGGTGAGCGGGATCCGCTTGGGCGGGCCGGTGGTGCCAGAGGTGAACATCTCCACGCCCACCGCATCGATGACCTCACTGTCCGCCTCCCGCACCGTCGCCTCGGTCGCCTCGGTCGCCTCGGTCGTCGCGACGACCCGCGTGCCGTCGACGGCGAATCCGATCATGCCGCCCGCTTCGGCCGCGGACCGGAACAGCGGCTCGCTCCACGTGGATGCCGGCGCCAGGACGGCGTGGGGGCGGGCGCCGGTCATGTCGGCGGTCAGCCGGGCCACCGGCTGCATGGGATTGAGGGTGATGACGGTGCGTCCCTTGGCGAGTACAGCGATGAGCGCGGCAATCGACTCCATCCGGTTGTCGAGCACCACGCCGACTCTGCTGCCCTCAGCACACCCGGCCTCGGCCAATTCGGTATCCAGGATCTCCGCAAGTGCCCGGACCTCCCCCCAGGTGAACCACGTGTCGCCCTGCTGAATCATGGCAGCGTCGTCGTCGGCCTCCCACAGCCTCGCCAACGCGCCTCTGATACTCGCCATTCGTTACCTCCCACTCTTGCGGTAGCGGGCCACCGAGTCGGGACTCCGTGCTTCAGCACCCCGGCCGTATCGATCGCCATGATCACGCGATCCGGAATCCCAGCTGTCGTATGCTCTATCCAGAAGGTAGCTCACATGGTTAACTAGGTCAACATTCAGAGAAAGGGGTCTCGTGGATTTCGCATTGAGTGCCGAGCAGGAAGACCTGGCCGCGAGCGAGCGGGCCTGGCTGGCAAAGCACGACCCCATCGCCGCACTCCGGCCGACGATCGACTCCGGTCCGGCCCGAATTCCCGATACCGCGGTACGACACATCGTGGAGTCCGGACTGATCGCCCTCCTGACCGGCGACACGGGTGGGACCCACGTCGACCTTGCCGTACTCGTCGAAGAACACGGCAGAGCCTGCAGTACCGTGCCACTGGCCGAATTGGCCCTTGCCACCGCCGAACTCGACAAACTCGACCACCCCCTGGCCGCACTCGCCGAGGCGAACGCGGGCGGCGCGGCGTCGGTCCCCCTTGTGCTCGCCTCGGTCGACGGCGCCGCGTTCGCCGCCGAAGTCCGCGGCGCCGAGCTGAGGATCAGCGGTACCGCCGCGCCCGCCACAGCTCTCATCGACGCCACCGGATTCCTGGTCGCGGCAACGACTTCGAACGGGACCGAGGTCCTCGCCCACGTGCCGAGCGTGAACGAGGGCGTCGGCACACGCAGGCTGGAGACCCTCGACCTCACCAGGTCCTGGTCTGTCCTCGAACTCGACCTGACGGTGGCCGCCGAGCGCTGGGCGACCGTGCCGACCGGCACCGTCTCATACCTCGAAGACGCCCTCGCGTTCTACCGGAAGATGGACGCGCTCGGCGCTGCCGAACGACTCGTGGCACAGACGGTCGAGTACGCGGGCCAACGCACTCAATTCGGTCAGCCGATCGGCGGGTTCCAGGCCGTCAAGCACCACTGCGCCGATATGGCGTTGCAGACCGAGGCGTCGCGGGCGTCACTGTGGGCCGCCGCGGTCGCGCTCGACGGCACCGACTACGGCCGCCGCGCCACCGCGGTATCCGCGGCCGCGGCCTACGCGGGCGACGCGACCAGCACGGTCGCCTCGATCGCGTTACAGGTGCACGGCGGCATCGGGTTCACCTGGGAGCACGACCTGCATCTGCTGACACGCCGAATCAAGGTGGACGAGTTGCTCAACGGCTCGGTGAGCTGGCACCGTCGCAGACTCGCCAGCGCCTGAGCCGACACCATATCCCCACACCTGGACTGCGTCCGGCATTGCACGCGCGATGCCGGACGCAATGGCGGAGCATGACAAAGTCGCGACCGCCGTCGACGTCAGCGCGGCATCTTCAGCCCGCGCTCGGCGATGATGTTCCGCATGATCTCGGAGCTGCCGCCGGCGATCGTGTACCCGCGGGCGTAGAGGAACTCGTCCTGCCACCGCCCGTGGTCGACGGCGCCGATGTCACCCTCCACCAGGATGCCGGCCTCGCCACTCAGTTCCAGTGCGAACCGCGAGATCTGCACGCCGAGTTCGCTGAACATCAGCTTGGCCATGGGGGCGTCCTGCACTCGCTCGGTGCCGCGCGACCATCGGCTGATGTTGGCGTACACCAGCGCGGACAGCGCCGCGACTTCCGCATCGAGTTTGCCCAGAGTCTCCTGGACCGCACCGTCTTCGATGGCCGGGCGTCCGCCCCGGTCGACTCTCCTCGCCAGATCCGCGAGCGCGTCCACGTTCTGACGCAGCAGCACGACGCTCGTAGCGACACTGGTGCGCTCGTGCGCGAGACTCGAATTGGCGATCACCCAGCCGGCATGGAGCTCACCGATCAGCGCATCGGCGGGCAGTTCGACATTGTCGAGGAATACCTCGTTGAAGTCCGAAGTGCCGGTCATCTCGCGGAGCGGACGCACGTCGACACCGGGCAGGGTCATATCGACGATGAGGGCGCTGATGCCCTTGTGCTTGGGCGCGTCCGGATCGGTGCGGGCAAGCAGGTAGCCGTACTCGGCCCACTGCCCGTTGGTGGTCCACACTTTCTGGCCGCTGACCAGGAAGCCTCCGCCCTCGTTGCGAACCGCCTTGGTCCGCAGCGACGCCAAGTCGCTGCCGGAGCTGGGCTCGCTGAACAGCTGACACCATGTGTCTTTGCCGGAGCGGATGCCAGGCAGGTAGCGCTGACGCTGTTCCTCGGTGCCGAAGTCGATCAGAGCGTGTGAGACCAGACCGCCCGCACCCGCGAAGTGCGGGGCTCGGGCCCGGGCGATCTCCTCCCCTACCACCACATCACGTTCGGCGGAGTAGGCACTGCCCTGTCCGCCGTAGCGCTGCGGCCAGCCCCCACCCATGTACCCGGCGGCGAAGAGTTTGCCGATCCACTCGGTGATCAATGTGTGCTCGGCTCGGTTCTCGGCAGTGCGCACGCCGGCCTTCGGCGCGATCTTCGGCGCGTTGGCCTCGACGAATGCCCGCACCTCCAGCCGGAATCGCTCCAACTCGGGGCTCATTCCATAGTCCATCTCAGCCTCTTCTGTCGATGCGCGTCGGGCGACCCGATGGTCAGCGGACCTCGTACTCGCGGGTGGGCACCTCCGAGCGCGTGACCTGCGCCTGCCCGATCGGATTGCCGATCACCGTGTACGCCATGCCGGTGGCGAGAGCGTGCGCGCGGCCGGTGTCGCGCGATTCCCAGATCGCCCGGATGCTGCCCTGCACCGCCGCAGGCGGCTTCGCGGCGATCCGTTCGGCGAGTTCGCGCGCACGGTCCCACAGCCGCGCACGCGGCAGCACCTCGCTGACGAAGCCGATCTGATGCGCACGTTCGGCGGACATTCGTTCGTCCAGTCCGAGCAGAACCATGCGCAGCACCTCGCCGATCGGGATGCGGTGCGCGAGTCCGATCGGCTCGAGGGCCGCGACCAGACCGTACGAGACGTGCGGGTCGAAGAACTGGGCGTCGTCGCTGGAGATGATGATGTCGGCTTCATTGAGCCAGTAGAGAGCGCCGCCCGCGACCATGCCGTGCACCGCGCAGATCAGCGGCTTCCAGCACCCGTTCTGCTTGGGGGACAGATCGACGCCGGGATCCTGCCTGCTGAACGGGTTCTCGGCGAGAAAGGTCCCTTCCTTCACGTCCACGCCGGTGCAGAATGCGCGATCGCCGTTGGCCTGCAACACGATCGCGTGCACGTCGTCCTCGTCGTCCGCGAACCGCCAGAGTGCCTTGAACTCCGCACGCATCGCGTCATTGAAGGAGTTCAACCGATCCGGCCGGTTGAGGGTGATGGTCAGGACGTGCTCTTTCAGGTCCGCGATGACCGTGGTCAACCCGTTCAGATCCACCGTTCCTCCTGCACTCGACTGTGACATTTCTGCACTATAAATATTCAACTAAGTGATTTATCTAGCCGTGGACTGGCCGCGGATGCTCGTCCACTACCGCCTCGACCGCCGTGGCCGAGAGGTCGCCTCCGGTGGAATCCGGTCGACAGTTCAGTCGTCGCAGGCAATCACTCCGAGCGCGACCAGCTCGTCGATGCGCTCCTCGCCGACCCCGATCTCGCGCAGCACCGGGCGGGTGTGTTGACCGATGGTGCAGCCCGCATCGGCCTTGGTGCGCGAGCGTGAGAAGCGGGTGAGCGGGGCCAGTCGACGGTGCTCGTCGAAGATCGGGCTGACCGCTTCGACGCTGTACCCGGCCTCGAAGAACGGATCGGATTGCAGCGCCGCCCCGGCGTTACGCTCCAGGATCGCGACGCAACCCACGTCGAGGGCTGCGAGCTCGTCCTCCCACCGCTGCTTACCTTTGCCCGCGAACACGCCCGCGAGCACCTCCGCGAGAGCCGCGTCGTTGTCGCGGCGGTCCTGCGGGGTGGAGAACCGCGCGTCCGCGGCCAGATCGACATAGGGTGCCAGTGCCTTGACCAGCGCCTCCCATTCGCTCGGCAGCGGCGACGCCAGGAAAACCCAGCCGTCACCGGCCCGGTACATCCGGTAGAGCGCGCCGAGCCCGTAGAACTGCGCATCCGTGGTGGCGATCTCCGGACGGCCCTCGTAGCTGGTGTTATAGGTGATCAGCGCCTGATGCACGGTACCGAGCATGGTGGTTACCATGTTCGAGAGTTCGACCCCGTTGCGCTTGGCGTAGAGGCCGACCAGCATCGCCGAGGCGACACCGAGTGCGGCGACGCCGTCGGATTGGACGGCGGGCACCGCACCGGCCGCGTGCAGGGTCCGCGCTCCGGCGCGCAGTGCGTCTCGGTCGGTCGGCGCGTTCGCGGCGTCGCGACCGTCCACGGTCGACAGTCCGGTTGCCGCGCCCACCGAGGGGGCGTAGGCCGGACGGGCCGCGTACGGACCGTCCACACCGTAGCCGGGGGTGCTCAGATACACGATGTCCGGATTTATGGCCCGGAGCGTCGCCTCATCGATCTGCGCCCTCCGCGCGGCCGCGCCACGGAAACACTGCAGCACGATGTCGCTGCGCCTGACCAACTCGTAGACGAGTTCGAGTCCCGCGGGCGCCATGAGATCGACCGCGACACTTTCCTTGCCCTGCAATACCTTCGCGCCACCGGCCTCGGGAAAGGCCACGAGGTTACGGATATTGTCGCCAGCGACCGGCTCGATCTTGATCACCCTGGCACCGAGGTCGCCGAGCAGGGTCGCACCGTACGGGCCGGCGAACATGGTGCCGAATTCGAGAACCGTCACCCCGGCCAGCGGCAACTCCTCCGGCGCGGGGCCACCCGCGGCGGGTGCGGGCGTGGACGCCGCGATGGCGTCCCGTACCTCGTCATTGTGCTGGCCGGGCAGCGGTGCGGGACGCAGCGGGCTCAGTGGCCTGCCGTTCGCGTGGATGAGGGTGGACGGTTGACGCACCGGACCGATCACGGGGTTGTCGACCTCGACGGCTCGGCCGTCCGCCACGACCTGCGGGTGGTCCAACGCCTCATCGGGTGTGCGGAAGGCCTCGGCGCTGATGTCGCTGTTCGTCTCGAAGACCCGCTGCCACTGCTCGAACGTGCGAGCGCCGACGCGCTCGAGCATCGTCTCCCAGAATTCCGTCCGGAGTTCGGCGGTCGGCAGCATCGGGAAGCCGGCCCACTTGGGGTCGGCCAGTTCCCGCGCCAGATCGAGTTCGGTGAGCCACGCCTGCATCAACCGTGGCGCGGTCTGGGCGAACTGCAGCCAGCGACCGTCCTTGGTCGCCGCTATCAGCAGGGCGTAGATCAGGTACGCCTGCGGGCGCCCCTCGTCGTCATAGGCCACGTCCATCGCGCTGAAGGCGTCGGGGTAGCGCTCGAGCACCATCTCGTAGAACCAGTTGTACGGGTCCATCGCCCCCATCCCGGTCACCAGGTTGGACTCGACGACCTGTCCACATCCACTCGACATGCGCTCGATCAGCGCCGCGAGGATGCCGTGAACGGCAGCCTGCGACGCCCCGAAGGAGGCGTAGGGCGCGCTGACGAACGCCGGTCCAGGACGAGTGGTCAGCTGGCGTTTCTCGAACATGACCCCGGTCTTGGCCATCACCAGGCCTTCCCAGCCCTTGTAGTCCTTCCACGGACCGGTGCTTCCCCAGCCGGTAATCGATGCCCAGACCAGGCGCGGGTACTTGTCGGCCAACGACTGCGGGGTGAGCCCGATCCGGGTCGCCGAGATCGGCCGCATGGTCGTGATCACCACATCCGCGGTGCTCAGTAGCGCACGCAGGTCGGCGAGGTCGGCGTCCGCGTGCACGTCCAGGGTGACGCTGCGTTTGCCCCGCAGCAGTCCGGGCCAGCCCGCGAGGTTACGCAGGTGGCTGCCCCCGGGCGGCTCGACCATGATGACATCGGCGCCGCTGTCCGCCAGGAACTGGCTCGCCTGCGCCCCGGGCAGGGTGGTCGAGAGGTCGACGACGACCAAGCCCGCGAGGGGACCCGAGCTCGTTTCGTGGTCCGGTGCTGTCGTCACGGTGAATCCCTTCGTCACAAAGATGGTCGGCACCGCGGTGCCGTGCCTTGCCCGTCAGCCCGTCATCACGGCGACGGGCGCGGCGAAAGATCAAGCGATGGCGATGTTCTTGAGCCGGAGGAACTCCTCGACGCCCTGTCTGCCGCCCTCCTTGCCCAGGCCGCTGAGGCCGATGCCGCCGAACGGGCGGTTGACGCCGAGGTTCGTCGCACCGTTGATCAGGACCTCTCCGGTGATCAGTTCCTCCGCGACCCGGTGCGCGCGGCGCAGGTCGTTGGTCTGGATGTAGCCGGACAGGCCGTACTCGCTGTCGTTGGCGATCTCGATCGCGTCCCGCTCGGTCGCGAACGAGGTGATGGCCAGCACCGGACCGAATACCTCTTTCTGCGCGAGTTCGGACTTCGGGTCGACGTCCGCGAACACGGTCGGCTCGAGGAAGAAGCCATCGGCCAGCGCCCCGCCGATCCGGCGACCACCGGTGACCAGACGCGCGCCTGCTGTCCGGGCGCGCTCGATCATTCCGAGGATTCGGTGCAGCGCCGCCTCGTTGACGACGGGTCCGGACATCGTCCCGGCGGCCAGCGGGTCACCGACGGTGATGAATTCGGCGAACGCCTTGACTCGCCCGATCATCTCCTCGTAGATGCTGTCCTGCACCAACATTCGAGTGGGAAGTGCGCAGCCCTGGCCGCTGAGCGCCCCGATGGACATCATCGTGCCCTGCGAGCAGGCCTGGTCGAGGTCGGCGTCGGCGAACACGATGTTCGCCGACTTGCCGCCGAGCTCGAGCACCGACGGCTTCATCGAATCGGCGCAGCTGTGCAGGATCTTGCGTGCGGTGTCAGGGCCGCCGGTGAAGGTCACCTTCTTGACCAGCGGATGCTCGACCAGTGCCGCGCCCGCTTCGGGCGCACCGGGCAGAATGTTGATCACACCGGCTGGTATGCCGACCTGCTCGACAAGGTCGGCGAAAAGCTCAGCGGTGAAGGGAGTCAGTTCGGATGGCTTGACCACCACCGTGTTTCCCGCGGCCAGTGCGGCCGGAATCTTCATCGCGAGCGAGATCAGCGGGCCGTTCCAGGTGATGATCACCCCGATCACGCCGTAGGGCTGGCCGAGCGAGTAGGAGAACTCTCCGTCCGGGGCAAACGATCCGGTGACCTCCGAGGTGAGCTTGTCCGCCCAGCCCGCGTAGTAGCGCGTCCACTCGACAGACGTCGCGACCAACCCTGCCGCGACCGGGATCGGAGTGCCGTTGTCGAGCGCGCCCAGGCGCGCGAACTCGTCAGCGTTGGCCTCGATCAGATCGGCGAGTCTGCTCAGCATCTGCCGCCGCTCGGCGGGCCTGGTGCGACGCCAGTCGGCGAAGGCCGTGTGCGCCGTCCGCACTGCCAGGTCGACCTCGGCCGGACCGGCCAGCGGGATCTGCGCGTCCACCTGGCCGTCGACGGGGTTGATGTGCTGATGCACTCCGCCCGATCCGGTGGTGATCCGCTCGGTACCGATTCGAAGGTGCACGGTGGGCCTGGTCGTGTCGATTGCCTGGCTGGTCATAGATGAGTCACTCCGCTTCGCTGCGATCGGATCAGACGACAACGCCATCTTAGTTAGCGATGTTGCGCAGCTCACACAGTATTACGGACACCAGGTGTCCGCAAGTAGCAGAAAGCCGAATGTCACCGGACTAATCGTGCACTCGACTGTGGTTGGTTGATCCGAGACGAACGCGTGGACAGTCGCATCGAGGAGAGGAACGACATGGGCAGGCAAGCCACACCACTCGGACGCCCGCGCGACCCCGAGCTCGACGAGAAGCTGATGACGGCGGCACTGCTCGAATACGCCGCGCTGGGCTGGGGGGCATTCACCATGCAGGGCGTCGCCAGGCGCGCCGGCGTCGGGAAGTCCGCGCTCTACCTGCGCTGGGCGAGCAAGGAACAACTGCTGCTCGACAGCGTCGAATCGGTAGCGCTCACCTTGCGTATCAACGTGGACACCGGCTCCCTGACCGGCGATTTGACCGCGCTCGCCACCGCACTGCTCGAGCACTTCCTCGACCCGATCGGCTGGGCGACCTTGCGGATCACCATCGACGCCACCGCAGAGTTCACCGATCTACAGCCCTACCAGCAGCGCATCGTGAGGTCCCTGCGCACGGCCGCGACGGCAGCCTTCACCCGAGCCGTCGAGCGCGGCGAGATGGCCGAGGGCGCCACCTATCAACCCCTGATCGAGTCCCTGTTCGGCGCGGTGCTGATGCATACGCTGGCATGCTCGCAAGAGGAGCGCGCCGACGCCCGCGCACATCCCGGCGAGCACGTCGCTCCGCTCGTCGACGTGATAGTGCGCTCAGTTAAGCCGACAAAGAAGTAATTGCACATAGATAACCCAGTCGGTTAACTTGGTCGTGCATGCGGCGCATGCGTTCATTCCCCGCACACGGGGCCTCCCGCGGCAAACCCGTGTCGAATCGACGGAGGACACCATGACCGGTCTCGAAGGCAAGGTCGCCCTGATCACCGGAGGCGCACGCGGACAGGGCCGCTCACACGCTGTGCGCCTTGCGAGCGAGGGCGCCGACATCATCGCCCTCGACATCTGCGCGGACATCGACACGATGGACTACCCCAATGCCACCCCCGCCGACCTCGAGGAGACGGTCGACCAGGTCAAGGCGCTCGGTCGGCGGATCGTCGCGGTCGAGACCGACGTTCGCGATGCCGCCGCGACCCGGGCGGCCGTCGACCACGGCTACGAGACTTTCGGACGAATCGACATCGTGCTGTCCAACGCGGGCATCGTCCGGCTCAGCGACGGCCCCGACGACTACGCCCAGATGTGGCAGGACGTGATGTCGACCAACCTGAGCGGCGGCTTCCACGTAGTGACCGCCGCGCTGCCGCACCTCATCTCCGGCGGAAGGGGCGGTTCGATCGTGTTCACCGGATCTACCGCAGGTGTGCGCCCGACCGCGAGCCTGAACCCCGCCGCGCTGGCCTACACCGCGTCCAAGTGGGGTCTGGTCGGTATCTGCAAGCAGTACGCCGCGTCGCTGGCCGAGCACTCGATTCGAGTCAACATCGTGCACCCGACCGGCGTCGCGTCGGGCATGACGATGAACGAGGCGATGGGCAGACTCGTCCAGGAGGCGGCCGCGGGCGGCGACAACTCCATCGCACAGATGCAGAATGCGATGCCGATCGAGATCCTGCAGCCCAGCGACATCTCCGACGCCATCGCGTTCCTGGTCTCCGATCAGGCGAAGTGGATCACCGGCGTCTCCCTGCCGGTGGACGCGGGCTTCTCGATCCGCTGAGCCGAGATCCGCGGGCGGCGGTCAGCACAGGCCGCCGTCCACCCGGATCGGTCGGCGTCTCGCACGGCTCTACGCTGCGCGACAGGATGGTGCGCCTCGTGGGTGAAGTAGATCAGCCGACTCGGGTCCGCACGGGGTCACTCCCAGACCAGCTCTGCTGGAAACGCCGCAACGCGGGCCAGGAAATCCATGACCCGCGTTGCGGCACTACCTAATCGACGAATCGAATCGCCGAGCGTCTCATCCCCGAGCCGGGCGGAACACCGGGAGCTGCCAACCATCCGATATGGGCGAGAAGGTCACCTCCAACTCCATGCCGATCCGCACTTCGCTCGGATCCACATCGATGACATTGGTCACCAGCCGGGCCTCGCCCGCTCCGTCGAGTGAAACCACCGCCCCGACAAGGGTGATGTCGGGAATTCCGGGGAAGCCGTGGATTACGGCGTAACTGTAGACACTGCCACGGCCCGAGAGCTCTTTCCAGCGCTTCTCGGTGGACTGACATTCCGGACAGAACGGCGTCGGCGGCATCCGGAAGTGCCCGCACGAACCACATTGCAGCGCAACGAGTTTACCCTCCCTGGCGTACCGCCAGAACGGCTCGGTGTCGCTATTGGTGGTGATGCGGACCGCGTCGGCGGGCAATGTAGTCGCGCGCACGTCGCTCATACCGCGCTCCCGAGGATCAAGCCACTGACCGGCAGCGACGCGGGTCCGCCCGTGGCGAGCGCGAATTCGGCATCCTTCACCTGGTTGATCGCCGTGCCTCGCATCTGTTCCACCGCCTCCTTGATGTGCGTCATACCGATGATGTAGGCCTCCGACAGCTGGCCACCGTGGGTGTTGACGGGGATCGAACCGCCCCGGTATCGAATGGCGCCGCTCTCCACGAACTCGCCACCCTCGCCCTTGCCGCAGAATCCATAGTCCTCGAGCTGCATGAGCACCATCGGGGTGAAGTGGTCGTAGAGCAGTGCCACGTCGATGTCCTCGGCCGTCAAGCCCGACTGCCCCCAGAGCCGTTCGGCGATCGGCGCGTTGCCCGAGGACGCGAAGTACTCGTCGGGCATCCCGTACCAAGCGAATGCGCGACCCCACTCGCGGCGACCGCCGTGCGCGACCGCCACGACTGGCACCGGCTTCTGCCGGAGGTCCTTCGCCCGCTCGATACTGGTGGTGATGACCGCGACGGCCCCCTCGGTCTCGAGGCAGAAATCGTAGAGGCACAACGGATCCGCGATCATCCGGGCGTTGAAATACTCTTCCTTGGTCAGCGGCCTCTTCTGAATTGCCTTGGGCCGGTTCAGCGCATTCTCCCTGGTCGAGATCGCGATCTCGGCGAACGCCTCGCGCCGGGTGCCGTACAGATACATGTGCCGTCGCGCCAGGACCGACATCAGGTGGCCGGGACCGGACAGACCGGAGGGCTGCAGGAAGGAGTTGATCGGGTCCGGGGCGCTGGCCGCGAAGACGGAGCCCAGGCGTTGCTTCTGCTGCTGCAGTGTCATCACCGTGACCACCGCGGTGGCGTCACCGGCGACGATGGCCGCCCGAGCGAGTCCGATCGAACCGGCCGCGCCGCCGCCACCGGAGGTCAGCGAGGCAGTGAAGGTGACCTCCGGAATGCCAAGGGTTTCCATGAAATCCGCGGTGTCCATCTTGTCGCCGTACCCGGCGCCGGCACCCGAGTAATAGGCGAAACCATCGATTTCCTTGACCGAGATGCCCGCGTCCTCGCAGGCCGCCAGGATCGCCTTGCCCGCCAACTCCAGATTTGTCTGCGGCGCGGACCCGCCGCGCTTGTAGTACGGGGTCGCCCCCACACCGACGATCGCGACATCTCTCAAACCGTTGGACACATCAACACTCCATTCTGGTTGCCGCCGACCATCGAACCCGAGACGCGGCACGTGACCACATCACATGCCGCAGCGTCACGCGCGGACAAGTCATCAGGTCACATATATCACATAGTAAACTATCAAATTCCTACCGTCGGGACCTGCCGTACATCTGCGCGATACCAGCCTTCTCGACCAGCATGCGAAACTTATTAAACTTAGTACGATAGATTCTGGCGATCAAGGAAATCTCCGGACCTGCGGCGGCAACCCAACGGCCCCGCAAGCACCGACACGATGGTCGGACCAGATGGTTTACTTGGCCGACGACGACGATCTACCGGGAGGACATACGTGGCCGACAGGGGCTTCGCACCGATCTTCGACTCGCGCAGCGCGGCGTCGCGCCCGATCCGGACGCCCAAGACCGCCCAACTCGTCGCGCACAACCTTCGCCGCATGATCATCGACGGCACCCTGAAGGACGGCGATCACCTCCCACACGAGGCCGAGCTGATGGAACACTACTCGGTCAGCCGCCCCACCCTGCGCGAAGCCGTCCGCGTCCTCGAATCCGAACGCCTCGTCGAGGTGCGCCGCGGATCCCGCTCCGGCGCCCGCGTATGCGTCCCAGGCCCCGAGATCGTGGCGCGACCGGCATCGCTGCTACTCGAACTCTCCGGCGCCACGGTCGCCGACGTGTTCGTCGCTCGCGAGGCCATCGAGCCCGACGCGGCCCGCATCCTCGCGGGCGACGGGACCGAGGAAGACTTCGACGAGCTCGAGCGCATCGTCGACGAAGAGATTCCCGCGGCCTTCGCCTCCGACAACCTCGCGGCCGGTACCTCCGCCTTCCACCTGCGGATGGTGCAGTTGTCCGGAAACGCGACGCTGGCCATCATCGCCGGCATGCTGCACGAGATCACCGAGCGCCACACCGGTGCGGTGCTGCTGGAGACCCGCGCGGACAAGGAGAGGTACGAGTCCTCGTACAAGCTCGAGATCCGGTCCTGCCGACGCCTGATCAAACTGCTGCGCGCCCGCGACGCCGACGGCGCGTTCGCACACTGGCAGAAGCATATGGTCAATGCCCGACTGTCACTGCTCGAGGGCCGCGAGAACGTCCGGGTACGCGACATCTTGGACTAGTAGATATGACGAACTCGCCATGGTGTCGGCATGTACACCCGACGAGTTCGTCCGGGATCCAGCGTTACGAAGAACTGGATTCCGTTGGCGGACTTTTCAATTGGCAGAGCCGCGAGCCGCGGCTCGCAGTTCACTGTGCCGCGCGAGCATCCGCGCGGCGACTACCCCGAGCTCCCGGGGAGGGGTCGGCAGTACGACCAGGCCGCCCTCACGGCTGGGCAGGGCGATGGTGGCGGTCGCCGGGCAGGTGACCTCGCCGCGCTGGCTGGTGCCGCGGAGCTCTACGTCGACCAGATACCGGTCGCCGTCGATCCGTTTGCCAACGACCTCACCTGTGATGATGTGAGTGTCGCCCTGGTAGTTGAATTTCCGCATCTGGCTCGACATGCTCACCAGCCACGCGTCGTCACCCATCCAGTCGGTGAGGTAGTGCGAGAGCCAGCAGTCGCGCATCATGCCGTAGTCGTAGGCGGCGGGCAGGCCGATCGAACGGGCGTAGTCGCTGTCCCAGTGAATGCGCTGCGCGACATCCGGAATACCCTGCTCGTTCGGGATATAGAACGCCGCGATGCGCTGGCGATTCTGGTAGGTCAGGCGACCGGTCGACGGTGTGTACGGAGCGAAACCGTAACCGCCGGAATGGAAGACGACCATATCGGTGGTGGTCAGCGGACCCTTGGCCATAGTACCGAGGCTCTCGCCGACCACGACGTCCTCGTAGTAGCGGGTATTCGCGCCCCGACGCTGCTCGGCCGCGTAGATCTCGTCGATCTTCGCGATCTCCTCGGGGGTATAGGAGGCAGGCTCGACCCCCTCGTACTTGTTTCGCTTCTTCGACTCGTGGCGTTCGGTGTGGATCGTGATGACCTTCTGCACCTGGACGACCTCGGCGCGCTGATTCATCTGGACATGCGAGCGGGTGACGATCAACGACCGACCGGCGAACTCGGACTCCTTGAGCTCTACGTCGCTGAAACCCTGGAACGAATACAGAGTGTCTCCGTCGTATACCGGGCGGTACCAGTCGGTGGTGGTACCCGAGACGAACACGTGAATGCCACGGAAGGACGGACGGCGCTGCTCCTTGGGGACCGGGTCCGCCAACAGATTTCGAGTGAGAGCGATATTGATCATCGGGGGCGCGACCTGACCGCCCCAGCGGGTGCCGAGGCCGTACTCCTCGTCGACGAAGAGCGGATTGTCGTCACCGTAGCTGCGCGCGAAGTTGCGCATGACGTCGGGCACGGCACGGGTGAACTGCTCACGCTGGGTCACCGCGTGGTAGATGCCGACCAGGTCACGCGCGCGCTGAATATCCTCGTCGCGGAAGGTATACACCTGCGGTGCGTCCATCTGCTTCTCTTCCGTCGTCGTCATCCGTACCTCCGTGGTCATGAGCTGATGCGGGCCCGGGCTGCGATTCAGTGACCGAGCCCGTACCCGAGGCGCATATCTCACCTTACATAGAAGGTTCACTAAGTGAAAGATGTTGACGCACCGGTGGCCGTGCGCTCCCTATCTCGGTGAGCGACTCGACGGGGGCGTCGCCGCCACCGGGCAGTGCGCGTTCAGACCACGACGTCGTCGGCGAGGATGCGCTCCAGCACGTGACGACGGACCAACTTTCCGGTCTCCGTGCGGGGCAAGTCGTCCCAGTAGAAGACCCGCTCGGGCGTCTTGCTACCACGCAGCACAGCGCGCACATATGCCCGCAGATCATCGGAGGACAGTTCCATTCCGGCGCGTACAACGACGGCAGCCTCGATCCGCTGGCCCCATACCTCGTCCGGCACACCGACGACCGCGGTGTCGAGCACCGCGGGGTGCCGGAGAATGACCTCCTCGATCTCCGCGGGCGCGATGTTCTCGGCGCCGCGGATGATCGTGTCGTCCATACGTCCGCCGATGTACAGGTAGCCCGCCTCGTCGAGGTACCCCTTGTCGCGGGTGTCGAAGAAGCCGCGGTCGTCGACCGCACGTCCGATGCCCGCGTACTCGGCGGACACCTGCTCACCCCGGACGCAGATACTGCCTGCGACACCGGGGCCAACCACCGCGCCGTTCGCGTCCCGGATCTCGAGGTCGATGCCGGGGACCACCTGGCCGACCGACCCCAGTCGAGCGCGTACAGCGGGGTCGTCACTGGCCAGCGCGGCCCGGTGGTCCTCGGGGCCGAGCACCGCGACGGTGGAGCTGGTCTCGGTGAGTCCGTAGGCGTTGACGAACCCGACCTCGGGCCACATCCGCAGCGCCCGTTCGATGAGAGCGGTAGGCATCGGCGCCCCACCGTAGGCGAGACTGCGCAGCGACGGGAGCGCCTTGTCCTCGTCGGCTTCGACGATCCGCGAGAGCATCGTGGGAACGACCAGCGCGTTGGTGATCTCTTCCTCGCGGGCGAGCTGGAGCCACTGCGCGGGAGTGAACTGTTCGAGCACCAGGGTGCGCCGACCCGCGAACAGGCTGGTGATCGCATTCGCCACTGCCGCAATGTGATACGGCGGGACACTGATGAGCGCGGCATCGGTCGGCTCGGCGGACGCGAATTCGACCGACCCGAACACATAGGAGGTGAGGTTCTCGTGCCGCAGCAGCACGCCTTTCGGCGCCGAGGTGGTGCCGCTGGTGTAGATGACGACGGCCGGCGCGGCGGACTCATCGGAGTTCGGCGAGACGTCGATGCCGACCGCGACGGGCTCGGCAGTCCTGGCCAGCCACTGCGCGGGGGTGAGGGCGGCCAGTCCGGCGTCCCGCAACGCGGCCACCCGCGCTTCGTCGGCGATGCCGAGCGCGCGTGGGTGGTTCGCCAGCAACAACCGGAGCTGCTCCGCGCCGAGCCGGTAGTTCACCGGCACCAACGGAACCCCCGCTCGCGCCGCGGCGAACATGGCAACCGGGAAGGCCGGACCGTTGACCGCGAGGTAGACCACCGAGTCCGCACCGGATTCGCGAATCGCGGCCGCACCCGCCTCGGACATCGCACCGAGCCGTGCGGCCGTGATGCCGCCCTCGCGACGACCGATCATCACACGGTCCCCGAAACCGTCGATCGCCATGTCCAGCAGCATCGTCACATTCATTCGAAACTCCAACAGGTTCGTGTACCGAGGATCCAGCCGGTGGCGGTCAGTCCGAGGACGGCAGCGGCTCGGCCTGCTTGATCTGCAGCGGGCGATCCCCCACGGCCAGTGAACCGTCACCCGCCTTGGTACACAGCACTTCGAGGTCGGTCTCCTCGTCGACGTAGCGCTTACCGAGCAGAGTGCCGTAGCGGTGCGCGGGGTCGATGGCGCTGCCGTCACCGACCCCGGTCCTGCCCGCCACCATTTCGGCCCCACCACAGGTGAGAGCGATCTCCCCCTTGGGCGCGCGCACGACGATGAGCGCGGTGGCGTCGGTGGTGCTCGCCAGCGACTGGCCTACCTCGAGAATCACGGTGCCTCCGTCTGTACCTCTTACCTGACCGGTCCACGCTCCGTGGCCCTACCACCTAGTTTAGATAGTACTATAAGTTATCGAAGCGATACAGGACCCCCCACATCGTCGAGACCATTCGTCGGGCAGCTTTCACCGGGCCCGAGGCGGGCCCGAGGGACAGGAAGCACATATGGAGATCAACGGAAAGAACGCGATCGTCGTCGGTGGCGCGTCCGGCATGGGCAAGGCCAGCGCGGAGGCTCTCGCCGCAGCAGGGGCCACGGTGGCGATCCTCGACCGAGAAACCAGCAACGGCAAAGAGATCGCCGACCAGATCGGCGGCACCTTCCACGCCATCGACATCACCGATTTCGATGGCGCCGAACAGGCACTCGCGGCCTCGGTCGCCGACCTGGGGAGCCTGCACATCGCCGTCAACACCGCGGGCGGCGGCACCGTGAAGAAGACGCTCGGCCGCGGCGGTCCGCACGATCTCGAGACCTTTCGCCAGGTCGTCGACCTGAATCTGGTCTCCACCTTCAACCTGAACCGCCTGCAGGCGTTCCATATGAGCGAGAACGAGGCCGAGGACTCAGAGCGCGGCGTCATCATCAACACCTCCTCCATCGCGGCGTTCGAGGGCCAGATCGGCCAGGTCGCCTACACCGCGTCGAAGGCTGGCATCGCGGGCATGGCTCTGGTGATGGCCCGCGATCTCGGCCCCCAGGGCATCCGGGTGCTCGCCATCGCGCCGAGCCTGTTCGCCACCGGCGCCACCGCCGCCTTCACCGACGAGCAGGTAGCACCCCTGGTCGAGGATGCCGCCTTCCCGAAACGGATGGGGCGACCGGAGGAGTACGCGAAGCTCGCGCTCGCCATCGTCGACAACCAGATGCTGAACGGTCAGTGCCTGCGACTGGACGGCGGCCAACGGTTCGCACCCCGCTGATCCACACGCACCATGCCAGGAGCCACCCCACCGTGCCACTGGCACTGGCACTGGCACTGCCACTGGCACTGGCACTGGCACTGACGGACGACCACCTCGCCATCGCCGAGGCGGTCCGCTCCTTCCTCACTGCCTCGCGAGCACATCGCACACTGGTCACCCGTTCCCCCGACATGGCAAGGGCCCCGTCATCATTCGACTACCGTGGGAATCCCGGCCACCCCGGCAGCGCACCGGGGTCCGGGCCGCCGACCGGATCGCCGATGACCCGCTGATCCAGGCGGCCGGCTTCTGCTGCGCCTGCGGAAGTAGCCGGTGTGATAATTCGAAGGAGTACCGACTTGGTTGTCGAGATACCGCTCGGCCTCGCCGCCAGAGGTCCTGCCGAGGCCACTCCCCCGCGCCGGCCCGGATCTGTGCGGCGCACCTCGACCATCGATATGCGATGGCCCGGGGGCCCGGGAACCCAGCTCCTCCTTCTCGGGCGCGCACGAGATCTGTTGACGCCCGATGACGGCGGCGATCCGGTGGTGCTGCGCGAGGACACCATGCGGGCGGGCATCGACTCCGCGACGCGCACGATCGAGGAGATCGAGACGCACCCCACTCGTCCGAATGTGATGAAGCTGATCGGTTCGCGAGGCGGCGGCAACTCACGTGCGGTGCTCGCCGAGGCGATGGCCGGCGAGTCCTCCGCGGGGACCCCGCTGTACCTGCTGCTGGATGATATCGCGGGCGCCTCCCTCATCGCCGGGTTCGCCTACTCCCGATGGGTCGACCACGACCTGCTCATGCAAGCCATCGGCGCCGGGCCGGTCCGTGACATGACCGGGCTCTGCGCGGGATTTCAGCCCGGTTCCGGCGCCATGATGCCGGACGGCTCTCCCAAGTGGAACCACCAGGTCAGGTCCGTCGCGCCACTCCCACGTGCGAACGATCCACTGAGTTGGCATGCGCTGGAGGAGATCACGGATATGGCCATGCGCCGAGCGCGCCGCATCGACGTCCACGTCGCGGATCTCATCACTATCGACTCGATGTTCCAGGACAGTTCGACGGTGCCCACCGGAGGACGCGTGGCGGTGCACGAGTACCGGCTGACGGCCACCGCGGATCCGGACACCGGGGACCTGCTCACGATCGACGCCGACCCTCGCGTGCTGCCCTACGACGAGTGCCCCCTCGCCGCACGTAACGTCGGAAAGATCCTCGGCACACCACTTTCCGAACTCCGCACCGTCGTGCTGGAGAAGCTCTCCGGGACCGAGGGCTGCACGCACCTCAACGACGCGATGCGCGCGCTCGCGGAAGTTCCCGTCCTGGTCCGCGACCTGCGCGCACGTTCGAATTCCGGTTGAAGCCGACACCTGGAATTCACGGTGTCTCGTCCGTGCGATATCGGTCGGGCGCGCGAGGTCGATACGTGCGACTCGCGCCAGCCGATGTCACCGGCGACTCGGACCAAGCGACTCGAGGTGCTCACCCGGCCCGAACACCCTGGACCTTCCCGGTCGACATGGTAGGTGAACCCGCGACCCTCGCATGAGACTGTTTCACCTCCCGGATGACACCATCGCGCATTCCTTGCAGCAGCGACCGTGCCACCGCACGTAAGACCATCTTCTTCGGCCGCCAGTACTGCGGGGTGTTCATCAACCGCTGCGCCCACATCGGGTGCAGATCCTGCACGACCCAGAACATCAACGCGTACACCGGCCGAACCCAGAGCGGATGACGCCACGGCGCAAGGGGATTCAGCAATTCGACGGTCGGCATGGTGACGCCGAGCAGGGGCAGCGAGTCCGCCAGCAATTGGTCGACGCCCGCTTTGCTGGTGGGTACATCGGTCGCGCCGAGTTCGATACCCATTCGGGCGTATTCGCGGAAGAATTCCTCGAGGCGTTCGCCGCGCATCGGTCGGGGATGATAGCGCTCGTGGGCGGCGGCCAAGGCCCATGCCATGGTGGCGTAGTTCCAGCGCAAGAGTTCGGGGTCGCTGGCACGGTAGGGATGTCCGTCGGGGCGGACGCCTTCCACTCTGTCGTGCATGGCGCGCACGGTGCGTGATACCCGTTCGGCCACAGCGCTCGGGCCGAAAGCCACGCCGAGGAAGAACGACAATGTGTGGCCGGTGCGGGAAGCCATCGCCTCCTGGTCGAATCGGCCGGTGGGAATGCCGTCCACTCTTTCCACGGCGCGGGTGTGCTCGTAGCCCATCCACGCCATATCGGGATGCAACGTTTCGATCATCGCCGCCGCGGCGAGTCCGATCTGGACCGTGGCGATATGCTCGTGCAGATACCAGACAGCGCTGCCGGGGCCGAACCAGCCTGGATCCCCCGCCGGTTCGTCGAATCGCACGTTCTTGAAGAATTGCTGGCGAATCGGCTGGAACGATTTATCGGCCATCCAGTCGAAAAGACTCCGCCGATGCGTAATATCCGGCGCCGCTATTGTATTCATTATTCGAGGCTAACGCGACTGATCAGTCGCATACTAGTCGCATTCGGGCGCGGCCCTTCTCCTGGACACGAAACCGCAAAAGAGCTGGAAAGGACGCTGTCGGCATGGATCTCGATAGCCATCGGTCACTTCTTGGGCACCGGCACTCGCATACCGATCGCCTCTGCCGCCGAACCGCGCGAAGAGTTGTGAAGTCGGCACGGCACACGCGAAGCCGCCGCCGATCGAGATATCGATCGGCGGCGTTCGGCGGAACTGGGAAGGACGGCTCAGGACAGCGCCGCGCGAATCACCTTGTCCACCTCGAGGTCTTCGATGGCGATATTCGCTGTGGCGAAACCGAGGGCCACTCGTTCCGGTGGCTGTAATCCGGGCCACGCCACGCACATGGCGATCGAATCCCAGGCGTCGAAAGCGAAGAATCGTAGTGCCGTCCACGCCTCGTCGAAGGTCGGCGGATCGGTGACGCCGTATTCGCGGAGCGTGGACAGATAGAGCCGCAGCAATTGTTCTTCGTTGCCGCGGCGGACCTCGGTGGGCGTGGAATGGGTGAGCAGATAGCTGATTTCCCGGATTCCGGGTCCGCAGTGGATCACCTGCCAGTCGAGCAGGCCAACACGGCCGTCTGGCAGACGGAAGGTGTTGGCGCAGTGCGCGTCACCGTGCAGGACGGTTTGCGGACCGACCTCCCAGCGCGCGTGCAGAGCCTTGTCGTGGTCGTTGGCGAATTCGGCCATCCGGCGCACCGGTGCGGGCAGGTCGTGTTCGGGCGCGGCGAGCAGAGTTCTACGCATCTTGCGGAATTGCCAGAGCAGCAGGTCGAAGCCCGGGCGTGCACGTTCCGGCGCGATCCATGCGAGATCGGTGTGCAGGCGTGGACTGTTCCAGTAGGCGGCGTGCACTCGTCCGAGCGCATGGATCAGCGCCTGGACATGGGCGAGATCGACGTCCCGCACCGTGTCGGGGAAGGTGGCGTTCTTTGCCGCCAGGTCCTCGAGTACGAGAAGATGGCGCGCGCCGTGACCGGCGTGGCAGGCATACACCTCGGGGGCGATGTCGGCGTCCAGTTCCGGGCGGATCTGCTGGTAGAACGCCACCTCGTTGATCGCCATATCGAGTGCCGCGACCATGGTCCGGTTCTTCGCCGACAGCGGGGTCGACTTGACGAACACGCTGGCAGGCATGCCCGAGTTCTGTCCGATCCGGTTCCAATCGAGCGCGAGACGCTGTCGGTCGGTGGTTCCGGTGGTCCCGTCGAGGGGCCGAATGTTCTCGACCACGGCCGCGGGCGCTCGCGGGGCGAATACTTCGGTGAGCCACTGCGCGGTGACCGCCGCGGCACTGTGCGGTTTCGGCGCGGGCGCCCACGGGGATATCGCCAGCGCGGTTTCGGACAGGGCGCGAGCGGTTCGTCGCATGCTTTTCTCCGTCGTCATCGAGATGTCGGCCACCCACGAGTTGACGGCCTTACATAGTTAACTATGTCATAAAAGATAGCTATCCATGCGCGATCGCGGGGATGAGTTCGCCGCGGAAAGCAAGGCGATCAGCCGGTTCACGACAGGCTCACCTTGGCGGCCAGCCAACGACCGTCCACCCGTTCCATGGTCATCAGCATGCGGCTGCGGTCGACGCGGGGATCGGGGCTCGCGGTGTTCGTCACCGTCTGGTCGACGAACAGCAGGACTTCGGCCCGGTCATCGGACGCCGACTTGACTGCGGAATCGACCACCGTTCCGTGACCGGTCGCTTTGTTGTCGATCAGCAACTGTTTCAACTGGGCACTGGATTGGCTGTACATGTCCTTGAACTCGCCGGTGGCGCCGTCGAGCACAGTGGCGAAATCTCGATCGAGATTATTCGAATCGATACTGGTCAGCGCCAGCGCGTACTGTTCGGCGGCGCGCTGTGCCGCGCGGCCTGCGGCGTCAGTGTCATTGCCGTTCTTCAGTTTCCAGCCGCAGACGGCCGCGATGACGGTCGACACCACCGCGATCGCGATCAGCAACGCCATCACGGCATCGCGTCGTGCGATCGATGACAGGCGGACCATCCGCTTCGAAGCACGCCCGATCTCGGCGCTCTCGTCCTTGGCCGGGCTGTCCGCGGTCTCGCCACCGAGGTCTCGCGGTGAACGAGTCTCGCCGGCGTCCTCGGTCGAATCGTCACCGGCCCGCGCCGTCTCGCCCTCGGGCAGCGGGTCTTTTTCCACAACAGGGGTATTGGTGTCGCTTTTCATGCGCTCCCTTTCATGCGTAGGTGTGAGGCACCGACTACCTGGGCGGAGGCGCCATCGGCACCGAAGGCCCGCCGTATGGGGTCGCAATCGTGTGCGGACCCCGCGGGGTCGGTGAACTCGTCGCGTGCGGATCGACTCCGGGCGGCGGTCCCGCCGTGTCGTCGCCGGGCGGGCGCGGGGCGTTGCGGGCACCACGAACAAGCACGCTCGGGTCCATATTCGGGCAGTACGTGTAGAGGTACGGCTCCGGATAGTCGGGTACCGACGGCGGCAGTCGCGGCAGGTCGTAGGAGCAGCTGTAGCGCGGATACAGATCGACGATTCCCCAGGTGCCGCCGTCTCGGAAAGTCGATCCCACAGCCTCCAGCGCCGATCCGCGGTGGTCGGGGAACAGCGCCCGCAGCGCGGGAACAGGCACATAGGACAGTTCGGCGATGGTGGTCAGGTTCACCAGCAATCGCACCATGGTCGGCGAATTGTCGGCGATGATGGCATCGAGTGCGCTCATCGCCTCCGGTCCCTGTTCGATCAGGCGGCGCAGCCCCCCGTCCATGGCGGCGGCACCGCCCGACACGGCGCTCGCGTTCGCGGCCAGCGCCCGCAGGCTCGGTGCCACCTCGCCGAGGGTGCCGAGCACGACCTTGCTGGTGTTCAGCAGCTCGATGGTCTGCGGGAGAACCGAATCCAACGTCGAGACCAGGAAGATGCCGCCGCCGAGGATGGCCTCCAGTTTTCGCGCGCCGTCCGGCCCCATCCCGAGTTCGCGCACGATCGCTTGCACGCGCGCGGGATCGATCTGCGCGAGCGCCCCGGTGAGGTCGCCGAGCAGTTTCGGGAGCGAGGTGGGTGTCGAGGTGCGTTCGACAGGTACTACGGCGTCGTCGGTGAGAAACGGGCCCGTGCTCGTGCTCGGACGGAAATCCAGATACTGTTCGCCCGCCGCGGACAGCGCCGCGACCCGAACGGCGGCATCGGCTGGAATCCGCGCCCCGGCATCGAGTTCGGCGACCGCCACCACACCGTCGGGTGTCAACAGAATCGAGTCGACTCGTCCGACAGAGACGCCGCGAACGGTCACGTCCTGACCGGCCAGCAGCCCGCCCGATTCCGTCAGCTGCACCCGGACGCGGATCTTCGATGCCATCGGGTCGACCCGCAATGCCCCGAAAACCACATAGACGCAACCGAGAACGAGGGTTGCGGCCAGCGCCATGGCCGACAACCACAATCTGCGTCGTACGCCGGCGCGAACCCCTCGCACCAATTGCCGGGCAGGCCATTCCAGTAACGCGCTCGTTGTCATCGGCCCGCGCCGACCACTCGTTCGTGCAGTCGGCGTAGCAGATACTCCAGGCTGCCAACCAGGTACGACCAGTCGGTGAGGTCGGGCGGGCGCATTCCGGGATCGGCCGCGTGACCGGGATCCGGTACCGCGCCGAGAGCGACTTCCGCGATATCAATATTGGCGTGTGCCGACGTCGAACTCGTCGCCTTGATCAGCGGCGCGAGCAGTGCGTTGACCACGTTCAGGTCGGCCTCGGGGTTGAGGGCAGCACGATTGAACGCGTCCGACAGGATATTCAGGTCCGCGATCATGCTCCGGGTGTCTGTGCCCTGAATCGACGGGAAGCGGGCCAGCTGAGCGCTGATGCGGTCGATCTCGGCGACCAGTTGCAGGAGTTGGCCGGTGTCGGCCGAGACGACGCCGAGCGCGGGGGCCGCTGCCGATACCGAATCGACGATCGCCGACTGTTGGGCGGCCACCGTCGCCGTCAGTCGACTCGTCGCGGCGAGTGCGTCGCGGATCTCTTCCGACCGTGCGGCCAGGGTGGACACCAGGGTGCTCGACTCCTGGATCAGGGCGGCCACCTTGTCCGCGTCGTCGCCGACCGCCGCGCCGAGGCCGTTGACGATTGTGGTGAGATCGCGGATCGCGCCCCCGTTCACCAGCAGAGCACTGGTGGTCAACGTCTCCTCGACGGTCGCCGCCGCGGCCGTCGACTCCACCGAAATGCTGTCGTGATCGCTCAGCGCCTTCGTGCTGGAGCCAGCGTCGGCGGGCGGTGTCAGCGCGACATAGACGTCGCCGAGCGGTGTGGCCGAACGCAATTCGGCGGTCGTTCCCACCGGCAGCCGGGTCGCGGATCGGATCCGCATCGTGACGACCGCGTGGAAGTCGCGCGCCCGCATGGCGGTGACCTCCCCGATGTCGCCGCCGGCGAGTCGCACCTTCGCCCGCTGCGGCAGGTTGAGCGCGTTGGCGAACGTCGCGGTCAACTCATAGGTATCCGACGCGACGCCCGGCGCGGGCAACGGCACCCGGTCAAGTCCGACACCGCACGCCGTCGTCGGGACAACGAGCAGCACCGCGACCGCCACCGCACGCACGGTTCTCCGGGTCCGCGTCATCGCGGCTGCTCCGCCATCGCCGTGAGGATCGCCGTGATCCCGAGGTCGGGGCCGAAGTCCCGCAATGTTCCCGTGGCGCAACCGAGCTGGCGTAACCCGAGTACGTTGCACACCTCCTTCAACAGCTGACCGTCGAGAACCATTCGGTCGATCAGACCGTGCACGCGCAGCGCGCCCGCCTGCTGATCGATGGCGTTGTAGACGTTGTCGAGCAATAGTGGCGCGACGTCGAAGACTTCGGACAGCTCGCGTTGGTAGTCGTACATCGCCTTGGTGACGGTTTCGGTGCTCGCGACGGTGTGTTGGATGCCTGCCCGGTTGTCTCGCAGCAGTGTGGTCGTCTGCTCGAGCAGCGCGTTCAGTTGCGCGCCCGTGGTGCCGGTGCCGAGCTCTTCGGTGGCGAGGAATTCGGTCAATCGACCGAGGCCGGAACCGAAATCCCGGATCAGCGCGTCGTTGTCGGCGGCAGCGCGCGACAGTGCGGCGAGATTATCGACGATCTCGGTGATCGCGGCGCCGCTGTGCGCGCCGCCGTCGGCGCTGAGCCGAAGCGCCTGCTCGAGCCGGCCGAGGGCCTCGCGCAGCAGTTCGCCGTTCCCCTCGGTGGCAGCCGCGCCCACCGCGATCAGGTCGGCGATCGGGCCGTTACCCTCGCCGTCGCCCTGTAGCTCGACCGACAGTCGCTCGACCATGCCGAGTATCCGGTCGAACTCGACCGGGGTCTTCGTACGGTCCAGACCGATCCGGTCCTTGTCCCGCAGCGCCGGGCCCTCGCGGTACGGCGGTGTCAGTTCGACGTGGCGATCGGTGAGTACCGAACTCGACACTGTGACGGCCTGTGCGGCGGCAGGTATCTTCACGTTCTCATCGATGCTCATCGTCACCTCCACGTAGGGGCCCTTCATCGCGATGGCGCTCACCCGGCCGACCCGCATGCCGAGCACGTCGACCGCATTGCCGACGTAGAGACCGTTGGCGTTGTCGAATTGTGCTGTCACCGTGATAGTTTCGTCCCGAAAGGACATCGCGTCCCCCGGCGAACAGGCGGCGGCGAACGCGGCGAAGACGAGAGTCGTGAAGAGTCGGACGACGCGGGCCGGTACGCTCATTTGCAGTCCTTGAAGTATTCGGCCAACGTCATCATCTCGGCTCGGCCGCTCACCGCGCACATCCACGAATCGATCAATGTTCCCGCGGGGGCGTTGAAATCGAGATCGTTCGCGCTGCCGGTGGCATTGGTGAAATTCCGTAGCGGTACCGGCAGGATCTGCAGGGTGTCGCGTAACACGTCCTGTCTGGCCGCCAGCGCGCCGATGAGTTGTTCCAGATCGGTGAGCAGCCCGACTACCTGCGGCTGCCGCTCGCCGACGACATGGTGGAGTTGGTCGACCAGCGCCGTGGTCGCCACCATCAGGCGCCGCAGCGCCGCGATCCGCGCGTCGAGTTCGCGCACCAGACTCTGTCCTTGTCCGACCATCTGTCCCAGTGCCACGTGCTGATTGCGAATGGCCGTCGTCAATTCGGCGGTGCTCGCGAGCAGGGTGCCGATCTGGCCGCGGCGCTCGGCGATGACGGACGACAGGTTCTCGATATTGCGCAGCACCTGCGGGACGAGTTGGGGCGCGCCGTCGAGTTGTCGCGACAGCACGGTCATCGATCGGGCGATCTTGTCGGCGTCGACCTGCTCGAAGGTGGACGTGGCGTTCTGCAGCGCGGTTTGCAGATCGTAGGGCACCGAGGTGTTGGCGAGCCGGATCCGATGGTCGGGCACGGCGCCTGTTCCGGCGGGGGTGATATCCACGTATCGGGAACCGAGCAGGGTCGTCAGTTCGATCGCCGCGCGGGTGTCGGCGCCCAACGGCACGGCGCCGTCGATTCGCATCGTCACCACTACGTGGTCGCCCGCCAAGCGCAGCGACTTCACCGTCCCGATCGGGACGCCCGCCGTGGTCACCCGATCACCCGCCGAAATCTGCGCCGCCTGCGCGAATTCGGCCTCGTAGGTCACCTCCCCGATACCGATCCTGCTCACCACGACGGTGCCGAGGATGAGCGCGGCCAGCAGCGTGACCGCCACCAGCCCGAGCCGCAACGGGTTGTGGCTTTCGATCGGGCGTAGGAGGGTGTCGCGCGCGGACCGGGCGGTTCTACCGACTAGGTTGGACGTGAATTCCATTGACTCACCGGCATTTCGGGGTTTGCTGGATCTTTCCCTCGGGCGAAAGCCCCGCGACCGTCTCGGGAATCATGTGGCTCAGCCCTGGGGTGAGGGTGATGTCGAGGTTGCAGAGATAGGCGTCGGCCGCGGTGCCATCCTGGGTGAATCGCGCGAAACCCTTCAACGCCAGCGGGATGTTGTAGAACAGGTACGCGAACCGCTCGGCGTTGGTCAGGATGTGCCCGGTGAAACCGGGCTCCCTGGCGACGAGCGCGTCCAGACTCGGATCGACACCGGTGACCACGCGCGCCGCGCGGTCGACGGTGTCGGAGATCGCGTCGATCGACCCCGCCAGCCGGTCTCGTTCCGCGGCCAGGCCGGTGAAGATCTCCTGCGCCCGCGTCATCACGGTCTGCAGGTTCGCGCTCTGCGCGGCCAGCGTACGCAGCACACTGTCCAGGTTCACGATCATCTCGTCCAGCAGCCGATCCGGTCCCGCGAATGATTCGGCCAGTGCCGAGGTCTGCGCGATCAGTGAGGTCAGCGATCCCGTGTCGCCCTGCAGGGCGGTGATCAGCGCCTCGGTGATCCGGTTGACCTGCTCCGGGTCGAGGACGCTGAACAGCGGTTCGAATCCGTGTAGCATCCCGGCGATGTCGAAGGACGGCTCGGTGTGGTCGACAGGAATGACACCGCCGTTCGGCAGCGGCGCCGGCGGTATGTCGAACTCGCCCGCCGACAGCGCGACATAGCGTTGCCCGATGACGTTCTGATAGGTGACAGCGGCCTTCGTTGTCGTGTACAGGGTTTGGTCGCTCTGCACCCGGAAGGTCACGCGGGCCAGCGTCCCGTCCAGTTCGATCGTGTCGACCCTTCCCACCCGCACACCCGCCACCCGGACGTCGTCGCCGGCGCGCAAACCGCTGACATCGGTGAAGGTCGCCGAATACGACCGGGTGGCACCGTCCACACCGCGTTGCAGGGTGACGAATACCAGCCAGCTCAGCACGCACGACACCACGAGGAACAGGGTCAGCCCGATCAGCGAGCGCCGATACGATGTCATCGGTCGGCTCCGTCCGGTACGGGTGCGTCCGGTACGGGTGCGACGGTGACCACGTTGCCGCGCAGCAGCGGGCCCAGCAGGATCGCCGCCGCCGGGCTCGCGGGAGCGCCGAGGATCTCGCCCAGCTGACCCAACTCGTACGCACTGCCCACCGGTCCGACATTTCCGCCGATCACTCCTGCGGGGGGTGCGTACCCTTCGGACAGTCGGAAGTTCGAGGGGTTCATCGCCGATGGCATGGGCGCCTGTTCGGGCGCCGAGATCGGCGCTGTCGCACAACTCGGTCCCGCCACCTCGCCGTAGCGCGGGCAGTCGGCCCGGGTGTAGGGCCGGTTCGGTGACAGCGACAAGATCATTTTCGATTGCACGAGGCCGGTTTCGGAGTTGTAGACGTGGGTGAAGAACTTGTTCGCGACCACGGTGAGCCTCGTCGTGATCGGCACGAAGTGCTCCGCGTTGTCGGCCAGTACCCCGACCACCGGGGTGAGCCCGGTCGAGATCCTGATCATGCGATCGGTGTTGTTCTCGAACGCGGTCGCGATCGTTCCCATGGTCGCCACTCCCGCCGCGAGGAAGTGCGTCAGCTCCGCGTCCTTCTCCGCGACGGTGCGCAGCGGGACCACGGCGTGGTGCAGGGTATCGAGCAGTTCGGGGGCCGATTGCTCCAATCCCCGCACGGCCTCGGCGAGCGATCGCACCGTGGACGGCCCACCCGTCGGGGTCGCCACCGCGTTCAACTGGGTGACGATCCGTTCGAGTTGGGCCCCCGCGCGAACCAGGTCCGCGCCACGTCGATCGGTCGCTCGCGCGAGCGCGCTGATCACTCCGACCGTGTCGTCGGTTCTGCTGCGGCTCATCGCCGCGATGATTTCGCGCAGATCGGTCAGTGCCGTCTGGAATTGCACGGTGGCCAGGCTCTTGTCCTCGGGAATGCGGAATCCCGCGTGAATGGCGCGACCGGGTCCGTTGTCGACCAACTGCACCGATGACACGGCGAAGACATTGCCCGGCACGACGCGTGCGGTCACCGTCTCCGGAATGCTCGTGGCGTATTCGGGGTCGAGAGCGATGTGCACGTGATTCGGTCCGTCTCCGGACGACGGCGTCACACCGGTGACCACACCGACGAGCACACCGCGGAATTTCACATCGGAATTCTTCGGCAATCCGTCACCCACCTGGGTGAGCATTCCGGTCACCGTGACCGTCTTGTCCAGGCTGCCATTGGATTTCGCGATCATCCATCCCACGAGTGCGGCGACCAGTAGCAGAAAAAGGACGCCGCGCAGCAGCAGGCGCGAGTTCGAATGTCCGCGACCATCGGTTTCGAATGCGATCGACATCGCTCAGCCGCCGAATCTCGCGCCGGAGTCGACGCCCCACAACGCCATGGTCAGCAACATATTGGCGATGATCATGACGGTGATGCTGGTTCGCATCGCGCGTCCCGCGGCCACACCGACACCTTGCGGGCCGCCCGCGGCGTAGTACCCGTAGTAGCACTGGACAGTGGAGGTGATGATCACGAAGACCACCGCCTTGAGAACGGAATATCCGATGTCGCGCGCGTCGAGCACCAAGGCGAAGTAGTGCAGGTAGGTTCCCGGCGAACCCGCCCCGGACAACCGAACCACCAGTTCGCATGTCAGGTAGTTCATCGCCAGACACACCAGATACAGCGGAATCACCGCGACGATGGATGCGAGCAATCGGGTGCACACCAGATACGGAATCGGGCGGATGGCCAATGATTCCATCGCGTCGATCTCCTCGGAGATCCGCATCGCCCCCAGTTGGGCGGTGAACCGGCAACCCGCCTGCGACGCGAACGCCAATGCCGCCATGACCGGGGCCATCTCGCGGGTGGCGGCGAACGAGGAGATGAATCCGGTCGCTGGGCCCATACCGAGTAGGTCGAGGGTGCTGTAGCCCTCGATGCCGATGATCGCGCCCGCGGCGGCGCCGAGCACGATGATGACTCCCGCGGTGCCACCGCCGACGACCACCGAACCATTGCCCCAGGTGACATCGGAAAGGACACGGGCGAATTCGCGCTTGTAGTGCAGCAGGGTGACCGGCATCGAGATCAGGGCGCGCACCAGGAAAGTGACCATGTGCCCGATTCGCATCACCGGACGCGCGCAGGTTCGCGCGCCGACGATCAACGGTCGCAGGCCGGGTGAATAATAGCGAGCGACGGTCATCAGAACCCTTGCCGTGGCATGACGAGCTGATAGACCTGGGTGAACACGACGTTCACGATCATCAGCAGGAGAATGGACGCGACGACCGTGGCGTTCACCGAATTGGCGACCCCCGCCGGTCCACCCTTCGTGCTCAGCCCTTTCTGGCAGCCGACGATCGCGACGATCGCGCCGAATACGGCCGCCTTGAAGAGGGTGAGAACGAAATCCCCCACCGTCGCGAAGGACGCGAATGTGGCCACGAAACTCCCCGGGGTTCCTTTCTGGACGTAGGTGTTGAACAGATATCCGGCCAGGAATCCGACAAAGCAGGTCAGTCCGGTGAGCGCGATCGCGACCACGATGCCCGCGGCCAGGCGCGGGGCGACCAGCCTGCGCACCACCTGAACGCCCATGACCTCCATGGCATCGATTTCCTCGCGTATTCGCCGCGAGCCCAGGTCCGCGCAGATGGCCGATCCCACGGCGGACGCCATCAGGATCGCCGCCACCAGCGGCGCGCCCTGCCTGACCACGGTGAGCCCGCTCGCCGCGCCCGCGAGTGATGTGGCGCCGACCTGTCCGGCCAGCAGTCCGAATTGAATCGAGAGCGTGACGCCGATCGGTATGGCGACGAAAAGTGTTGGCAGCACGGCGGTCCTGGCCATGAACGCGGCCTGCTGCACGAATTCGGCGAAGGAGAAACGGCCGGTGGCGATATCGACGCACAAATATTGGATCGCGCGAATGCCGAGCACGAACTGGTGGCCGACGGTTTCCAACGCGACACCTGGATGTCGGCGCAGATAACCGCCGCACCAGTGTCTGATCTCGCGAACGGCGGATTCCTTGTTCGTGCCTGCCTCGCCGGTCGAGTGTGGATATTGCAGAGCGGAGTTGATCGCCATTGGACTCCTCGTGCCGACGCCGGTGGCACTCACGGAAGAACGAACACTTGCCGATGAACGTCCAGTCGTGCCTCGGGCCGCTTCCGCGCGAAGCGCTGTGTCGCAGACCACACCGGCCCGCATAGCTTACCTAGATAGACTACTCAGAGACAAGATTTCGACGAAGTAATCCCGCAGGGCACACCGAAAGCCGATCGACATCCCGGCTAGACGACGAGAACTACCAGATCGCAGCAGGTTTCATGCCCCAGTCAATCGAGAACCGCCGCTGGTCCGGCGAAACCGGTCAGCAGACGGGTGAGTTCATCGATGAACTCCTCGCGCGGAATCGCCGGGCGGTCGAGTACGTAGCGGATGATGGTCTGCTGGAACGCCTGCACCGCTATCCACACCACAGCGGGAGGCCGACTCGGATCCATCTGATTGGTGACAGCGGCGAGATAGCCTGCGGCGAAATCGCCTACCCGCTGCTCCACGGTCTTGAGCTCGGTCGAACCACCCAGACGCGGCATCTGCTCGACCAGCACGCGGACCAGCTCGCGGTTCTGCTCGGTGGCCTCCAGAGCGGCCACCACGGTGGCACGCATACGCTGCCGCGGGTCGGTGTCGTCGCGGGGTTCCCACGCGCCGAGCAGCCGCCGGGCGATCTGCCCGATCATCCGCTCGACAGTCATCGCGACGATCGCGTCCTTATTCGGAAAATACTGGTAGAGGCTGCCCGGACTGATGCCGGCGTCCGCGACGATCCGATGGGTGGACACCCCGTCGTAGCCGGAGGTGATCAGAAGGCGCGCACACGAATCCAGGATTCGCTCGACCATCCGCTGAGATCGCTCCTGACGGGGAATCTTCCTGGGCACCTGTCGTGTCATGCCTGCCCTCCTCACTCGTGGATGCCTACGGGCGCCCACTTGTTCTCGGCCGATCGCTCAACGCCGCCGAGAACGTCATCTCGGCAGAAACCTGTCGGCCGTCCGAGCACGACGACTACCGCACAGACGAGACTGATGATACTTTCTCGGTATTATGAGTATCATTCCGGTCGGCTCACTGGTGATCGACGCCCTCCTCGGGCCGCCGATAGAAGGCGACACGACCGACGAAGCGATCCTCGGCGCGACCCTGCACTGTTTGAGCCGGCACGGACTCGAACGGATGACCGTCGCCGACGTCGCCGCCGAAGCGGGCGTGGGACGAGCGACGGTATTTCGACGATTCGAGACCAAAGACGAACTCATACGGAGAGCTTTCGCGTGGGACCTCGGCCGATTGGCCAACCAGTTCCGCGCGGCGACCGAATCGATCGAAGACCCGATCGAACGGGCGGCCGAGTGGATCGTCCAAGCCGTCCACGTGGTGCGCACACACCCAGTCGCCCGGCGACTCGTCGAAGACGATGCCGCGCTCCCGATACTTCGTGATCCACAGATCACCCAGATGCTGCTCGGCGCCGTCGGCCACGAGCTGGAGAACACGGCCAACCAGGCCGGAATCGAGTTCGACACCGAGATGATGGCGGAGGTGATCGTCCGATTCTTCGGCAGCGTGTGGCTGACTCCCGACCTGGGTGCGGCAACCGGCGACGACGCCGGAGTCCGCCGACTCGCCAGAACGATCCTGGCTTCGCTGACCGTGCCGCCCGCGGCCGTCGACGAGCACTGACGACACATCACGCCGACCACCCGTCGGATTGGCATATCGAAAGGAGCCGGGACATGGATTCACAAACGCCACACAGTGTTTCGGATACTGATTACACCGAGATCCCGGTCGCCGAACGCGCCTTGGTCCACTTGACGGCGCAGCGGCAGGTCTGGCCGATCTTCCTGTTCCGGGCGATGGCGCTGCAGGGCTCACACCCCACGATCGCGGTCGCGCTCGAAGACCACTCCACGGGATTCACCGAACCCGCCGCACGGGCGTCACGCACCTTGTCGTACGCCTATCGCGTGTATTTCGGCGAGAATCTCGCCGAGACCGCCCGCGAGATTCGTCAGCTGCATCGCCCCATCACGGGCCAGGGATACGACGGCAAGCCCTACCACGCGTGGAACCGTGAGGCGTGGACCTGGGTTCACCTCACCACTGTGGAGGCGATGCTGTACGCCGTGGGGGCGTGCTTCCCGTCGCTGTCGGCCGAGGATGCCGAAGCCTTCTATCGGGAGGGCCGCGCTATCGGGCTCCTGTACGGGGTGCGCGAGCAGGATATGCCCGCCGATATCGCGGGTCTCAGGGCTTATGTCGACGCGGGAATCCAGGACAAGTTGGCCACGTCACCGGGCACTCGCCGACTGCGGCGGCTGGTCGACGAGCAGTCCATCCTCGAGCTCCCGCTACCGCGTCCGATCCAGGTCGTTGTCGACCGACTCGCCGCCAGACCGGTGCACACGTTGATGTTCGGTGGCTTCCCCGAACCGATCCGCCGCCTCTGGGATGTGCGCTGGACCCGTGCGCGCGAGATCGAGTACCGCGCGCTGCTCACTGCGCTGCGCGTCGGCTCGCGCGCGCTGCCGCGGCGCCTGCTTCTGGTGCCCGAAGCGCGTGCGGCACTGCACGACTGAGTCCACGCCCGGCACCGCGGCACACCACCGACTGTTGAAGAGTAGAGAGAGAGTTCGAGTGACGAGGTTGTTAGCTACCGCGGCATCGACGGCGCGGTCGCTCGGCCAACTGGCGGCCGCGGCATCGGCCTGGGTGCCGACCAATGGCCCGACGAGTCCGGCCGAGGTCACGGCGCGGTTCGTCACCGACCACCTGGGAGCGGCGGCGGGCGCCGAGTGCACGGAGGTGGTGCCGCTGGACGGCAGCACCGGCACCACCGACCGCCGCAGGTTCGCGCTGCGATGGAACGCGGCGGGTTCCGCCGCCGGACTCCCCGACTCGGTGTTCGTGAAGAGCACGCCGTTGAGCCTGAAGAACCGGCTCATGGTCGCGCCACTCGACATGTCCGTGAACGAGGTCCGTTTCTATCGAGAGATCCGCCCTCAGCTGGACGGCCATGCCCCGCGATCCTGGTTCACACACTCGGGGCCAGGCGCCCGCCATCTGCTGATCCTCGAGGATCTGATCGCTGGCGGCTGCCGACCGTATGCGCTGTCGGACAACTGCTCGATCGACCACGCCCGCGCGGTACTGCTGGCCCAAGCGTCGTTACACGCGTCCATGTGGGACAGCCCTCGGCTGCGCACCGATCTGCGCTGGGTCAAACGCTGGAGCGAGCGACCCGGCTATTCCGCGCTCGTCTACATGTACCGGCGCGGTCGGCGGAAATTCCTCGAGGCCAACGGCGAGCACGCCTCTGCCGAGGCGCACAGGTTGGGCGAGGCACTCGACCGGCACGCCGATGTGCTCTACCGCGAGCTGGAACAGGGCCCGTTGACGGTGCTGCACGGCGATCCCCACTTCGGCAATACCTATGCTCTGCCCGACGGGCAGGCGGGCCTGCTCGACTGGCAGGTCATCTGGCAGGGGCCCGGGCTGCGCGACGTGGCCTACTTCATGCTCTCCGCACTCGAGCCCGATGTCCGCCGCGCCAACGAACGCGAGCTGCTGCGAACATATCTCGACGCGCTCGCCGAGCGGGGAATCGATCCACCGGATTTCGACAGCGCATACGAACGCTACCGCCTTTTCGCTGCCGAGCTCTTCGACGCGGGTTGTCTGCTGGCCACCTGGCCCGGCCTCCAGTCACCGGAAAATGTCGACGCCGTCGTGTCGCGTGGCATGGCCGCACTGGAGGACCTCGACATCACCGGCGCGGTCGAGCGAGCGGCGGCCCGCTAGACCATGACATACACCGTGTTGGACATCCCGGTTACACGGCTGCCCACCGAATCCCCCACTCGGCCATCGACTGTGCCGGGAAATGGGTCGATCCGGTTGCCCAGCCACATCGGCGTGCCGCGACCGCCTGACCAGGCGCGCGACAACCTCGCGAGATCCACGTGGGTGGGCGCCGCTACGCGATGGGTGGTGATACCCTCCACTCCGAACATGTGGGGGCGTATGCCGTCAGTTAGCGGGAGGATTCGGCGATGACGCCGGGAACAGCGGAGGAAACCCTCCGATCGAATCTCACGCAACCGCGGACGAACGGGACCGACGCCGAGAAGACGGTGCGGTCGGCATCGGAAGCCTCCGGAAGAGCGGTCCTCTTCTGGATCGCCGGTAACGCGCGCACGCTCGGCCGAGTCGTTCGACTCGGCGCGCGCGCCAGCGCACTGATGGCTGTCGATCTCGCACGAGCGCGATTCCCGATGCGAGAAGCCCTTGTTCAGGGTTGGTTCTTCGTTTCGGTGTCGGCGGTCCCCGCGGTTCTGATCGCGCTGCCGCTGGGTGTGGTGATCGCGGTTCAGGTCGGCAGCATGACCGAGAACGTCGGCGCCAGTTCGATGGCCGGGGCGGTAGGAGGCATGGGGGTGATGCAGCAGATCGCGCCGTTGGCCGCGGCCCTGCTGGTGGGCGGCGCGGGCGGATCGGCGATCGCGTCGGATCTGGCCTCACGCACTATCAGAGAGGAGATCGACGCGCTACGCACCATGGGCATCGACCCGCACCGACGCCTCGTTGCCCCCCGCATTCTCGCGATGAGTTTCGTGGCGCCCATGCTGGCGGTGCTGGTCATCCTGATGAGCATCATGGCCAGCTTCGCGGTGGCCTCGATCGGGCAGGGGGTGGCACCTGGTTCGTACTGGCTGTCGTTCGGCAGTTTCGCCTCGGTCACCGATCTGATCGTCTGCCTCGGCAAGGCGGCGGTCTTCGGCTATCTGGTCGCGGTGATCGCCAGCCATCGCGGACTCGAAGCCAAGGGCGGCCCCAAGGGCGTGGCCGACAGCGTCAACGCGGCCGTGGTGCTCGGCATCCTCGCCTGCATGGTGACCAACCTCGTCATCACCCAGATCGTGCTGATGTTCGTTCCGATGAGGTTCTTGTGATGACCGGCTACATGTTCGACGGGCAGGTCTCCAAGCCCACCCCGTACCGCTCCCGATTCCTGCGCTGGACCCGTGGCATCGATCGACTGTGGGACCCGCTCGAGGAACTCGGTCACCAACTGCACTTCATCTGGTCCGCATGCTTTGGAATCGGACATGCCCTGCGGCGCAACCGCGCCCAGGCCGTCACTATCTTCACGGATCTGACCTGGGGCAACGGCCGCGCGATCGTTGTCGGCGGCGGGGTAGCCCCGGTGCTGGCGCTGATGGGAGTCGTCGCGGGCGCGATGATCGGCATCGTCGGATCGTCGGTGCTGAACATGCTCGGCATGGGCCCGATGGCAGGTGCGATGTCGGCATTGGCCAACCCTCGTGAACTCGCGCCGCTGATCGCCGCGGTCGGGTTCGCCGCACAAGCGGGATGCCGCATCACCGCGGAGATCGGGGCGATGCGGATCTCGGAAGAGATCGACGCACTCGAAGTCCAAGCGATCGATCCGATGCCCTATGTCGTCTCGACCAGGCTGATCGCGGCGGTTGCCGCGGTCATCCCGTCGTATCTCATCGCGTTGGCGCTCGGATTCGCGACCACCCGCGCCACCGTCACACTGGTCGGCGGCCAGCCATCAGGCGCCTACGACCACTACTTCCGAATGTTCGTCGACCCGACCGACCTGGCGTATTCGCTGATCAAGGTGGTGATCTTCGTCGTCGTGGTCACGTTGGTCCACGCATACCAGGGTTTCTACGCCACCGGCGGACCGGAAGGCGTCGGCATCGCTTCGGGTCGCGCGATCCGGGCGAGCCTGGTGTTGATCGTTGTCACGGACATGGTGCTCACGCTTTCCATGTGGGGTCTGAACGCCACCATAAGTTTCTCAGGGTGATTGGCTGATGAATCGAACAGCAAACTACTCGGTGCGCGGACCGAGCCGTCGAGGCTTGCGGGTGCGCGGCCTCGTCGTGATCGTCGTGATCACCGTCGCCGCGGGAGTGTCATGGCGCATATCGCGGCCCGACCACTCCGGACAGATCGAATTCGCTCTCGCGGCAACAGATCTCGGCGATGGTGTCTCCACGAGCACCACGGTTCGACTGCGCGGCATGCAGATCGGGTCGGTGGTCGGCATCGAGCCGCACGGGCTCGACCGTCAGCTGATCACGCTGAGCGTCGACCGAGCCAGGGTGGACGAGTTGACGACGTCGATGCAGACCAGATTCGTCTCGGCCAATATCTTCGGATCCACAGCGCTGGAATTCATTCCGATGCCGGGCGGAGACCCGATCCGCCCGAACTCGCTGCTGGATCTGGGCGATGATGTCGGCAACTTCACCGTGACGAAGATCCTGCGCGATTCCGGCCACGTCGTCCTCGACGTCCTGACCTCGAAACTGGCTGTCTCGCTGGACGATGCGGCCGCGTTGACCCAGCAGATGACACCGATGCTTGCCTCGGCTCTGCTGGTGATGCGGGCCATCGCCCGGTCACAGAACATGCCATTGCGCGACCTGCTGCCCCGGCTTGCCGAGGTGACCGAAGGCGTATCCGCGTTCACCCCTTCGGCGCTGGGCATAGTGCACTCGCTGGCCTCGGTCGACGCGCTGGACGACGAAGCGCGATCCCGCCAGGCCGGCGAGACCATCTCCGAGGTGTCCAACCTGGTGTTCTCCTTCGCCGGCCAGGTCGTCGGCGCGCTCGGACCGATGTCGGGCGCTGTCGACATGCTGCTCGACATCTTGATTCCGCTCAACGCGGCCACCGCGAATGTCACCGGCGACCAGATCCGCAGGCTCGTCGCCGGACTCGACGGCGCGTTGCAGCGGCGCGGCGACAAGGTCGTGCTCGGCGTGGATGTGCTGATCGATGCCTTTCCCGCGTTCCGCGTTCCACTCGAGGCCACCGGCGGGGGTCCGCGATGAAGACTCCACGCCAAGCGGCGCTGCGGCTTTCCCTGTTGGCGGCCGTCGTGGTCGCGATCATCGTCCTGGTGGTGCAGGCGATCGAGCGGCCGGTCGGCGGCGAAACCGTCGCCTACCGTGCCCAATTCGGTGATGTGTTCGGCCTGCAACAGAATGCCGACGTCCGGCTACGCGGGGTGCAGGTGGGCAAGGTCACCGCGATAGAGCTGACCGGGGACGGCCACGCCCTGGTGCGTTTCACGCTGCTCACCGAATATCGGCTGCGCGAGGTCGACCGGATCGCGGTCAAATTCCAGAACCTCACCGGACAGCGATACCTCGCACTGGAGCGTGGGGCCACGTCCGGGATGGAGGTAGCGTCGGACACGGTCTTCACCAATACCGTGGATTCGTTCGACATCACCACGGTGTTCAACGGATTGCGGCCGTTGCTCAGGGAGGCCGACCCCGCCGTCTACAACCAGCTCGCCACGAACGTGGCCGCCATGATCGACGGCAGCGAAGCGAGTATGACCCCGGTCCTGCGTGACATCGCCACCCTCGCCTCCTACGCCGACAACCGGACCGAGCTGATGACCACCATTCTCGGGAATCTGCAGTCCCTATCGGACAAGCTGCGCGGGCGATCGGAGAATCTCGAGAACATCCTGCGGGTCTTTCACTCCATCTTCATGCCCATCGCGAGCCGGATGGGTGAGTTCCTCGTCCTGATGGACAAGGGGTCGTTGGAGATGACAGAAGTGACCCGGACGGCCGACGCGCTGGCGCGATTGTTCCTCGGCGCGGAGAACGTCTCCGACGACCTCACCCGCCGCATCGGTGAGGTGATACCCGACAGCGCGACGGCTGTCCGAACCTTGACACTGCTGCCCGGCTTGCTCGAGGGCTTGAACAAGCTCATCCCCAGCACCGATCCGGCCAGGCAGTGCAGCAACGGGACTGTCGCACTGCCGATCACCGCCGAGGTGCTGATATCCGGCAGGCAGCTGACAATATGCAATGGGAGCCGCTGATGCCTACGACACGGCCGGTGTGGAAGTTGGACCTGGGATCGGAGGAGGCGACGCCGCGGGCCCAGGCGATCTGGGCGCTGGCGAGCGTGCTGGTGATCACGGTCGTGCTCGGCACGATGGGCGTGCTCTACCTGCGGCCCCCCGGCTACGCGACCTACCATCTGGAACTCCCGGAATCCGGCGGTCTTTCGGTCGGCGACGGCGTGCGCATCGCCGGCGTTCCGGTCGGCAGGATTATGGCGCTACACCTCGAAGACGATCACGTCGATGTCGAGTTCACCGTCGACTCGAACCAACGGCTGGGTGACCAGACCTCGGTTTCGGTGCGGATGCTCTCCCCCGTCGGCGGCCTGTATCTCGCCGTGTTGCCCGACGGGTCGAAACCGCTGCGGGCGAACATTCCCGCGCAGCGCGCCACCCTGCCGTTCCAGGTCGAGGATCTGGTGCACGCGGCCGACACCGTCGTCGCCGATATCGACGTCGCCGCGCTGCGAGCGGCACTGACCGGTACCGCGGCGGCCCTGGCCGATTCACCCGAGGCGATTCGCAATTCGGTTTCCGAGCTCGAGTCCGTGGTAACGGTATTCGCCGAGCAGAAGAACCAGATCAACGACCTGCTCTCGGTGTCGAACGAGTATCTGCAGGCAGTGCACAACAACCAGGCGCTTGCCACCGAGGTGATCCGCGCGTACGCGGTGCTGGGGCCACGGATCGTGGACGCGCGCGAGAAGGTCGAGAATTTCAGCGACAAGATCTCCGCGCTCGTCGGACTGCTCTTCGACTTCCTGAGCGGGCCGTACGCACAGAAGGTCGAGCCATTGCTCGCTCCCCTCGAACAGAGCAGCGATCTGAGCAAGGAGCTGTTGAATTCGGTCGACTCCGTGATGACGTCACTGTCGACGACCGTGACGAGTCTGTCCGGCCTGGCCGGCCCGGAGGGGCAGGCGCTGATCGACCAGAGCGGACTGACCGTGCGGCGACCGGATGTCTGCCTTCCTGTGCCAGGGATTCGGTGCTGACATGCGGACAATCCTGAACAAGACACGCCGAGCGACCGTGGTGCTGACCGCATCGATCGTGACAGTGGCCGCCGGTGGATCGACGACGCTGTGGCAGTGGAGCAGCGAGGAAACACACGCGGTGTGCGCGTATTTCGACAACTCCTTCGGCCTCTACCCCGGCGCGCCGGTCACCATCAGGGGCATAGCGATCGGCACGGTGACGCGTGTCGAGGCCGACGGCGATCGCGTGCTCGTCGGCATGAAAACCGATGACCGGACGCTGCCCGCCGACGTGGGAGCCGTCATCGTGAACGCATCGATCCTGACCGATCGCCGGGTCGAACTCGTCGACGCGACCTACCGAAATGGGCCGTCCCTGCCGAGCGGGCACTGTATCGACAAGCAGCGAACCCGGGTACCGGTGAGCGTGTCGGACGCGATCGAGTCATTCGCGACGCTGGTAGGCAAGATCACCGAACCCGACGGCAACGGCGATCTGCCGCTGCGGTCGGTGCTGCGCAGCGCTGGACACGAATTCGACGGACTCGGACCGACCCTCAATCGTGAGTTCCGGGAATTGGCGGAACTGATGGCGTCACCGGACAGCTTCATGGACCAGTTGGGCAAGCTCCTCGACAACTCGGCCGAACTCACCACATTCGTCACCAGCGAGTGGAGCGATATCAAGACGACGCTGCTCACCTTCGGACCGGGCCTGGAGAGCATCCAGCGCATGCTGGTCATCGTCAAAGTGCTGGTCGGAAAGCTCGCCAACGCCATCGGACCGATGGATCGGATCTTCAACGAGCACTTCCCGTATCTGATGGAGGTCCTGAACTCGACTGTTCCGGTCGTCACCCTGGTGCGTACCCGGACCGAGAATTCCCAGGACCTGCTCATGAAGATTCCCGGCGTGATCACGATGCTGCGCACGATGATCGAATCCCGCCCCGGAGCGCTGTCGGTCGACTACGAGTCGCCGCAGACCGTGGTCCGCACTCCGAGCGCACCGATTCTGTGCGCCGAACTCGATCGGCCCGACAACGGCCGGTGCACTGTCCTCGACCAGCAGTCGGCGGCCGTCTCGTTGCCGCACGTGTTGCTGTCCACGATCGGAGGAATGCCGTGACAATCGCGTCAACCGTCGCGCATCGCCTGGTCGGCGTCGTGCTGGCGGGTTCATTGATATGCCTGACCGGGTGCGGCTTCAATCCGAGCAATTACGCCATGCCTGGCACCGGAGTGCACGGCCCGACCTACCGGCTCGACGTCGAATTCGAGTCGCTACTCAGCCTCCCGGCAGGCGCCGACGTCCGAAGCGGGGGCACCAAAGTAGGCTCGCTGTCTTCGATCAGTCTCACCCCGTACAGCGCCGTGGCACATATCGATGTGGAAAAGGCGGCCCGGTTCCCTGTCGGAACGCGCGCCGAACTCCGGCAGACGACGGTTCTCGGCGACATCTACATCGCGCTGCTGCCGTCGCGGCCGGCCACGCAGACGACACTGCTCCAGGATGGGGACACCATCGCGCTGGCCGACACCGATCCGGGTCCGCAGATCGAGGAGATTCTCAACCGCATCGCGACATTCGTCAACGGCGGCAGCATGACCCGTCTGCAGACCTCGATCGATCGGCTCAACCACATTCTTCCGGAGAACCCCTCGGAGACAAAGGATCTGGCGGCGGCCATGGCGGTCGACCTCGACGACGCGGCGGCGCGCCTTCCCGATATCGATCGCATTGCCGCGGCGACCGGCCAACTGTCGCAACAGTTGCACGATATGCGCGAGCAGATCGGCTTCACCTTCTCCGATGTGGCGCGCGGCCGACTCGGCCGGGTCCCTTACTTCATGACTGCCGTCCTCAACGTCGTCATCGATGTCAACACGTTGACCACCGGACTCGACTGGCTGATTCCCCGTCTTCCGCATATCAACACACTGCTGGAGAAGGGGGTCCCGTTGCTGCGGGAACCGTCGGCGAGCGCGACCGAATGGGCCGGGGACTCCGCTGGCATGACCGCGCTGACCCAGGACAAGTTGATCCCGTTTCTGCTCGGCCCCGGCGTGGATGTCCGTCAGCTCACCATCGCGACCGATAACGGCGATGCGACCAAGGACGGCCTCGTCCTGCTCCGGATGATCGGGGCGCTGCGATGACCCGGATACCCGCGTGGCTGTCCGGCGCGGCACTGCTCGCGGTAATGCTGCTGGGCAGTTGGTATTTGACCGTCGGCGTGCTCGACGCCGATCCGATCGGACGACGCAGGCACGCGGTGGTCGACCTGAGCGCGGCCTCCGGTCTGCGCCCCGGCTCCGACGTGGTCTACCGAGGCGTGAACATAGGCAATGTCGAGGAGATCCACAGCGTCGCCGGCGGGGTCCGCATGCGCATCTCCTACGACGCGACGTACAAGATCCCGGTCGCCGGTTCGATGCGCGTCGAGAACCTCTCGGCACTGGGCGAACCCGTCTTCGCCTTTCTTCCGGATTCCCCCGGTGGGCCGTGGCTCGACGACAACGCGCACCTGACCGAATCGGTGAAACTGCCGAGTTCGGTGCCACAGCTGCTGGCCACCACATCCGGCCTGCTGGAGCAGACCGACACCGAAGCTCTCGCGCGACTGATCGAGACCTTCACCCAGACCGTGACAGGCCTGGAATCGGTGATGCCCACGGTGGGGATCGGCGCCGAACTGCTGCTCGCCACCCTGCTGCGCCACCAGCAATCCTTGGAGACCGCACTGAACAACACCATGCGGATCATGACCGACGTGGGGTGGATGAAGCCGACCATGACCGCGGCTCCTGCGCAGATGGACGAGTTCGGGCGCACCCTCGGCATCGCCTATCAATACCTCTACGAGGGCTCGGCGGCGCTGCGCGGCAATGAGATTCTCGGCTCGTGGCATGAGCAGGAGGCCGCGCTCGTGGACTATCTCCAGCGGATTTCCCCCGAGATCGGTGCCATCGGCGCCGCCCTGCGGCCCGTGACGATGGCAGCGGGCCCGATGGTCGGCCTGATCGATCTGGCGAGACTGCTCGAAAACCTGCTCGCCGCACTGCCCGGTGACAGTGTGCGATTCACCGTGACCACCCCGCGATGATCGTCGACCGTTGCGCGACAAGCAGATTCAGCGCGCTGGATCGACAATCCACCAACAATGTATTCGAGGACGCACAGCAATGACGGAAACGATCCGACACACCGACGACATCGACGAGAAGGCCGACAGCGCCGGTTCGGGTCCGGACACCGGCGACTCGCCCCGTCCCGGCGCGAAGACCGACGCACCGGCCGAGCCGAAGCGCGACATCGACGCGGCGGCCGAGGCGACGGACACGGTGAAGCCGACTCGGAAGGGCCTCGTGCGCCGCAGCGCCGTGGGACGCGGGAAGCGGCCGTCAGCGTCGGGGGTGCTCGCGATTCTGGCGACCGCCGCCGCCGTAATCGTCAGCGTGCTGTGGGCGACCGATGATTCCGCCGACGAGCTCTCCGCGCTGCGCGGCCGGATGGCGACCGACACCGCCGCCCAAGACGCGGCATCGAACTATGCCATGAACGTCTCCCGAGTCGATTTCCACAATCTGGACGCCTGGCGACAGGCGTTGCGCTCCAACGTCAGCGGGCAACTCGAGCCGAAGATGAACGCGGCCGTCGATGTGGTCGGGCCGTGGCTGACCGAAATGGAGTACACCTCGACAGCACGACTGCTCGCCGCGACCGTCACCGAACGCGACGGTGACCGATACGTGGTGCAGGTATTCGTCGACATGAATTCCAAGAGCAAACAATCCCCCAACGGGGTGACCGCCACCGCCAGCTACACCGTGACCATGGACCGCGCGAGCAACTGGACGATCACCGATGTCGGCGGAGTGGGCGGAGTGGGCGCCGGCCTGCCCAAGTAGTCGCCCAGTTCCCGCATCTCCTCGACCGCCGCCGATCACCTTCGGCCACGTCAATCCAGATCGAATTCGGGGCGCAGATCCGGATCGGCGGACGCCCGCCGCTCGCCGAATTCGGCGCGCAGTCGCTCCTGTTCGCGACTGAGCACCGCCCAGTCGTAACTGCAGTCGGGATGTTCGGCGACATCGACGAGCGGATCGTCCGGATAGTCCACGTCCTCGTGAACCGCGATCACGCGAGCCAGACCACCGCGCATATCGTCCTCGCCGTGGCCGAGGAACAGTTGGGTGTCGACATAGATGTCGGAACCCACCACGGGCCGATCGGTGAACGTGATTCGTTCGGATCCGCCGGCTCCCATACTCGCCTCCTCGCGGCGCTGAAACACACCGCGCCACAAGGAGCGTACTGGTCAGTTGGTAACACGTGCGGGTTTTCGAATGTTCGATCGCGTCTCGAGCTCGTTGCTCGCTCTGGTCCGGTTCTCACCCACTTGCGTTCCGGCGCATGATGGAGATACATGCTTTGATCGCTATATCTAAATATCTCGATCTATCAGGGCGGGTCTCTTACCCGGGTGATTCGCTCAAATAATGAGTCGGCAACGCCCGCTCTCTACGTTTGCCTCCACACCCGCCGAACGCACGAAGGGCTCGCCTCGGACACCACTGCCCTCCCGCGCTCCTACGGCGCGACTCTCCCCGAGTGGGTTTTCGATGAACTCGCGGACTCCCCCGCCGCCCTCCCCTCCGACGCCGCTCGGATGGTGTTGGTTCACCGACTCGCCGCCCGCAATCCGCGCGAAGGTTCCAGTGGCCCATGCGCCGCACTCGTCGTCGACAGCGCGGTCCGCCACCGTCCGGTTATCGGCACGACGGCCGCCTGCCGAGGGCGCGGTACCGGGCGACGGCGCACGCGCCGGGCGGCAGACCTGCGGAATCCATGGATCGGTGGCATCGACCTCACCCCGACCATCTTTCCGCTCGAGCTGAATGTAACCATCGCGGAAACCGCCCAGCATTCCTAGCCTTCGTGGCATGACAACGGATCTCAGCACGCCGCTGAACGACATCGTCGACGCCACGGCGACGGCGGTCGCCGGGGACCCGGCGGCAGCATTGGTCGTGTTCCGGGCCACCGGCACGCCCGAAGGCGCCGTCGGCAGCGCGATCAGCCTCGGTCGGCACACCCTCCGGGTGGACGAGCCGCCTACTCTCGGCGGTGCGGGCACCGCGCCCAACCCGGTCGAGGTCTACCTGTCCTCGCTGATCTCGTGCCAGGTGGTCACCTACCGATTCTGGGCGCAGCGGCTGGGGATCACCATCGATGAGCTGTCCATCGACGCCGAGGGCGACCTCGATGTCCGCGGATTCTTCGGTCTCGATGACACTGTGCGGGCCGGATTCCAAGCCGTCCGGGTCACCGTGCGGGTCAGCGGTCCCGAGACCGCACAGCGCTACGCCGAACTACAGGAAGCAGTCGATAAGCACTGCCCCGTACTGGATCTCAGTACCGGGAAGACCCCCGTGCACACCACGCTCGTCACCGAGGAAACCTCCGCCGCACCGTCTGGAGCTCTCGCATGACCGACCTGTCCCCGGCCGCCGATCCCGCCCAGAGCTGGAGTTTCGAGACCAAGCAGATCCATGTCGGGCAGGTCCCCGACGGCACCACCTCCGCACGCGCGCTGCCGATCTACCAGACCACCTCCTACACCTTCCGCGACACCGATCACGCGGCGGCGCTGTTCGGACTGGCCGAGCCGGGCAATATCTACACCCGCATCATGAATCCCACGCAGGACGCGGTGGAACAGCGCATCGCCGCGCTCGAGGGCGGCGTGGCCGCGCTGCTGCTGTCCTCCGGGCAGGCCGCAGAGACCTTCGCGATCCTCAATATCGCGGGGGCGGGCGATCACATCGTGTCGAGCCCGCGGCTCTACGGCGGCACCTACAACCTGTTCCGGTACACGCTGCCGAAACTCGGTATCGAAGTGTCGTTCGTCGATGATCCCGACGACCTCGAGCAGTGGCGTTCGGCGATCCGCCCGAATACGAAGGCGCTCTACGGCGAGACGATCTCCAACCCGCAGAACCATATCCTCGATATCCCCGGTATCGCCGAGGTCGCGCACGCCGCCGGGGTTCCGCTGATCGTCGACAACACGGTCGCCACTCCGTACCTGATCCAACCGCTCGCGCACGGCGCGGATATCGTCGTGCACTCGGCGACCAAATATCTCGGCGGACACGGCACGGCCATCGCGGGTGTCATCGTGGACGGCGGCGGTTTCGACTGGCGCGGTGGACGTTTCCCCGGTTTCACCGAACCCGACCCCAGCTACCACGGCGTTGTCTACGCCGACCTCGGTGCTCCCGCGTACGCGCTGAAGGCTCGGGTGCAACTGCTGCGTGATCTCGGTTCGGCCGTCTCGCCGTTCAACGCGTTCCTCATCAGCCAGGGCCTGGAAACACTGAGCCTGCGCATCGAACGGCATGTGCAGAATGCGGGGGCCGTGGCGGAATTCCTCACCGAGCAGCAGGGCGTGACCTCGGTCGCCTACGCGGGTTTGCCCTCTTCGCCCTGGTATGAGCGCGCGAAGGCGTTGGCGCCCAAGGGCGCGGGCGCGATCATCGGTTTCGAACTCGCGGGCGGTGTCGACGCGGGCAAGCGTCTCGTCGAGGCGCTCACCCTGCACAGCCACGTCGCCAATATCGGTGACGTCCGCTCCCTCGTCATCCACCCGGCGTCCACCACGCATTCGCAGCTGACCCCCGAGGAACAACTCGCAGCGGGCGTCACCCCCGGGCTGGTGCGTCTCGCGGTCGGTGTCGAAGGCATCGAGGACATCCTCGCCGATCTGCGTGTCGGATTGGCGGCCGCGAACGCGTGATCCCTCGCCGGGGCGGTGGATGAGGGAACTCATCCACCGCCCCGACGCCAGCCGGGCACGAGTCGCCGCGCCGGATGTTCCCCGTGCGCCGCGATGGCCCGAACGCGAAGGGACGCATAGGATATTTCTGCGTCGTGGTGACCATGCGGCGCCGGTCGATGAGCGCAGCCCGCAGCACGCGCCGGGCCGAGTGAGCCGTCGACCCGCGGGAGTGCATGTGGAGCCGAACTCCGGATCCTGGACGTCGTACTCCCGTTATGTCGCTCTCGGCGACAGTCAGACCGAGGGTATCGGCGATCCCGACGGTATGGGTGGTCATCGCGGATGGGCCGACCGATTCGCCGAATTGCTCGACGCGGCGTATCCAGGACTGCACTACGCGAATCTGGCGGTCCGTGGACGTCGCGCCGGGCAGATCCGCGACGAACAACTGGAGTCCGCGGTGGCGCTCGATCCGGATCTGGTCACCGTCATGGCGGGGATGAACGATCTGATCCGGCCGCGCTTCGACCGGAAATCCCTGCTGACGGATCTCGATATCGTCTTCGGTACGCTCATCGACACCGGTGCGACCGTGGTGACCTTCACCTATCCGGATATCGGCGGCGTCGCCCCGCTCGTGCGCCCGCTCTCACCGCGCATCTACGCGTTGAACGACGATCTGCGCATGCTCGCCGAGGAGCACGGCGTCGTCCTCATCGATGTCGAACCCGTCGAGGCGACCGCCCATCCCCTGGTATGGGCCGACGATCGTCTCCATCTCAACCCCCTCGGGCACGACCTCGTCGCCCGCGCCGTCGCCGACGCCCTCGCCCTCCCCGGCTCCGGCGACACCTGGCGCGATCCGCTTCCCCGCACGCCGAGCACCTATTGGCACACCCTCGCCGCGGAATCGGTCTGGGCGACCCGTTATCTGCTGCCGTGGGTCGGTCGGCGGCTGCGCGGTCACTCCGCCGGCACCGGCCTGTATCCCAAACGGCCGGACCTACTTCCAGTTCTACTCTGAGCCGCGGGAGCGGCGCGGGTCGCGCACCAGTACGCCTCCGGCCGGACTCCGCGACGAATCAGAAGGCGAGCCCCGTCGCGGCGACCTCGAGGTATTCCGTGCACGCGCCGCGCGATGCGGGACCGAACACGACGTGCGATCCCCGGGGTGCTTCGGCGAAACAGGGCCACAGGGCGTATCGCTGCGCCGCGTCCATCAAGACGAAGAAGTCCTGTATCTCCTCGAAGGGCTGCATATCTCACCTCACCGTCGCGCGGCGTCCCTCAGTGCCCGGCTCCCGCGATGAGGAGCCGGGTTGCGCGAGCATCCGCGGGACTACGAATATTTCGTCTATGCTGAACAAGTGCTCAGCAGAACGACAGGATTGATATATAGCACTCGACCGCGTGCGGAGGCAACAGCGAACCTCGGGTCGCGCCGATACCGACGAACCGACGCGGACCCACCTGCATCAGGCCGTCACCGACCTGCTCACCAGCACACCGGAGTTCGCCGCTCGAATCCGGTCCCGGTTCAGTCCTCGCTCAGGTCCAGAGCACCGCGACCAGGACGTTCACGATCGCCAACCCGCCTGCGGCGTGGGTCATCCACGGAATATCCTTGCCGCGCTTGGCATCCGCGCGCCCCATCTCGGCGAAGGCCGCGACGAGGATCGCGATCACCAATTTGACCCCGACCTTGGCGTTGTCGGGATCCTTTCCGATCGAGTCGATCGCCGAGGCCATGCCGACCAGAATCAGCCCGCTGACGAGCTGGGCGCGTGCGCCCCACACCATCAGCTCCGAAACCTTCGGCTGCGCGGCAATGTACCCTCCGACCACCGCCGCCATGCCGAGCAGGTGCGTGACAACCACCACGTTGTAGAGGACTTCTGGCACGCTCACGTTGCGAACTCCCAACCGTTGGACGATAGAAGACCGTTCTACCGTGTCGATACCCTGTGACGCCGAGTCGGGGTCGTTCCGGCATCATGCGCCCGACGACCCCCGACCTGCCATCGCACGCGTAGATCCCGCGCCCGAAGGGGGGATTCGCCTACCGTGTCCGGCATGGTCGGCGGACTCGATGCGACGGAAACCCTGGAACAGCCGGGTAATCGACCCGATGCGGGCGGATTGGTCGCGATGCTGTCGGAAGCGGTGCGACGACTGGACGACGTTCCGTACGCGGCGGCGCCCGCGGTGGTGATGCTGGCCCGATGCTTCCACGGGTTCGCCGCGGTGGGGCTTTCCAGCATGGCGCTCTACGAGCACCACATTCCTCGTCCGCACGAATGTCTGGCGGTGGCACAGGAATGCGAGGCGATCAGTTACGAACTGATCGAGGTCATCGGGGAGAATCGCCGCATCGAGTACCGACTCGACCAGGAACTGGTCGTCGGCCGACTCCGCGATCCGATGCTGACCCGCACCGGGCCCGACCTGTCCGCATGCATCGCGCAGACCTTGCGGCTGGCCCACGGCCTCCGTGAAATTCTCGACCACATCGCCCGCGACCACACCGCGCCGGCGGAGATGCGCGAGGTGGCCGCCGTGGGTGCGCGATCGGCCGACTATATCTGGAGCCAGTACAGGTGAGCTGTACTCAGCGCCTACCGTCTCGGCCTCATCGACGCCGGGTGGCGTATACCTCGTGCAATTCGGTGCCGATCAAACTGGCGTCCTGCCTGGTGCGGGCCGTGAATCCGTGTGCGGTCAACAGATCACAGACCTCGACAAGGCGGCCGTCGATATCGTGGACCTCGACGACGACAGCGCGAATCCTCGGCCAATCGTCCTCGTCGACGCCATGCAGGACATCCAATTCGGCCCGCTCGACATCGACCTTGAGCACACCGATCTCGCTGTCGCGAGCGTGCTCGTCCAGGATCGCCGACACGGTGGTCACCTCGACCTCGATCTGCTCGCCTTCGTGCAGTTCTTCGGTGATGAGATCGATCGCCTCGTCGTTCAGACCGCTGTTGCGAAGGAAGATCTTGGTGGCTTCGTCGTCGGCGTCGCGGTCGGCGTAGAAACCCGAATTCGCCGATGCCCGCGGATACCAGGTGAACGGCAGCACCCCCGGTTCCGCGCCGACGCCGACGCGCAACGGAACCCCGCCCGGCACATAGGTCGCCATATTCCGTTGCAGGCAGTCGAAGGTCGCCGGAGCGGGCTCCGCGGTGACCACCTTGACCCCGGGACAGGTGTCGGCGAACATCATCGCGCTGAGCCCGATATTCGCGCCGATATCGACCGCGACATCGGAAGGCCGCAATTCGGCGGCGGCGAGCCGGTAGAACCCGGTCATCGACATTTCGCCCCACAGCATTCGCGCCTCGGCGGGACTCGTACAGGCGATCATCCTGCCGTCATCGAGCCGAAGTTGTTGAATTCGAGAGGAATTCGTTTCCATACGCTCACGTACCTTTCGAGGATCAGTCCGGAGAGGACAGCAGAGGGCATGATCGAACTCGAGATGGTGTACCGAACGCCGTCCATGATTCATCCGGACCGGCACTCACGCAAAATCGACCCGAGATCCGGCGCGCCTCACCGACGTGGGGCGGACCCGCGGAACTTCGCCACCGCGTGAGGATGACACGCGGTGGCGATCAGCGGCGAAGAATCAGCCCGCGGCTCCGGCCAGGATGTCGGCGCGTGTGAGTGCCGCGATGATCGTCTCCGCGGTGACACCGGGCGCCAGATCACATTCGGCGCCACGGGTGACCATGCGCAGCGGGGTGTCCGCTGGAATCCAGACGCGCAGGTGCCGCGCGATGGCGACCGCCTGACCGAGAGTGCCCGCGATGGTCAGCCCCCTGTCATCCATCTGCGCATAGCAGAGATCGCCCGGCTCTTCGATATCGGCGCGAATTCTGAGTAACTCTTCACGGCCGCCGCCGTGGAAATGGATACCGGCCTGCGCCGGATCGGTGAACACCTCGGGGCGGTAGTAAGCCATGGCCTCGAAGACCAGGGTTCGCAGCGGGATGCGCCCGCGCCCTTCGATCGGGGAGGTCATCGCCGGTCCGTACACGCCGTAGTCCGAGAAATACCACTTCGAGTTGCGCTCGACGATCACTGCCACGCTGCCTCCTCACGACTCGAAAGGGCTGAGACGATCGTGCACCAGCTGGGTCTTCGTCACATTCGTAACAGATGACCGGTGTCGCGGAGGAGTAACGAACCGATCTGTTACCCGAGTGATCTTGTGCGGGCTCGCGCGAGCGGGGTACATCGCCCCACTACTCACCGGCGGGGTGATCCGAATACGTGGGCGCACAGCGAAAAGGCAGGCGCGGGGATGACTGTCCCGCACCTGCCTCTGCCGTACCTGTTACCGCACCGAGCGCCCGCGACCGGTCACCAGATTGACCAGGAACAGCAGGATCACCGCGCCGCCGAGGCAGGTGAAGAAGCTGAACCACAGGCCGCCACCCTCGACGTCGACGCCGAAGAGCTTCAGGAGGAAACCGCCGAGCAGGCCGCCGACGACTCCGACGACGATGTTGAGCAGGATGCCCTGCTGAGCATCGGTTTTCATGAACTTGCTGGCGATCCATCCCGCCAGCCCGCCGATGATGATCCAACCGAGGATTCCGAGACCGAGCATCATCTTCTCCGATTCTTGAGCCGAGCGCCTCACCGATCGAGAACGCTTCGCCCAGGGCATACCCCGGACCGTCAGACTAAACCAGAAACCTTCGCCCCAACCCCGATCGGCCGCATTGTTCACCTCGACGGCGCGAACCGGCTACTGCTATCATCCAGACACCTGTCCAGCGCCCTGTCCCATGACCTCCCCGGGGCAGACGCGTCACCACCCCATCGAGCACTGTGATGTCGAGCAATTTCGCTGACCTTTTCGAGCAGGCCGCCGACCGCGTGCCCCGCCGTGCCGCGGTCGTCCACGGCGATCACACCGTGACCTTCGCAGAGCTGGATATCCGCGCCAACCGGATGGCCCATGTGCTCGCCGCACGCGGCGTGGGATCGGGCACCCACGTCGGGTATCTCATGCACAACAGCATCGAGACCGTCGAAACCATCCTGGCGTGTTTCAAACTCGGCGCCGTCCTGGTGAACGTCGGCTACTGGCACGGCTGGGCACAGGTCCGGCATGTGTGCGACCACGCCGATCTCGAACTCCTCGTCCACCACCGCTGCTATGAGCATCTGGTCGACGCGGCAGGGCCGAGCCTGCCGAAGCTGCGCCACACCGTGGCCGTCGCGGACGAGTTCGCCGATCGGAGGCCGTCACCGCGCATACCCGCCCTGGAGACGCAACTGCGCGCAGGTCTGCCGCTGCGCCCGGTGTCGGCCCGCGGCGGCGAGGATCTGATGCTGCTCTACACACTCGGCACGACCGGCCCGCCGAAGGCCATCATGTGGCAGCACCAGGATCTGGCGAGAGTTCTGGACGGCAGCATGGACTTTCACCTCGAGCGGCTCGGCGCGCGCAAACTGCGCGGCTCCCACCCCCGCTCCGGCCACCCGCGATGGCTGGTTCTCGTACCGCTCGGTGACGCGGCCGGGATCATGCCGACCCTCACCGCGCTCCTGTGCGGGCACACGGTCGTCGTAACGTCACGGTTCGATCCCGACGAGATATGGCGGATCGTCGCGGAGAAGCGACCGGCGGTCCTGGTGGCGACGGGCGACGCGATGGCTCGCCCGCTACTCGACGCCTATCGACGGCGACCCACGGACGCCACATCGCTGACGACCATCGCCTCGTGTGCCGCCCCGCTGTCGCAATCGGTGAAAAACGAACTGCTCGAACAATTCCCGTTGGCCGATATCTTCGAATCGATCGGATCGTCCGAAACCGGTCTGCGCGGCGCGAGCGTGGCCCGTAAAGACGACGATCTCGCCCGCCGCTCGCGCTTCCAGCGCGCCCCCGGCACCACCGTCGTCGATGCCGAGGGCAGGCCGACCGCGGTCGGCGCCGAGGGGTATCTCGCCGCGACCAGAAACCTGCCGCTCGGCTATTACAAAGACCGATCCGGCACCGATACGCTGCTCCGCGCGACCGGGCCGGAATCCCTCGCTATTTCCCAGGACGTCGCCAGAGTCGAATCGGACGACTCGATCACTTTCATCGGTCGGCGCGATACCTCGATCGATATCGACGGCGTCACTGTTTTCGTCGAGGAGGTCGAGAACGTGCTCAGATCCCACGACACGATCCGCGACGCGATGGCGATCGCGCTTCCCCATCCACGGTGGGGCAGCCAAATCGCGGCACTCGTCTGCACCGCCGAGGGAACCGCACTGTCCTTCGCCGCACTCAAACAACATCTCTGCCGTCATCTGGAGTGGTCGAAAGTGCCCCGGCTGATCTGGAGCGCGCCGACCCTGCGGCGCTCCCCCAGCGGCAAGCCCGACTACTACTGGGTCCGGCGCTATATCGCCGAACGGGTTCCCCATCATGTGCTCGCGCCCCGCGATCCGGCGTGAATCCGGGCCCGACGACGGTGACGGCGAGTTACCGATGGGACCTGCGCAGGTCCGGTAGACCTGTTGCACTACAACGGACTTCGCCGACCCGATCGGCGGCGGTCACGAGCCGGGGCATCGATCACACGAGAGGCGTTGTCGCGCTGGGGCCCTGGCGGTACCGCGTCATCGTCAGGCGCTGTTCGACGGCGTTGTATTCCGGAATCGGCAGCGGGAACCAGTAACTGCCGTCGAGCCACATCTGCCCGAGCAACGGGACCGGCTTGTGCAGGATATTGACGCCCCGACCGTGCGGCGGTTGCGTGAAAGAGCCGACGGATGCGCCGTCGATGAAGAATTCCACGAGCTCGTGGTCGAGGCGAACGGCGTAGGCGTGATCGTCGGCGAGCAGGGCCGGGTCGAGCATCGTGATCTTCGGAATCAACTCGCCGCCGCGTTTGACCATGAGGAAGAAGCCACGGGGCAGTTCGGATCCGAGCACGTTGAAGATCGGGCGCGTGAGTGCGCTCGCGTCACCGACGAGTCCGTGCGAGCCGTTGTACATGAACCAGGCGATCTCCAGGCCGAGAGGGTCGATCGAACGGTTCGACACACCCCACCCGGCGGTGCCGTTGTGGCTGGTCATATCCGGCGCGCCCTTGATATCCATGGTCATGGTCTGACCGGGCTCGAAAACAGGTTCGGCCAGGATCTCGGAGTTGTTGTAGGGGAACAGACCATCGATCGTGGGCGGGTTGACCATGGTGACGCCGTCCGCGCCGTAACTGGTGCCCGAGTACCCGACATTCGTATTGCACCAGTCGCCGACCGGCGCGGTGGCGAAGGTCTCGTCCATGGCGCGGGTGGGGCGCGGGGCGCCGGTGCCGATATATCCGGCGAAGGCGTTCACGTTGAGCACCGCGCAGTTCGGCAGACCGTCATCGACGCCGGGGACCTGGATATTCGGATCGGCGACGGCCACACCGGCTGCCATCACCGTGGCGAGAACGACACCGGTCGCTCCCGCCATCATCGCGCGCTGCCGCCGAATCGATGCACTGCTCATGAATTTCTCCCGCATACGTGGTTGAGGTAATGAGATGATGCGTAGCGAACCATATCAACATCTCATCAATTCCGTCACACGAGGCGAACCCTTCCGAGTAGTTGATAGAGTTGATATCTAATTATTTCATTGCCGCATCGCCGCGGCCCGAAGAAGCGAGCACCGATGCCGTGCTGTCTCCTCGCCGGTTACCTCTCCGCCGGTGTGCACCGACTCTGGCGGCGGCTGCGCGACCGCCCCATCGACGCGGTCGACTTCGCCCCGACCGCCCACCGCGCGGGCCCCGCTGACCCGCGCTCCACCCGCACACGGACAGAGGCCGCCTGATGACCGCACCGGCACCGCAGACCATGCCGTCCGTCTCCGAATCGAGCGCCGACGATCTCGCGTTCCAGCGCTATGTCCTCGACCTGGCACTGCAACCGCTCGATCGGTTCGACGGCTTCGACCGCATCGAACAGATCGGCGGCAGCGCGCTGCGCTACCAGTTGAATTTCATCGGGTACGCGCTCGCCATGGCGCAGTACACGAGAACCCCCGCCTTCACCGGCTACCTCGCTGAAGCGCAGCGCAACGCCATTGTCAAGATGTGTGACAAACGGGTCTGGGGCTACTGGGCCGCCGAAAGCCTGATCGGCTACGCCAGGATCAACACCGATCCCATGCGGCACGCGAACGTCATGTACACCGGCTACTTCGGCGTGATGCTCGGCCTGTACGAAACTCTCAACGCCGACCGGACTTTCGACCGCCCCGGCTCGCTGAAACTGACCTGGAGCCCGCGCCGGGTGCACGACTACGATTTCGCCCGGCTCTCCCGTGCGATCCGCCGGAATATGCACGCGCGCGAGAACTGTCCGCAGTACGCGTGCGAGCCCCACCTCATCTATCCGATCTGCAACGTCTTCGCGTTCAACACCCTGGTGATGCACGACCGCCTGCACGGCACCGATCTGACCGGAGACCTGGTCGACCGGATCCGCCACAGCTATCTGCACGACGGCTGGCGGCTGCGCGACGGCCGATTCATCCCCGGCAGACTCGGTCCTTCCCTCACCATCAGCAGGCCGGTACTCGGCTATGACGCGGGCATGGTCGCCTGGCTGAACGCGATGATGCCCGACCTGGCCCGCGACACCTGGACCACCATCCGGGATCGGTTCGTCGACTTCGACGGAAGCAGCGTTCGGCTGCGCGGGAGTTCGCGCGCCCGTGTCGATCTCGGTAACTACAACGTCGTCAACGGCGACGGTATGACCAGGATTTTCGTGGCGACCGCCGCCGCCGAGATGGGCGAACTCGATCTCGCCGAGGCGCTCACCCGTTCCATGGGCGAGCGGTATCGAGTCGTCGAACGCGACGGCGCGCGGCGTTTCGCCGGAGTCTCGACCGTCACGAACGCCCACCACGCACTGACCCGATTCGTTCGGCCGAACGGCTTGCGCGACCTGATCCTCGGCACGGTGCCCCCGCAATGGCGGACCGGCCCCGTCCTGGCCGAAGCGGCATATCCCGATGTGCTGGTCGCCAAAGCCGTCACCGACGGGGCTGGCCTCGAACTGGTGCTGCGGCCGGGTCGCGGCGATCGACGGGTGCGGCTGGGCATTCACCGGCTCATCCCGAACCGGAGCTACCGCGTCACGGGTGCGACCGAATCGATCGTGTCCGCGAACGCGCACGGCGAGAGCGTCATCGAAGTCGACCTCGGCGGGCGCACCGACGTGCGCGTCACTCCGGCCTGATTCGGCGGGACGTGGATCACGCGAATCCGGCGCCCCGGGCGACCGCGGCGTTGATAACGCTGTGCCTTGTCGCCGCCGTCGTGGCCTGTGCGCGGCTGATCAGGTCCGGCGCCGTGCCGACAGGGCCGGGTCGGTTCGGGCGGGGCGCGGATCTCGTGCACGCGGTCATGCTCGTCGCCATGGCCGCGATGTGGAGCGCGGCGGGCGCGGCGCTTCCGATCACGTTCTGGCGCAGCCTGTTCGGGATGGTGGCGGCGGTTTCGCTGCTGTGGCTGATCGTCGGGAGCGCCCGCGCGGACTCGGCGAATCGCGGCGAGCAGGCCGGCGCCGCCCTGTATCACTGCGTCGCCGCGATCGCGATGATCTACGCGACACTCACCTCGCACGGATCGCATTCCGAACACGACCAACACGCGACGACGCATGTCACGAGTCCGCCGATCCCGGCGATCGGATGGTTTCTGGTGACACTGTTCGTCCTCGACGCGCTGGTCGTGACGGTCGCGGCGATCCGCGCGCCCCGGCAGTTCGGCAACACCCGGCCCGCGACGATCGCGGCGGTATTCCCGCACGCGACCATGGATTTCACGATGGCGGTGATGCTGGTGCTCGCCCTGCGATCCCCTGGCTGAACAACCGCGGCGTGGATCGACGCGGCGACGAATCGGAGGGTCCCCGGTCGACGCGACCGCGAGGTGCAGCGGTGTTCACCAGGTCAGGACCGGCTTGACGACGTGTCCGGCGCGCTGATCCTCGAGCGCGCTCCGAATATCGGTGTGCGAGTACGCGGCGACCAGCCGATCGATCGGGAATCGGCCCGCCGCATGCAGTTCGAGCAGATGCGGGATGAAGGTGTGCGGATCGGCGTCGCCTTCCAGACAACCGCGAACGGTCTTGCCGCCCAGCACGATATCGCGGAGATCGATGGCGGGAACACCCGCGCCCAACCCGACGGCGACGACCGTGCCACCGACGGCGAGCGCCGCGGCGGCCTGCGCCAGTACGGTCGCCGATCCGGTGGTGTCGAGGGCATGGGTCGCACCGCCCGCGGTGACGTCGCGAATCACCTCGGTCGTCTCGCCACGAGCCGGATCGATCGCCGCCACCGCACCGAGGGACAGTGCCAACTCGCGCCGCGCGCCATTCGGTTCGACCACGATGATCTGCTCGATCCCGGCCACACGCGCGGCGAGGACACCGGCCATACCCACCGCCCCGGCCCCGTAGACGACCAGTGCCGCATCGGGTTCGGGACGCAGGACATTGAGCACCGCACCGGCGCCGGTCTGGAAACCGCAGCCGAGCGGTGCGGCGAGAACCGGGTCGGTGCCCTCGTCGACGACCACGGTGTTGTCCGGGGTGCTCAGGGCGTAACCGGCGAAGCTGGACTGCCCGAAGAACCCGTCCCGGACCGGCAAACCCCCCGCCGTGATTCGCGGTGTCCGGTCGGGACGGGAGCCGAACTGGTTCAGCGCCATCGAACGCCTGCAGTAGGCGGGTCGCCCGCCGCGACAGCTCGCGCACTGCCCGCAATGACGGAAGGTCAGGACAACGCGATCACCGGCCCGCACCGGCCCGGCGTCGGCGCCGACCGCTTCGACGACACCCGCGCCCTCGTGTCCGAGCAGCACCGGCCGATCCGCGCCACCCGCGGCACGGGTGACCAGATCGGTGTGGCAGATGCCGACGGCCTCGATGCGGACCAGGATTTCCCCGGCGCGCGGCGTATCCACCTCGACGTCCTCGATGCTGAACGGCGCGGCGGGATCGCGCGAGAGCAGCGCGGTGGTGGTCAGCACGAGCCGTCCCGCTCGAGCAGGAAGTAGAAGTATTCGCCATCGGCGAGTACCAGGTCGGGGCGGCCGTTCATGATGCCCATCAGGGTCGACTCGTCCAGCCGCTTGAAGTGATCGAAAACCGGGCGGCTGTCGTAGACCATCGTCGCGGTGACCTCCCCGCGGAATTCGATATTCCACAGGCTCGCCTCGCCGCCGCCGAGTTCGACATTGGAGAACAGCGACCCGTCCTCGGCCCGGCAGATCAACGGCTCGGCGCGAGTGAGCGAGTGGAAATTCTTGCCGTACCAGCGACTGGCGGGCAGCGCCCGGCACAGCGGGTGACCGGTGGCGAAGGCGGCGCCGCGCCATCGGCCGAGGATCTCCTCCGCGCGCACGGTCGGCAATTGCGCCCACAGCGCATCCAGTTCCGCGGTCGACACCCCCGATTCTCGCGCGGCCAGCTCCCTCCAGGACTCCACGGCAGTTGCCATCGGCGACCCACACCCTTCCATCTCGAGAACCATTTGGTTCGTGAACCTTATCCACGAACCAAATGGTTCGGCAAGATACGATGCCGGAATGCGCGCCGCCGGACATGCCACCAGGGAACGGATCCTCGCCGCCGCCAAGGCCGAGTTCGCGACATACGGCGTCGCCGGGGCCAGGATCAATCGCATCGCCGCCGAGGCGAAGGCGAGCAAGGATCGGCTGTACGCCTATTTCGCGAGTAAGGACGCGCTGTATGCTGCGGTCACCGAGCAGTGGGCAGACCACACGACCGCCGAGACGGCGCTGGACGCGGCCGATCTCCCCGGTTATGTCGGCCGATTGTTCGACCACTACATCCGGCACCCGGACAACGCCCGCCTCCAGGCCTGGGCCGATGTCGAACAGCTCTCCATCCCGGAGGCCGAACAGGTCGTGCGACGTGTCATCGCCGCGAAGATCACCGAACTGGAACGCGGCCAGCGCGAAGGTCTGATCACCTCCGATTTCGCGCCCATCACCCTGATCGTCATGCTCACCGATCTGGCCCGCACCGCCGCCGTGCACGCCACCAGGGACGACGGCCCGCACAACATCACCGAACGCCGCGCCGCAGTCGTGCTGGCGGCGCGCCGACTGGTCACACCCGAGAATCCGTGAAGCACAAGGCGGTATCGACCAGCGCGACGTCCGCGCTCAGGTATCCGCGCCGACACGGCTTTCGCGCGCGGTCGCGCCTTCGCGCTCATCCGTCGCGGGCGACTCCCGTCGACCCGAGGCTCGGTATCGCTCCCACATCCGCACCAGCACGACGGTGATTCCCACGTAGACGTAGCCGAGAAGTACATCGATGACATAGTGCTCGCCGCCGTAGACAAGGGTGAACGCCATCGCGAACGGGTAGAGGACCAGCGGGACGCGCAGCCACCACCTGGTCAGCACCGGCCATAGCGTCACGGTCACCAGGACGGCGAAGGCGGTATGCAGCGACGGCAGGGCCGCGACGTAATTGCCCTGATCCTCCAGCCATTTCGCGCTGACGTCCGGCGAGACCATCCCGAGTCCGAATCCCGAGACGCGCCGCACCTGCTCGTCGATCGCGCCTTCGCGGCTCGCGTACCACGGCGGCGCGGCGGGCACCAGGATGTAGGTCACCAGCGCGAGATACGACAGCAGGAGGATGCGGCGCATATATCGCGCCCACAGTGGACGCGAATACACGTAGAAGATCGCCGCCAGCGCCCACGGGACGATGAAATGGGTGGTGTAGACGACACCGATGGCAGGCGTCCACCAGGGCTGGCCGTCGCCCGCGAGATTCTGCTGCAACCACACCGTGGGGAGAGCGCCGCCGAAAAGCCCGCGCTCGGCCGTCACGAGTTCGTGCATGCGCAAAGGCATCCCGACGGTGTCGGCGAGATCGCGGGTGAGGTCGTAGACCAGCAGCACCGCCACCAGCGGCAGCCAGTCCACCAGCACCCGCAGATGGTCGCGCCACGGCCGATCGATGGTGAACGCGATGATGCCGGTGAGGATCCAGGCCACCTCGGTCAGGCGTCCGCCGGGGAGAATGCCGATGAGAATCCCGATGACCAGTGCGATCAGGTACGCGTACCGCACCGCCACACGCACCGCGCGACGTGTCCCGCGCGGATACTCTTCCTCGGATACCGCCGCCCGAGTCACTTCGGTGGACAACTCCGTCATTTACCCAGTGTACTGACACAATTTCGCAGCGAATTCGCTACGTATCCGGCCTCCCGTAACCCAACTGACACCTCTCTGCCGCGGCCTCCCATCAACATGATGCGACTGGGCCTGCACCCCAAGGGATTCGCCCACCGGCTGCGCAACCTGGACCAGATACGCGCGATCCTGTCGCCGCGCCTGGCCCATCAGGTGCGGCCACCGGCGATCCGGAGCTGAAGACTCTCCACGAGGAACTGCTGACCTACGCCGCGCCCGCAACCGACGCCGACCCGGCCGAGTTCGTGCTACCGATCCGGCTGGTCCACCACGGTGTCGAACTGTCGTTGTTCAGCACGGTGACGACCTTCGGCACCGCCTTGACATCACCCTGTCCGAAATCGCCGTCGGCGCGGAGACGGGGCCTTCTATGACGATGATCATGGTCGATCCTTCGTCGGTGGCGGCTTGCCTGGCGAGGCGCGTGATGGTGTGACCGAGACTGGTCTTCGCTTCGGGTGTGAAGGCCGGGGAAGCCGGCCGACGCGATCCCCGAGTTACCGGCCCGTATAGTTCCCTGACACAGGAGGCTCCGCCTCTCGGTGATCCGAGGGCGCGGGGCCTTTGCCGTGACCCCGTCCCCGCACCCCACCGGAGAATCCGCGTTGACCGTTCTCACCTTCGTTCTCGTGGTCGTCGCGGGATTCTTCGCGGGACTCGTCGGCTACGTCACCGGAATAGCCTCGCTCATCTCCTATCCCGCATTGCTCGCGGCGGGACTGTCACCGGTGTCGGCCAATGTCACCAACACCGTCGCGATGGTCGCGGTCGGGGTCGGATCCACCACGAATTCGGGCGCCGCGCTCGCCAAGGACGGCCGCAAACTCGTTCTCTGGGCGGCGTGCTCGGCGATCGGCGGCATCGCGGGTGCGGCTCTGCTGCTGCTCACCCCGGCAGGCGCGTTCGAGGTGATCGTGCCCTTTCTGCTCGTAGCGGCGTCGGTGAGTCTGCTGCTCCAACCGACATTGCGCGCGTTGGCGGGCGATCGGGAGTTCCCGCGCCTGTATCCGCTCGGCATGGTCGCCATCGCCGTGTACGGGGGCTATTTCGGCGCGGGCGTCGGAGTGATGTTCTTGGCGCTCATTCTGGTCTGCACCTCGGAAAACATCTGGCGCGCAAGCATATTGAAGAGCTATCTGACCGGGATCGCCAATCTCGTCGCGGCGATCGGCTTCGCCTTCTTCGGCCCGGTGCACTGGCTGGCCGCCCCGGCGATGGCGATCGGGGCCTTCGCGGGCGGCTGGTGCGGGCCCCCGGTGGTGAAGGTCTTGCCGCCGGCCGCCGTGCGGGTCGCGGTCGCCCTCTGCGGTATCGGCTTGGCCGCGTATCTGGCGTCGACCTGAACCCGCCGGGCGGCGCGGCCCGCGACACATCCGCTATCGCGCCCGCGGCGACGCATTCGGCGCGGTGAACAGCCCCTTACCCGTGATGAACGGCAGATCGAGGGTGGTCCGGATGCCGGGGGCCGCCGCGACCACCGCGGGTATCGCGTTGACGATCCGGCCCGCCGCGGCCACGATGGCCGCGTGATTATGATCGCCGACGCGGCTGGTGGGGCAGATATCGACGCTGTATGACGGTTCGCCGGTGATCTCGACCCGATACGAACCGCCCGGCTGCGCGGGCCGCGGCCAATCGGGGCACAGATCCTCGCGCAATCGGGTGACGTGCTCGATGACTATCGCCGGATATCCGTTCACCAGCCCGCGTACCTCGAACCGCAGCGCCGCGAGCCCGCCGCGCGCGATGGCGCCCGCCGCGATATCGAAAGCCTCGGCGGCGGGCACCCGCTCGTAGGTTTCGGTGATCTCGTCGACGGTGATGCCGAGTCCGGTCGCCAGCTGCCGGACGGCCGGGCCCCACGCGATACTCAACACGCCCGGCTGCAGCAGCATCGGCACCTCGTCGAGTGATCTGCCGAATCCCATCACGTCGAACATCACGGTGGATCCGTCGTAGGTGGCGTAGTCGGCGATTTCCATGCAGCGCACCTGTTCGATGCGCTGACAGGTACTCGCGAATGCCAGCGGGATCAGGTCGTTGGCGAATCCCGGATCGACGCCGGTGACGAACAGGCTCGCAGCACCCTGTGCCGCGGCCTCTTCGACACCCGCGAGGTACTTTCTCGGAAGCACCCCCCACGGATATTGCAGGAGTCCCGGCGCCGAGCCGACGACATTCACCCCCGCGGCGAGAATGCGGCGGCAATCCTCGATGGCCTCGTGCAACCTGGTGTCGCCCATGGCGCAGTACACGACGCAGTCGGGACGTGTGGCGAGCACCTCGTCCAGGCTGGCGACGGCGGCGATGCCGGTCGGGAGATCGAGCCCGGCGAGTTCGGCGGCGTCCTTGCCCACCTTGGACTCCGTCGACACGCATACCCCTGCCAATTCGAGTTCGGGGTGCGTGATGATTCCCGCCAACGCCAACCTGCCGACGTTGCCGGTGCCGACGTGCGCTACACGCAAAGACATTCGGGATCTCCTCCTGGAAGTTCCTGCGATCCGGCGGACAATTCCGCCGATCATAGTTCCGGACAAGTGTCTAGAACACATTCCAGTCGTATGCTAGCGTGACGTCCATGGGACGTGTAGATGACAAAGTCGCACTCATCAGCGGTGGCTCACAGGGCATGGGCGCGGCCCACGCGCGCCTGCTCGTCGCGGAGGGGGCCCGTGTCGTCATCGGCGACATCCTCGACGACGAAGGCAAGGCGCTGGCCGAATCCCTCGGCGACGCAGCGCGTTACATCCACCTCGATGTCACCCAGCCCGACGACTGGACCGCCGCCGTGGACGAGGCGGTGCGCGAATTCGGCAAGGTCGACGTCCTGGTGAACAACGCGGGCATCGTCAACGGCGGACCTCTGCAACGCTTCGATCTGGACAAGTGGCGCACGATCATCGACGTGAACCTCACCGGCACCTTCCTCGGCATGCGCGCGGTGGTCGATCCGATGATCGCGGCCGGTGGCGGCTCGATCATCAATGTCTCCTCCATCGAGGGCCTGCGCGGCGCACCGTGGGCGCACGGTTACGTCGCCTCGAAATGGGCCGTGCGCGGGCTGGCGAAATCGGCGGCGCTGGAACTCGCCCCCCACAGAATTCGGGTGAATTCGCTGCATCCGGGACTGATCCGCACTCCGATGACGGCGAATATTCCCGATGATCTCGTGACGATCCCGCTCGGCCGCCCCGCCGAACCGGCCGAGGTATCGACCTTCGTCCTCTTCCTCGCCAGCGACGAATCCGCCTATTCCACCGGCTCCGAATTCGTCGTGGACGGCGGGCTGGTCACGGCGGTTCCACACAAAACCTCGTGAGCGCCACCGCCTTCGGGTGGCCGAGAAGAGACGGGCCGAGGGAATCCGTAGTGAACTGTCAGTAACGTCTATCTTCCGCGCGGCGGCGTGGTTAGTCTCGACGGGTGCTGAGACAGCGGTACCTGACGCGCAGAGCGACGCTTTCCCTCGCGGCCGCGGCGGCCGGTGCGGTCGTCACCGGCGGGTTCGGCGCCACGGCCAACGCCGAACCAGATTCGCCGAATACGAGATATCGCGGGTATTCCGAGCGTGATCACGCCCGGCCTTACGCGAAATACATGGCCGACCGCACGACGCGCGAGCCCGCCCCGGTGGCCGCCGCGTACGCGGGCCCCGCCACACCCGCGCAGGACATTCCCGACCACTCGGCACTGCGCGGCGATCTCGCCGCGACGGGGTACTCGCGGGTCGAAACCGGCTATGGAAGAACGGTTTCCGGCCAGACATGGGTGGCGGTGCACACCGTGATGCCCGGCGTCACCTCCGCCATGTGGGACTGGTGGTTCGGCTGGCATTCCTCGGAATCGGCGCGCTACAAACTCTGGCATCCCGACGCGCACCTGTACGCGGGCATCGCCGCCGACCGGACCGCCGAGCCGATCCCCGACCGCGACAAATACATCGGCAACATCTCCTACGTCGACGAGTACATCGGGCCGAAACTGCAGCAGCTGGCCATCGCGTTCCAGGATCCGCTCGCGCACGGATTCGATGTCCCCGAAGGGCATACGACGATCCTGGCCAGGGTCGGCAGCAGCGTCGCTCCGGTGGATGTCGGGTGGCTGGCCCACCAGGTCAGGCCGATCGCCGGGGGATGCGAGATGCGCAGCCGCTTCTACCTCGACATGTGGGGTCTGCGCGTCCCCGATCTCGGCAGGGCCGCCGATGCCGTCGGACGCGGCCCCTCGGTCGATCCTCGCGATCTGGCGGCCGATCTCGACGCGGCCCGAGAGCTGTTGCTGCACTGCGGCCAGGAGATGAACCACCTGGCGCGCTTCCTGCCCGACCTCTACCGGGAATTCCGGCGGACAGCGTGAGACCAGACGGGCTCACTGCTCGCCTTCGCCGCGAGAACCGTTGACGCTCATCGTCATTCGTCGCTGCTCCGGGTCCGGTCCCGCTATCGCGGTCGGAATCTTCGGTAACGCCCGCGGATGGGTGCGGCCGAGCCAGTCGAGCAGTTCTTCACGGACCGCGCAGCGCAGGGTCCAGACGTCATCGGCGTCGGCGGCCGACATCGTGGCACGCACGACGATATTGGTCGGCGTGCTCTCGGTGACCACCACACCCCATTCGCGACCGTCCCACTCCCGGCGTTCGTTCAGGTACTCGCGCAGATGCTCACGCAACAGCGGTATCGGTGCGCTGTGGTCGAGATGCAGGAATACGGTGCCGGTGATCTGCGGACCGCCCCGTGACCAGTTCTCGTACGGTTTGCTGTTGAAGTAGGAGACCGGCATGGTGAGCCTGCGATCGTCCCAGATCCGCACCGTGAGGAACGCGAGGGTGATCTCCTCGACGACACCCCACTCCCCCTCCACCACAACGGTATCGCCGATTTTCACCGAATCGCCGAACGCGATCTGCAACCCGGCCATGAGATTGCTCAGCGTCGACTGAGCGGCCACGCCCGCGATGATGCCGATCACGCCCGCCGAGGCCAGCATCGAGGCGCCCAGGGCGCGCATACTGGGGATGAGCAGCAGAATCGCCACCGCCACGGTCGTGACCACCAGCACCGAGGTGACGATGCGGCGCACGAGACCGAGTTGGGTGCGCAATTGCCGCACGCGCGAGACCTCGCTCGTGCGTGCGGCGTAGCGGTGCAGCAGATTCTCCGCCACCGCGTCGGCGGCGCGGATGACCAGCCAGGCGGCGGCCATGATCGCCATCGCCGCGAGCGCCTTCCTGATGACGACGTCCTGACGTGAATCCAGGTGCGCCAGCGGATAGGTGGCCTGTAACGCCAACGTCCCCAGCAACATCTGCAGCGGTAGACGGAGTCTTCGCAGTGACAGCGGCGTCGGGGAATCCGGGCGACGACGCGCGCTGAAACGCAGCAGTCGATCGATCAGCATGCCCGCGCAGACGGTGATCGCGATGGTCCCCGCCACTACGATGAGCGGCCGTAGTACTTCCTCCAAGAGTTCGAACTCCTCTCGTCGTCACGGCCGTGTCGCGATGCGCACGGCCGTGACGACTCCGTCGTCGACTCGCAACAGGCAATCGCTTACCCGCTCGTGCCGACGATCCACACCGCGACGGCTGTGACGAATGCCACTGGTGGCGCGGTGTTCCGGAGGCCGCTCGACTGTCGGAATCGGCCGCGTCGCTTCCGAATCGGCGACGGCGACCTTCGTCAGGCGACCGACCTGCGCAACGCGGATTCGGCCAGCGCCCGGGGAATGGCCCCGGTGTCACGTTCGGCGAATACCGTTCCCGCAGGCACGATCTCATCGATGCGATCGAGCACATCCGCGCCGAGGGTCACCTCGGCTGCGCGCAGGTAGGCGTCCAGATGCTCGCCGGTGCGTGGGCCGATGATCGCCGCGGTGACGTCGCGATGCGCAAGGACGAATCCCACGGACAGCTCGACCAGTGTCAGCCCGGACTGTTCGGCGAGTTCCGCGAGCGCGTCGGCGGCGGCGAGTTTGGCGGCATTGGCGGGCGCGTCGATATCGAAGCGTCCGGGAATCAGATCGGCCCGGTGCGAATGCGGCTGCTGCGCGCCGATCCGGTACTTCCCGGACAGCCACCCCGCCGCGAGTGGACCGTAGGTGATGACGCCGAGCCCGTATTTCCGCGCGATCGGCAGGGTCTCGCGTTCGATTCCGCGTACCAGCGGCGAATACGGAACCTGTTCGGTAGCGGGACGATTCCACTTGCGCCGGTCGGCCACCCACTGCGCCTCGACGAGTTCGGCGGGTGCGAAGACCGAGGTGCCGTAGTAGCGGATCTTGCCCGCGCGCACCAGATCGTCCAGCGCGCCGATGGTTTCCTCGATGGCGGTCACCGATTCGGGCCGGTGCACCTGGTAGAGGTCGAGATGGTCGGTGTCGAGCCTGCGCAGCGAATCCTCCACGGCACGCGCGATCCAGCGCCGGGAATTGCCCCGGTGGGTGGGATCGTCATCGACCGCGTTGTGGAATTTGCTGGCGAGGATCACAGTGTCGCGGCGACCGCGCAACGCCTTGCCGACGATCACCTCCGACTCCCCGCGCGAATAGGTGTCGGCGGTGTCGATGGCATTGATCCCGGCGTCGAGCGCGCGGTGGATCAGCGCGATCGATTCCTCCTCGGTGGTGCTGCCGCGCGCGCCGAAATTCATGGCGCCGAGTACGTACGGGCTGATCCGTACACCGGTGCGGCCGAGCAGACGGAGGTCGGACAGGCTCATCGGAGGGCTCCTGCGGGGTCGCGGCGGCGGGTGGCGGCATCGGTGAGCGAGGGCGGCAGATAGCCCTCGTCGGCGGGGCTGATCGTCACCCCTGGTGCCACGATCTGGTCGACGCGATCGAGAATGTCGGCGTCCAGGCGCACATCTACCGCGCCGAGCTGGGTTTCCAGCTGGTCGAGGGTGCGGGGGCCGATGATGACGGTGCTCACCGCCGGATGCTGCAGGACGAAGGCCAGCGACAGATGGACCAGCGACAGGCCCGCGTCGTCGGCGAGTTTGGCCAATTCCTCGGCGGCGGCGCGTTTGCGCTGGTTGGCGGCCAGTTCCGGATCGTGCCGGTGCGGCTGACGGTCGAGTCGGCTGGATTCGGTCGCCGCCTCCCCCGCGCGGTAACGCCCGGACAGCCAACCGCCCGCGAGCGGACTCCAGGTCAGAACGCCGAGGCCGTACTGCTGCGCGATCGGGAGCGTGGCCCGCTCCGCGCCCCTGGCGAGAATCGAATACGGCGGCTGCTCGGTGACCGGCCGGTTCAGATTGCGATCCTGCGCCACCCACTGCGCCTCGACCAGTTGGTGCGGCTCGAAGGTGGTGGTGCCGTAATAGCGGATCTTGCCCGCGGACACGAGGTCGTCGAGTGCGCGCAGTGTCTCCTCGATCGGCACCTCCGGCTCCGGCCGGTGCACCTGGTAGAGATCGAGGTGATCGGTGCCGAGACGGCGCAGGCTGTCCTCCACCGCGCGGATGATCCAGCGGCGCGAATTACCCCTGGTATTGGGATCGGCGCCGATCTGGCCGTGGAATTTGCTGGCCAGCACCACTTCCGCGCGTCGACCGGCCAAGGCTTTGCCGACGATCTCCTCGTTCTCGCCCTGGGAGTACACGTCGGCGGTGTCGACCACATTGATACCGGCGTCGAGCGCCCGGTGGATGATCCGGGCGGCGTCGTCGTGATCGCGGTTGGCCCATGCCCCGAAATTCATGGCGCCGAGTGTGAGCGGGCTGACCAGGACACCGGTCCGGCCCAGATAGCGATGTGTCATCGTCCGGTACGTCACTTTCTTGTCGTGAAAACTGTCTGGCGGGCAAGGGAATTCGCCGGTTCGGCCAAGCCGAGGTGACCACGCAGGGTGTGATGTTCGTACTCGTGGCGGAACAGGCCGCGGCGGCGCAGTTCGGGCACCACCTGGTCGACGAATTCCTCCAGATAGGAGGGCAGGACCGCGGGGATGATCGTGAACCCGTCGATTCCCGCGTTGCGGAACCACAATTCGATATGGTCGGCGACCGATTTCGGAGTTCCCGCGACCACCCGGTGCCCGCCGAGGAATTCGGTCAGCAGACGCCGCACCGGATATCCGGTTTCGGTGGCGTACCTGATCAGCGAGGTGAAGAAACCCTGCGGGCCGACGCGCCCCTCCGGCAGCACGGTCAGCTGTCGCGGCAGCGGTGCGTCGAGATCGATATCGGCATCCGGGTATCCAAGCCAATTCGCCAGCGCCCGCACCGGCGCGCTGTCGGGATGCAACCTGCCCTGAAGTCCGTCGAAACGGTCCCTGGCCTGCGCCTCGGTCGCGCCGAGTACCGGAACCAGGCCGGGCAGGATGCGGATGGTGTCCCCGTCGCGCCCCGAATACGTCGCCGCGGCGCGGATCTCCTCGGTGAATTCCCGTGCGGCGGAAAAGCTCAGCTGTGTCGTGTAGATGGCCTCGGCGTGCCCGGCGGCGAAAGCCCGCCCCTGCGGCGATGCTCCCGCCTGCACCAGAACCGGCCTGCCCTGCGGCGATCGGGTGACGTTCAACGGCCCCGCCACCGAATAGAACTCACCCCGGTGCCCCACCGCGTGCACGCGCTCGGGATCGGCGAATCGACCGGATTCCTGATCGCCGATGATCGCGTCGGCTTCCCAACTGTCCCAGAGCTTCTCGGTGAGCTCGACGTATTCGCCCGCACGGCGGTAGCGTTCGTCGCGCTCGGGCAGCTGACGCACCCCGAAATTGCGGGCCGCGTTCGGATCGAAGGTAGTCACCACATTCCACCCGGCCCGCCCGCCCGTCGCGTGATCGAGCGACAGGATGCGGCGCGCGAGGTTGTAGGGCAGGTTCAACGAGGTGGTCGCGGTGGGGATGAGCCCGATCCGCTCCGTCGACACCGACAGCGCCGCCGCGAGCAGAATCGGGTCGAGCGTGGCGGCGGGCGCCCGCGCGATACCGGGCTGCTGCACCGGAATATCCGGAAAGAGCAGTGCGTCGAGCGCGCCGCGTTCGGCGATCGCGGCGATCCGCTGATAGTGGTCGAGCCGAATGAACGCGTCGGCGGGCAGGCCCGGCTCCAACCACGCCGCCTGGTGATATCCAGCGCTGCCGATATTGACGAAGAACCGTAGTCTGCGCTCCATCACGCGGCTCCCTCGTGTCGATGGGCGACGTACCCAGGTATGGGCAGGCCGAGATGTTCGCGCAGGGTGGTCCCGGTGTATTCGGACCGGAATACACCGCGCTCGCGCAGAATCGGTACAACGCCGGAGACGAAATCATCGAAGCCGCCGGGCAGGACATCGGGCATCAGGTTGAAGCCGTCGGCGATACCTTTGTCGACCCAGTCGATGATCGCGTCGGCGATCTGTTCGGGCGTGCCGGTGACGATGCGATGTCCGGCGCCGCCGCCGAGCCTGCGCAGCAATTGCCGCACGGTCAGGTTCTCCCGGCGCGCGAGGCCGAGCGCGATCTTGTAGAAGGTCTGGGATCCGCCGGCCTCGTCGGGATCGGCCAGGAGCTGCCACGGCAGCTGTGAATCCAGTGCCAGCGCGTCCTGGTCCACGCCGAGCTGTCCCGCCAGCCTGGCCAGCGCGTATTCCGGCGGAACCAATTCGGCGAGCAGTTCGCGCCGTTCGGCGGCCTGCGCCTCGGTCGCGCCGATCACCGTCGACAGGCCGGGCAGAATCACCACATCCTCCGGCCGCCGCCCCAGCGCCGCCGCGCGGGCCTTGATGTCGCGGTAGTACTCGTCCGCCTCGTCCTCGGTCTGGGCCGCGGTGAAGATCACCTCCCCCACCCGCGCGGCCAGCGCGCGACCGTCCTTGGACGCGCCCGCCTGCACCACAACCGGCTCACCCTGCGGTGAGCGCGGCACGTTGAGCGGACCCTCGACGTCGAAATGCGCGCCGCGGTGCGCGGCCGGGTGGATCTTGTCCCAGTCGGCGAAGCGGTGGTTCGCCTTGTCGCCGACCAGGGCGTCGGGTTCCCAACTGTTCCAGAGCTTTCGGACCACCTCGACGAATTCCGCGGCGCGCTCGTAGCGAGCGGCGTGTTCGGGTTCGGCGTCGAATCCGAAATTGGCGGCGGCGTCGGCGCCCGCGGTCGTCACCACATTCCACCCGGAACGACCGCCGCTGAGCAGATCCAGTGACGCGAACCGGCGGGCCACGTCGTAGGGGTGGTTGTAACTCGACGACAGCGTCGCGATCAACCCGACGCGGCTGGTGGCGGCGGCCACCGCGGCCAGCACTACCGAGGGTTCCAGGCTGTTGAAGGGCCGGTAGCGCAGATCCTCCCTGATCGCGGGCCCGTCGGCGAGGAAGACGGCGTCGAAGGTCGCCGCTTCGGCTTGTTCGGCGATCCGCACGTAATGCTCGAGGGTGAAACCGGCGGCGGGATCGGTGCCGGGGAAGCGCCACGAGCCGCCGAAGACACCGGCGTTGAGGATATTGACGTTCAGATGGACCTGTCGGCGGCTCATACCTGTTTCTCCTCGGGGTCACGGCCCGCCGCGAGCGCGGCGCGACCGAGGTTCGCCAGCACGAAATCGCTCTGCGGGGTGTGGATTCGGCCGACCATGGCGTTTCGGTGATGACGTTCCAGCGGATGCTGCCGATCCAGGCCGGGATTGCCGGTCAGGTCAAGCGCGGATTCGGTGACGCGAATGGCGGTGGTGGTGGCGACATGTTTGGCGAGAGCGGGCAGCGGCCCGTCGGCGTCGGGGGCGAGACTGGCGACACCTTGGCGCAGCAGCGCGCGACTGGTCTGGATCCACGCCTCGATTTCGCCGACCCGGTCGTGGTAGCGCGGCACGGTCGCCAACGACGCGCCCAATGCGGTGGGCACCCTGGTGTGCAGGTAGCGGACAAGCCAGTCCCGCGCGGCGACGGCGACGCCGTTGTAGTTCGCGGCGAGCAGCAGGGGCAGCGCCTGACGGGCGGGCCTGCGCGTTTTCGCGGTGCCGTCGGCGGGATCGCGCGATTCCACGAGCCGCGCGTGCGGCACCACCGTGCCGTCGAACACCACCGACTGCGTGTCGGAGGCGCGTAATCCCAGGTGGTTCCACGTCTTCTCGATCCGCCAGTTCGTGCTGTCGCGGTCGAGCAGGAAGGTGGCGATACGCGGCGTCGGTTCGGCCGTAGTGGTGGTCACGGTGAACCAGCTCAGGCCCGAAATGCCGGTGGCGTAGGCCTTTTCGCCGTCGATGCGCCAATCACCCGAGGCAAGCCTGGTCGCGGTCGTCGCGGGGGCACCGCCGCGCGAGAGGCTGCCGAGTTCTCGTTCGACCGCCAGTCCGTTGATCAGCGCGCCGTCCTCGGCCGCCGAGCGGAACACCCGCTCCTTCAATTCCTTCGGCCACGGATTGTCGGGGCGCGCCAGACTCAGATGGTTGGTGTAGTTCCATTGCAGGATCAGTCCGACCGAAGGATCGGCGGCGCCGATCCGTTCGATCACCTCGACGGCTTCGGCGATACCCGCGCCGTGGCCCCCCCAATAGGGGGGGCCCCCGAGCGCGGGGGGGCCCGAAAAGGAAGGGAGAGGGGGGGGGGGGGGAAGAGTGTTG
>NZ_JBEXFQ010000009.1:0-241706 GCF_040606855.1 Nocardia sp. NPDC005366
ATGGACCGTCCAACACCCTGTACTCAAAACACACCACTCTCCTGAAATCGGCTCGTCGAACCACAACAGGAAAGCGGGTAGAGAACGATATCGGTATCGAGGACGACCAGTCCCGCGGGTGCGGACTCGTCGTAGGAAGCGCCCCGGTCGGCAGCCCGAGCGGCGGCCTGCGACCGCAGCGGCACTATCCCGCCTCTACAGGTGTGGAGATGCGGGTCAGGTGGACCGGTAGCTGTTGGTGGCCGACGCTGATGAAGCTGTCCAGCGATTCCAGCGCCTCGGGTTCGGTGGCGAGTGTGAGGTGGGGGAATCTGGTGAACAGGGCGGGCAGCGCGGCCGCGGCCTCGAGGCGGGCCAGGCCGGCGCCGAGGCAGTAGTGCGGGCCGTAACCGAAGCTCAGGTGTTCGAGGTTCGGCCTGCTGGGGTCGAATTCGTCGACGTCGGTGCCGGGCCGACGACGGTTGGCGGCGGCGATCGCGGCGATGATCGGATCGCCCGCTTCGATCCGCTGGCCCGCGACGTCGACGTCGATGTCGGTGATCGCGTAGCGCAGCGGCAGATTCGCCACCGGCGGCGCGTAGCGCAGGGTCTCCTCGACCAGACGCGGCCATTCGACGGTGCCCGCCCGGAGCGCTGCCCCGAGTTCGGGGCGGGTGGAGACTTCGTAGATGGCTTGGTCGAGCAGGTTGACCGTGGTCTCGAATCCGGCGGTGATGACCAGCAGCAGGGTGTGGACGAGTTCTTCTTCGCTGAGCCGGTCTCCTTCGTCGCGGTGGTTGATGAGCAGGCTGGTCATGTCCTCGCCGGGTTGCGCGCGGCGCAGCGCCACGAGGGTGGTGAGCAACTCCAGCATCTCGGTGAGGGTGAGGGCCGGATCGCGTTGTGGGAGTGTGGAGAAGATCTCCTCCACGCATACCCGCAGGCGTGGTTGGAGACGGTCGGGTACTCCCATCAGTTCGGTGATCACCCGCAACGGCACCTGGGCGGCGTATTCCTCTCGCAGATCGACCACCGATCCCGGCGGGTGTTCGGCGAGTTCGTCGAGCAGGTCGCCGACGATGCGGTCGATCTGTGGTTGCAGCGCGGTGACTCGTCGGGCGGTGAACGCGGGTCCGACGAGTTTGCGTAGCCGGGTGTGGTCCTCGCCGTGGGCGGTGAACATGTTGCGCACCGACACCCACGTGATCAGTGGCCAGTCCGGCGGGACCTCGCCCGCGAGGAACGCGGGCCAGTGCCGGTAGCTGTCCTTGGACACCCGCTCGTCGGCGAACAAGGATTTGAGCAGGTCCGAGGTGGTGATCGCCCAGGCCCGGATCCCGCCGGGCAACACGACCGGGACCAGCGGCCCACGCTCACGCAACAGAGCGGCTTCACCACGAATGTCGGTACCGGTGGCATCGAGTACGTACGGGTCGAGGACGGATTTGAGAGCGGTCATACCAGGACTCCAAATGCAGAAGGCGATCAGAAAATGCGCGGTAGAACAGGTCGGGTGAACGGTCAGCGGTGGGCGTGCCGCGCGGTGAGCGGATCGAAGGCCACCGGTAGGGCCGTGAGCGCGCGATGGAAAGGCCCCGGCCGCCACACCAATTCCTCGCGGTGGCAGGCGAGTCGGAGATCGGGCAGGTGATCGAACAACTCGCCGACAGCGTCGGTGGCGCATTGATAGGCGATGTCGCGGGCCGGGCAGTCATGGGCTCCCGCCGAAAAACTCAGATGCGAGACGTTGCGGGAGTAGTCGATGTAGCCGGTGGCATCGGGGTCACGGGTGACGCGGGGGTCGGTGTTGCAGGCCGCCATGCCGATGAGCACCGGCTGGTCCGCGGGCAGGATCACACCGTCGAGGTAGTGGACCGGATGACGGGGATAGCGGACACACAGGTTGGCCAACGGGGAATCCCGGAACAAGACCTCGTCCAAGGCATGTTTCGTCGTGCACGCCCCACTCACGACCTCTCCACCGAAACGCGGATCGGTCATGACCAACCAGCCGGTGTTGACAATCCAGTGTTGGAAGGGCTCGATACCCGCCGCGCACATGGTCAAGACCTGCTCACGTATTTCCCGCTCGCTCATATCGCCCGCGTGCCGAATCAGCCTGGTCGTGACGTCATCACCCGGCTCGGCACGTTTGAGGTCGATCAACGCCCCCAGCGCCGCATCGAGGATCGCATCGACCCGCTGAGGATCAGGCACGGCCTCGAACATCATCGCGAAGCCCGCGGCAAGCTCGGCACCGATATCCGGCGGGCAGCCCATGATCTCGTTGATCGTTCGAAACGCCAGCGGGCCCGCGTAATCCGCGACCAGGTCCATCTCGCCGTTGGCGGCGACCGCGTCGATGAGAGCGCTGCCGTGTCCGGCGACGGTTTTGTGCAATCCGTGCAGATTCACCGCTTTCAGCGCGGCGTTGGTGGCCTTGCGGTATCGGAGATGGTCGTACCCGTCGCTACGCAACGCGTTGTCCCTGTCTCCCATCATCGGCAGGACCGGGCACCGCGGATCCATCGTGGCCTGCCACCTACTCGGATCGGCCCGAAAGCGATCCGAGTCGTGCAGGATCTGCACCCCACGCCCCCACCCGATCACCAACGTCGCCATGACGCCCGGTGCCAGCTCGACCCGAGCGAAATCGGGATGGTAGCGGCGCATTTCGGCGTAGAAGCGATGCGGATCGCGCGCAAACGCCAGCGAATGCAGCGCGAACACCGGACCATCCAAGCCGCTCGGTACGGATTGCTGTCTGACCGTGCCTCCCACCGAGGCCGACAAAGTGACACGGTGCGTGGGCGATGGAGGGACCGTAGTGGCCATGGAGCGTGTCCTTCTCTACGACTGTTTGCGATCCAGTCGGCGTCTCAACGCAATGCGTCTGGTGGGCACCGGAACCGAGAAATCGCGGCTGTTCAACACTCTTTGCAGATCAGTGCGCCGGGATGGGACCGACATTCTCCCGAACCGGATGCTTGCAGCGACGGTAGGAGCCGCCGAATGCCTGCGGTGTTGGGATATCGATGATCCGGATTCGGATATACGGAAACTTGTATATTGTTCCGGCGGAGCTTATTTCGAGGCGTGAGGCATTTGATTTCTCCCGGCGGCGAGGACATCGAAGTCGATCCGCTGCCGGGAGGCTTGGAGCATTGGGCGTTGGGCTGGCCGGTGGTTCCCGGCGTACTGCACGGAGTCGCGGCGTTGCCCGGCTCGTCCGACCTCCACGTGTCGGTGGCGCGTCAGCCGAGGATTTGCCACCTCGGGCCGTGGTTGCCATCGTTCGATCTCCGCTCGGTACTGTCGGCTCGTCCTATTGCTCAGCTCTCAGGAAACTGGCTGCCTACACTGATCAGAAAGGTGGCAACTCCCGGGAACGGGGTTTGCCATACCCGTGGGGTACACAAATCGATCCAAACGTGGAGGGCATCGGTGACAGGTCTGACCGAACCGGACCGGCAACCGGCGGCCATCGCGAACCGTTTGGCGCGTGAAATCAAGCGGCGGCGCCTCGAGGCGGGCCTCAGCCAGCGCAAGTTGGCCGCCCAGATCGGCTACACACGCCAGTATGTGTCCATGTGTGAATGGGAGGATGCCAGCCTTCCTTCGGCGGAATTGGTTGCGGCGATAGACACCGCAGTCGGCGCGAACGGTGAACTGGTCTCGATGCGCGCCGAAGCGCCCGACAGACGTCACCGATCTCGGCGAATATCGACCGAGTTGGTGGCGGCGTCCGAACGCGGCCCGGCCGCTGCGATTCAGTCGACGGCCGTGGTGGCTGCCGAACTGGATCTCGATCGGGCGTTTGATGCTGAGTTGGCCACGTCATTTCTCCGGTCGCGCTCGGTGTCGGAGGCGACAATCGACAGCTTCACCGCAGTCACGAATCTCCTCGCCGGTCAGCGGCAGAGTATTGCGCCCGACGCACTGATAGGGCCGATAGAAGCTCATCGGGACGCTGTTGCCACACTGTTCCGTGCTGCCACAAATGAGCGTGTCAAACAGCAGGTCGGAGCTCTCCTAGGGGAGACTTCTGTTGTCGCAAGCCGCGTTTGGAGCGCCGTAGGCGACAGGTCGATGGCTCTGACCCATTGCGCGTTCGCCCGCAAGCTTGCAGACCAGCTGCAAGACAGGGCAATGAGTGGAATTGCGCGAATATTTGAAAGCAATCTACGATCCGACGCTGCAACATTGATCAGCTCGGATGGCGATGTGGTGATCGGACTGCGGATTCTCAAGGAAGCCGCTGAGTTCGCCGATTGTCTACCACCCGCCGCACGAGCCCGGATCGGCGCGGAGCAAGCACAGGCATACGCAGTACTCGAGCTGCGGGAGGAATGCGAAGAAGCACTCATGCGCGCCCAGCGAGCCGCTGAATATATCTCCGAGGGTGACCGCACAGGATTATTCAGCGACTGGAACACGACACGAATTCAGGTGTATGTGGGCACGAGTCAGCTCCTGCTCAACGAGCCTAAGAGGGCGATCGCTGCTCTCAGCTCAGCTTTGAACACCAAAATGGGCGACAGCCCCAATGTCGAACTTGCTGCGCGTGTTGACCTCGCCAGCGCATACACGCTATCCGGTGAGCTAGAAGAGGGTTGCAGGATTCTTGAAGACGCATACGATGCCCTGGCGGCGATGGGGAATCATCGCGGAATCGAGCGCGCGCACCGAGCCATCGAGAGGATGTCGCCCTGGCAGAATGAACGGCCGGTACTGGCGATGAGGGAAAAGATCGGTAGTCTCAATTCCTGCTGATGGTGCCGATTATCGACTCGATGGCCTGTACCGTCGTATCGGGGTCTAACCAATCAATAATCGAATCAGGCGAGTGTTGCGACAATTCGGCGCGCGTTACTCTGTGAGTGACAGCAATGACTCTAAATCCAGCGTGTCGTGCGGTTGCGATATCGTTGGGTGCATCACCGATGATGATCGTTCGCGTGGGGTCAACTGCTTCTCCATATTTTTCGGAGAATCGACCGGACACGACGGCAGGCAGTTCAAATCTGTCTCGAGCATCTGAGCCAAAGCCGCCGATATTCAGATCGAGGTACGAATCCAGGCCTGCTACCCTGAGTTTGAATTCCGCAGCGACGCGCAAATTTCCAGTCAGCGCGGTCTGTACGAACCCACTTTCTGCCAGGGCGGTGATAGTGTCGGCCGCGCCAGGATATGCAGGCTGGTCCCGTGCAAGTTCGTCCTCTCCGCGGGACATGACATCTACCAACTCGACACTGAATCTTTCTAGTCCGCTTTCTGCCAATGCAGCGGAAATTCCAGACGCGATTGCAGTATCAATAACTATGGACTCGTCGGTATAGCCGTGGACGCGCGCGGGAGGGAAAATCACTTCAGACTCCTCAAGACCGTATGTCCGTGCGACGGCCCTGCGCAGCCAACGCAAGTCCGCAGGAATCAAAGTGCCATCAACATCCCAAATAACGAGTCCCTTGTATGTCGCAACCATGCCTACGGATTCTTCCAGACACCACCGTTTACCGCAGTGCGCACCCCGACGAACCGGAGCACCGGGAGGGTGATCAGGCGTCCTCGACGGCAAATTCTGCCGTGACGGTAGGTACACGGCCGTCGACTAGATGATTGAGCTCGCAGTGCCCCGTCGGAGGTGGAGATTGCCGGGAACCCGGCAAATTTACTGACGGCCCGACAGCGACCAAGGCCGCCGACCACAGGGAAGCGGACAGGATCGCGACCCTACCGGAGAGGGTGCTCACGATCAGTCCGGACAGCCGTGCGCTGCCTGCCTCGATCCGCACCCGCCTTGGCGGGGTGTCGGTATCCATGGTGTGTCGTCCCCCGTTGTCGATCCTGGTCATCGCGAGCCGCGCGAAGCGAGGCCGGTCGGCTCATGCTTGCGTGCGAGGCGGCGCTCACTCGGTGGGTACCGGTGCGACACCTGACCGAGGTGCGGGGTTCGTCCCCGGCTTCGGTCAGGTGCCGCTGTATCCGATCCGGCGTCCTGGGGCGGTCGAATGGCTGTACGACGTCAAGGGCACCGAGTGATAGTCCACCAGTCGCTGGTCCATACCGTGGTGTAGGCGGCGGCCGTGGCCAACAGTGGCAGACCGAGCAGGATCAACAACAACAGCAGCAGCGCTGGGTTTCAGCTGCTGCTGACGTGGCGCGAGGGGTCCTGTTCCGATTCTCTTTGTCGGTGAGCAAGGATGAGCGGATGTCGAAGGCACGGGGGCAGTGTTCTAGCAGTTGCTCACTGAACCCGACCTGGGAACTTTCGCTCCCCAGCACTGCACACTCGTGGAGAATCCGCAGCTCGCCGAGATCGGCGACGTTCTCGTACGGGCTGCCCGCGAGGCCGAGGATGTTCTGTTGGTGTACTACAGCGGTCATGGCCTCGTCGATAGTCGAGGACGCCTGTATCTCGGTCTTCCGGGCAGCAGCCAGACGCGAGCAGCCTGGAAGGCTCTACCCTTCGAAACGTTGCGTGAGGATCTCCTGGACAGTCCGGCCAAGATACGGGTTCTGATCTTGGACTGCTGCTTCTCCGGTCGCGCGTTCGAGTCCATGAGCGACGCCGATACGTTGCAGGCCAACCAGTTCCGGACTAATGGGACATTCACGCTCACCTCCTCCGCAGCGAACGAGCCGTCCTTCGCGCCGCTAGGAGAGATACACACGGCGTTCACCGGGGCCCTCCTGTCCCTCGCCCGACTGACACCGGGGCTGACCCTCGATGAGCTGTATGGCGCAGTGCAAGGCCACTTGTCGGCCCTCGGCCGCCCCGCGCCTCGCCGGCGAAGTGTCGATGAGGCCGGGACTTGGTGATCTTCGGGCATCCTCACCAGAGCCGCTCGGCTGCTGGCATCGAGGTGGAGCGGTTCGAGCGCACCTATGAGTTCGATGAAGCCAGAAGAGTCGCGCCTAGTGTGAACCCGACTTTGGGGTTGCCCGGCTTCTGGGACGTCACAGTCCACAACGGCAGCGCCACACCGATCGCTCAGCTCGAAGCAGATGTCTATCCCGTTGACGCCACAGGCAGTCGCATCGAGGACGAGTGCGTGACAGCCAAAGGTCATCGAATGCTGTGGAAGACCCTGAGCGACCGCAACCGCGCCGAGGTTCGGGGCAAGGTCAATTCATCCAACCCACACAGCGGCACTCCGTTCGCCGAAATCACCGCCGCCACGATGGAAGACTTGATCATGAATATCGTCAGCCCGATCACAAGCCAGCAAATAGCACGGCTGGCGGACTGCTACCCGGACCCGTTCCCTGCCGGGGCGGAAGAGACGGTCGTCTACTACGCGCCCAACGCCGCGACGGTCCGCGCGGACCTCACGTTCACCGACACCTCCGGAAACAGATGGACAAGATCGCACGACCAACGGCCGCGGTTGGTCGAGCGATGATAATGTCCTGCCGGTCAGACAGATCTGGCTTTCCGATAGCAGTCACCGGAAGAAGCGACGCTCCCTAGCCCGACGATCAGGCAGACATCCGGGCTTCATTGCGAGAGTTCGGAATCCACACCCAATGCCTGCCGGTCCACAGGCCGTCGATCCAGCGCCATCCAGGTCCTCTCATCGGCCAAGTCCAGAACCTCACGCATCCGCCGACGGTGTCGGGTAGGGGACGGTGTGCACTGGACCTCCAATGAGCCACCGAGCCACGTCGTGATCCCGTCGGTCCAGATCATCAAACCAACCTCGGCGGGAACCAGGCGCGGCACCTTTCGGTGCAACCGACACCCTCGACTGTCGGCGGGATCCGGAGCAAATGCCCTACACCGCACACCGCAGCCCTGAATCAGGATTCCGTGAGCGGCACCGTCACCGATGTTGGTCAGTTCGCTCCCCGACCTGGCACCGCCGTGGATGTGATCGGGCGTCCTCGCCGACAAGAATCCACCGTAACGGTAGGTGCACGGTCATCGACGAGATGATCAAGTCCGTGGTGCCCGTCGGAGGTGGAGGTTGCCGGGAACTCGGCAAAACGGTTCCCGGGGCACGACCAGTCGGCCACTCTGGCAGTGCTGCACTGGGTACCCGGCACAGCCGAACCGCCCTACCAGCAGCCGGGCCTCGCCCATCAGATGGGTGCGGCCACCGCACACCTGCACCGTAACGCCGCCACGGTCGAGATCCCCGACTTCGATCGGCCGACATGGGATCACGAAACAATCCTGCTCGAGGGAGCGGCCCTGACCGATCGCGCCGCGACTGTGCACCTGCAAGACCACGGTCGCCGGACGCTGCGTGCCGTCGCCGACCGTTTCACCCACGCGCTCGCCGGAAAAGATCCCCTGATTCACTGTGATCTGCACCGTGAGAACATGATCGCCCTGCCGACCGGCGGCGTCGGGATCATCGACTTCGGCGACTGCGGTCAGCGAAGCCCGATCCTCGACATCGCGACCGTGCTCCCCTCGATCCACCGGATCGCCCACACCATCCCGGGTGCTTACGAGAAATTCGCCCACGACTTCCTCGACGGCTACGCCGGAATATTCGCGCTACCCGCTGATCTCAACGACCTGCTCGAGCCGTACCTGGTCCTGCGCGACTGCTTCGTGCTGAACTTCGTCAGCGGAGCCCTGTCCAACGCATCGGTCGCCGCGTGGGGCACAGCCGGATCGCCGGAATCCTCGCCACAATGGACGCCTACCTGGCTGGGCAGCCATACCCCGGCGGGATCAGCTGAAGGTGCGGGAGCATCGGATATGGTTCCTGTCGGCGAACTCCAGGCAGCATTAAGGACACCACCTCCGCCCACTGGGTGGCGGGCGCAACCGAACCGGGGCGGCGCCGATCAGTCAGATCGACGCGAACGGCCGATCAGCCACTTCGCCGACGAGAACTGTCCGATGAAATGGCCCGTGGCAGGCCGCCACCTACCAAGCGGCGCCGCCGGGCGCAGCGCACGTTGTCTATGCAATTTCCACTAATTCGACTAGATCCACGCAGTCGAGGAGGTGTGCCGAGATCTTGCATGCTTCCGCCGCCAATAACTCGGTAGACACCGATTGCACCAAGAGCTCCAGACAGACCTGGCGTTCATATTTCTCATCGAATGCGCGCACCTGCACCCCAATCGCGACGCTGGGATCGTGAATACCGGCGACCACCATTGCCTGGAAAAGGCCGCGGTGCTCGCGTTCGTCGTCAGGATCGTCCGGATCGGGGTTGTTGTGCGTCACACACCACGGGGGACACTCCCCATCGGCGGACCTCAGTCGCAGGTCTGCGGCGTCGATAAGCATCTGCGCTATCCGCCGAGCTTCATCGGCGGTCAAGGCCACGCCGACTCCATGGGGATCAATCAACTCGATGAAGCACTTGCGTGTTTCGCCATGATCCCGAGCAGTCACTCGAATCGAGATACGACGGACTACACCGATGACTACCACCTCGGCGATATCCAGTGCCAGTTCCGGTCCATAATGAACGAGGCCCGCGCTGGAATTATTCATATCCCACACCCGATGCGATTCGCACCAGGGCGGGCACGAAAGATCTACGGCCACAAAGACTCCCAACACTCATAGCCGACTCCCGTCCCACGCCCGACAGACTCAACTGTAACCTTCTGACATGGCGACTGACTAGGCGGGCGAGACATCCCGACGGTTGCGTCAACCGGTAGTGCGACAGATCGGCCCGTGTTTTGAGCATCCAGGACACGAGGCAAGCTTGAGGCTTCGAGGTTCGCATGCATCGCGGATATGCGCAGCCAAACGCCTGCGGTCCGTCAGCAGCGCCACGGCGGGACTATCCATCGACCCCGGTACATGGAGTAGTGCGCCTCCACAGGGTCGACGGCGTCCGCACTCTACGACGACATCTCGCTGTCCCCCTCGGCGGCCAGCTGATGTGGTGCCGCTCGCATCCCGGTATCAGGGTCGGGGATGCATCGCTCGACGAGATCGGTGATCTGGTCGCGGTGTTCGCGGGCCGTGCGGATGGCTAGGACGTGAGCTGCGGTGATCGCACGACCGTACTCGATGTCGCGGTGTTCGATCCGGCTCCGATGATCGGCGCGTTCGGTACCGAGAAGTTCGCGCAGATCGGTGATCTCGGCGATCAGGGCGCGGTTCGCGGCCACGACGACATCGCGTTCGCCTTCGGCCCGCGCCTGGGCCAAGAGTGCGGCCTCTGCCTCCGCGCGCGCCTCGGTCATCACCCGCGCCGCGTTCTGCTCGGCACGGTCGCATTCGCGCTCGGCAGCGACGATCCGGGTGGCAGCGTCTCGTTCGGCGGCGTCGGCCCGCAGGGTCGCGTCTCTGGATGCGGTGCGGGCTTCGCGCGCGATGGCACGAGCGCGACTTTCGCTGTCAACCACGCGGGCAAGCCGTTCGGTCATCGTCGCCCGTGCCTGTTCGGCCTGGGCCAAGGCATATTCAGCCTCGGCGATCCGGTGCCCGGCCTGGCGATGTGTCTCGGCGATCTCGCGGTCGATGACGGCCGGGTCGGTGAGATGGGCGAACAGGGTGTCGGTCTCGCGTGTGACGGTGCCGAGTTCGTCTCGTAGTTGGTTGTAGCGGTCCAGGAGCGCGGCGAGGGTGGGGGTTTCGTCGGTGAGCGGTCGGGGCGACGGGTAGTGCATGGCGTTCGTGGCGGCGGCGTCGCGCAGGGCGCGCAGGGCCGTTTGTGCGGTGTGAGCAGGGTTGTCGCAGTAGCGGCGAGGTGCGCCACGTCGGCCGGGTGTGCGGGTGGGTAGCGCGGCGTGGCAGCCGGGGAACCGGCAGTGGTTCCGGGATTCAGTGGGGGTCGACGTCACGGTGTCCGGCATCGGAATTGCCTTCCTTCCATTCCATTTCATTTCTCGGCGGTGCGGAATGAAATGGAATAGATGTCGGGGTCGGTGGGTGTGTGGTGACGTCGGTCAGGCGGCGAGGGCGAGCATGTCGGCGCGGACGCGGGGCAGGCGGGCGGCGATGATCTGGGCGGCGGATTGGCTGGCGGTGCGGTCGTTGTGGCCATATCGGCGGTCGGTGGTGTTGACCGATTCATGGCCGGCATCGCGGGAGACAACGAACAGGGGGACGCCGTCCTGGAGTTTCCAGGAGATGCCGGTGTGGCGCAGAACGTAGGGGGTGAGGTGTTTCATGCGCAGGGTGGCGACCGCGGGGCCGTAGCGTTCGAGCAGTGCTCGCGGGTCGGTGCCGTGCCAGAGGACTTTGGCTCCCGGGCCGGTGAATTCGCGTCGGGCTAGGGCTTCGAGGCGGCGCAGGGCGGGTTGCCAGCCTTTGCGGTGGAAGTAGCCGGCGGTGATGGGGGTACCGGTGTATTTGTGGAACAGCAACTCGTCACCCGGGCGTGACAGGTCCAGGCGTGCGATGGTCTCGAGGGGGATGTTGACGGTGCGGATGCCTCGGGCGGATTTGGGTTTGCCGAGTTTGAGTTTGCTGCCGCCGTCCTTCCACGCCTTGTTGATGCGGACCGCGCCGGTGACGGGGTTGACGTCACGGACCTGGAGAGCGCCGATCTCGCCGGGGCGTGCCATGGAGACGAGTCCGAATTCGGCCTGGACGCGCCAGCGTGGGGCGAGGAGCTGTTCGAACAGTTCCCATTCGTCGTTGTCGAAGATCTCGATCTCGGTTTGGTCGTGGCGGGGCAGCCGGACGCCGGCGCAGGGGTTGAACGCGAGCAGCGGTGTCGGGCGTTGTTCGACCGCGGCGCGCATGGCGGCGGAGAGGAATCCGTGTTTGTTCTTGATGGTCTTGGGGGCGTTGCCCTTGTCCTGTTCGAGGTAGACGATCCAAGCGGCGTCGGTGTCCTGGGTGACGGATTCGACGGTGGCGTGCTCGCCGAAGAACGGGACGATGTCGTTGGCGATGTAGCGGTGGTATTTGTCGCGCCCGTCCTCCTGGACGCCGGTGAGCCGGTTGGTGTAGCGGGTCAGCCAGTCGAACAGCAGGACCGCGCCGGTACCCGCGTCACGTTTACCGGCGAGGACGTCGCGTGCGGCGTCGAGCCCGATCTTGTCGATGAGGTCGGCCCACCATTGGGCCTCGGTGTAGTCGTCGAAGCTTTCGGCCGACATCCGGCGTTTATTCGCGGTGTCGTAGTAGTGGAACGGGACCTGCCAGCTGACGGTGCCGTCCTTGCGGGTTCGCGGGCGAGGTGTGGGCATGGGCCACTCCTGTCGTGTCGAAGATGGCGACACGAGCTGCCCTGAGAAGCGGGTGGTGACGGCGGTGGTGACCGCGATCGAGATCCAGGCTACCAAATAGCCTCTGACCTGCACATACTAAAGTGGAGCTAAGGGGACTCGAACCCCTGACCCCCACACTGCCAGTGTGGTGCGCTACCAGCTGCGCCATAGCCCCTGGTTACCGCGCTCAGTTTCCCTCGCGCTTGAAGAAAGTTACACCACTGGCGTGTCAGCAACCAAATCGCCTAGTTATGCGAGTGGTGGGAGCAGGTACCACGCAGTAGTATCGAACATATGTTCGAGGCAAATCGAGGCTCTTCCATGGACTTCGGGGCCATGAGTGCTGAGGGGCTGATCGACGCCCTTCGGTCCGCGCACGGGGCTGCGGCGCGGGCGCAGGCGGCGGAGGTTTTCGCCGTGCGGGAGTTGTACAGGCGGCATCGGGCCGAGAGTGCGGAGCCGGGGCCGGGTGGGGTGCGGGCCGGGGAGTACGCGGCGAGCGAGGCGGCGGTCGCGCTGCACTCGGACGAGGCGACGATGGGCGTGCTGATCGATATCGGTCTGGCATTGGAGGAGTCGCTGCCACGGACGCGGCTGGCCTTCGAGCAGGGGCGGATCGATCTGGCGAAGGTTCGGGTGATCGTGGACTGCACCCGTGGGCTGACGCGGGAGGTGGCCGGTGCGGTGGAGACGCGGTTGATCGAGGCCGCCGAACGGACCGAACCGGCGCGGCTGCGGCAGACGGCGCGGCGGTGGGCGGCACGATTGGATCCCTCTGGGGCGCAACGCCGTAGGGAACTTCGGCAGGATCAGCGTGACGTGCGGATTCGGGCGACGCAGGACAGTATGGCGGTATTCGACGGACAACTGCCCGCGCCGGGAGCGCAGACGGTGGCGATGCGGCTGCGGGAGATGAGTCTGCAGGTGTGCACGCAAGATCCGCGGACCATGCCGCAGCGGCGCGCGGATGCGTTGGTGGCGTTGGCGGACGGGTCGGGTCGGCTGCGGTGCCGGTGTGGCCGGGGGCAGCGATGCGCGAGTTCCGGCGCGGCGGCCGAAACACCGCGGCGGCCGTTGATCCAGATCGGAATCCCGGCCGATTCGCTGCTCGGTATGAGTGAGGCTCCGGCGTTCCTGGCGGGATATGGGCCCATCGACGCGGCGTTGGCACGGACTCTGGCCGAACACGCTCGCTTCCAGGTGATTTCGGAGCAGGACGAATCAGGCGGCCCGGTCGCGGAGGCGAGGCGGCGGCACTCGACGGCGCGGCGAGTGCGGGCCCTCGACGGCATGTGCCGGTTTCCCGGATGTGTCATGCCCGCAGCCGAATCCGAGCTGGATCACGAGCGGATTTCCGAGGGTCGACGACCAACCGGCGGCGGATCCGTGCGCACCGAACCCATCGTCCTGTGTGCGAGGCACCTCCGGCTGAAAGCGTTGGCCGACAAGGGGAAATCGGGCTGGCGTGTCGCGCGGGCCGGACTCGATCGGCTGCGGTGGATCACCCCCACCGGTGACGTGCACACCACGGTGCGCGAGGGCGCTCGATATCTGTTTCCGCACAGCGATATCGATGCCCCGCTCGCCGCTCGAACCGGTTCGGATCGCTGCGAATCCGCCCCCGAGCCAGGACTGCTCCCCCGCGATCGTCCGACCGCCGAAGAGCTCACCTTCCCGCTCGCTGGACACCTCCCGGTGCACCGGCAACTCACCCGGCTCGCACCCGAAGACGAGATTCCCGACGAGCGCTGAAGCCTGACACGAGGCGGGCTCAGCCGGTCACGTCGACGACCCAGTTCTCGTTGTTCACATCGAGACGGGTGGGGCCGTCGAAGACGGCGGGGGTTGCGGCTTTTCCGTCGAGCAGACCGTTGAGTTGGTCGAGGGTGGCCTTGGCGTTCGCCGTGGCGGCGTCGACCTTCGCCCCGGAACCGACGCACCGCACGACTTCTTCGCCGGCGCCCGCCTCGCGGGCGAGGTCGGCCAACTGCTGGTTGGTCAGGTCGTCCTTGTTCTCTTCGGGCTGGTCGGTGACGAACAGCAGCTCGTGGAATTTCGCGTACACCGGGCCCGAACCGGCTTCGGCCACGCACTCGTTCGCCGCGACGGCGCGCGTCGAATAGTTCTTGCTACCCGAACGCGGGTCGAGGAAATTCACGAATCGGTAGCGGACGGCGAGTTCGCCCCCATCGATCTTCTGGGCGATCTCCTGGCCGTAGACGCGCTCGACCAACCCGCAGGCCGGGCACAGCGGATCCTCGTAGACATCGATTGTCTTCGCCGCGTCGACCCGGCCGAGCAGCACCGTGCCGTCCGGGGCGAGCACCGAGACGACGGCGGGGTTGTGCACCACGCCGTACCCGTCGTTGCGCACGTCGGCCTCGTCATTGCTCCAGCGCATCACCAGCAGGACGACCAGCGCGATCGTGACGATCGCGACACCACCGAGGGCATAGGTGGTGGTGTTCGACATCGGTCGCGGCGTGTACTTCTGCGGTGCTTCGCTCACGACCGCACCTCACGGATCCCTGGCATGGTGCCGACTGGTCGCTCGCTACGCTCACTCACCCCGACTACTCTGCCCGAACCCGGCCCGCGGCACATCGCCGGGATCCGGAAGGGCGCGGAATCGTCGGCAGGGTGGGATCGGGCTTCGAGCTCGACCTCCCCGTCGCGACGGGTTTCTGATGCCGGTCCGCGATGGCGGCTATGGTCGAACGCCGCATCCTCGCCGTCATCAGATCGTTGACCGCGCCGAGGGCCTCGTTCCGGTCGCATTCGAAGACGCTGCGCAGCACTCGGACCCCGTTGCACGAAGGTCGGCCGCGTCGTCGGCAACGTCCCATTCGCAGCCCTCGATCAAACTCATGACCGAGGTGCGCAATTCGAGCCGTTGCGTCGCGTCGAGCTCGTTCGTGGTCCGTCGCCACAGATCCGCGAGTCCGCGTTCCATCGCGTTGACCGGCGGCGGGGTGGCCTGATCGTCGAGCGGCATGAATTCCGGGAGCCGTGCGCTCTGCGCGGTCGCGCCCGCCACGTCACGGCGACGGTCGAAGACCTGCCGATAGTAGTCGTCGAGGTAAGTGCCCCAGGCCAGCCAGGCGGCCGAGATCTCGAGTTCCTCGGTGGTGGCGTCGGGGTTCGTAGCCGCCGAGCATTGCGCGAAATCGAACTGGCGCAGATCGTCCGGAGTCCACAGCGCCACACCGCCCAATTCGGGAACCGGCTGGTGGAATCCGACTTCCTGTCCCCAGGCCAGCAGGGCGTCCCTGACAGAATCCAGCCGCGGACTCGCCGCGGTAGCGCCGAATCCCGTCGGCTCCCGTGTCGGCTCGACGAGCGCCGCGCCCTTGTTCACAGGCAGGTTCGACCGCGGATGCCCGGTGTGACCATCGGACTGCCAGTCCGGCGATCCCGTCGCACAGGCGAGGACGCCCAGCTGGTCGATCAGCCCGTCCGCGTGCGCGTACAGCATCGGCGCCACATCGGCCGCGGACATCGTCTCGATCATCGGCCTACACCTTCCTGTCGGGATGCAGCCGAATTCCGCCGTCGGCGTTGGCGGAGTTCGATTGCGGGGCAGGGGAGTCCGCCGCGTCGCAATGGTGATCGGACGTGGGCGGCACTCCCGGTGACGCGGTTTCGGAACGCCGGCTCGGGCTACAGACCGGATGATCTATCGGCATCGCATTAGTTACAGGGCGACGCCGAAGGATACTGATCGCACGAAACGAATTAACCTACGGGACAGCAGATTCCGAACAGCACCGATTCTAGGGTGGTTTGCCACGAGATCGCTACAGAATGGTAAACATTCCGGACGGTCCGGTACGCGGATGGTAACGACACGCACACGATCCAGATACTCACCCGCAACGTCGTGTGACGACGTCCCCGCCGGAATCCACGGTCGCGGGGGTATCGGAGCTCTTGCCCAGGTGCGTCACCTGAACGACATCGAGTACCGGAGTCTTCGGCCGCAGGGTCTCCGGCACCAGTGACCACCACATCGCGGCGACGGCGAGCAGCGCACCGGTGACGACGAGCGCGACGCCGTAGGAGGTCTGCTGCGCCAGTGCGCCGATCGCGATGGGACCGATGACGGTTCCGAGATCCGCCGACATCTGGAAACCGGCGAGCACCGGCCCGCCGCGCGCCTTCGGACCGATGATGTCGGCCAGCGCGGCCTGCTGGGCCGGGGTGAGCATTCCCGAGCCCACCCCGGCGACCACGGAAGTCCCCAGCAACCATAGGAGATTCGGCGAGTAGCCGAGACCAGCGGTACCGATCGCGCAGATCAGGGCGCCCGCGACGAGGAACGGTTTGCGTCCCCAGCGGTCCGACAGTCCGCCCGACCAGAACAGCACCGCCACATTGCCCGCCGCGAACGCCGTCAACGCGACGCCTGCCATACCGGGCGGCTGTTTCAGGACCTCGACCACGAGTAGCGGCACCAGCGCCATCCTGACACCGAAGACGGCCGCCCCGTTGACGAAATTGGACCAGAGCACCGCGCGGTATTCCGGGAGGGACAGCGCGGCACGGAAACTCATCAACCGCAGTTCACCGGCGGCCTCCGGCACCGCCAGACTCGAATTCCGCAGACTCAGGTAGACGACGGCGCAGGCGATGAGCAAGGCGACCGCGTAGATGAGAAACGGTGCGCGCAGACCGAGTCCGGCCGTCACACCACCCACCAGCGGCCCGCTGATGGAACCGACGAGGAAACTCGTCGACCACAGCCCCGACACCCGGCCGCGCTGCTCGGGCGGTGAGATCCGGATCACCAGCGCCAGCGAGGAGACGGTGAACATCGTCGACCCGATTCCGCCGACCGAACGCAGCACCAGCAACTGCCAGTAGCTCTGGGCCAGCGCACTGGCTCCGGTGGACGCGGCGACGATGAGCACGCCGCTGAGATAGACCCGGCGCTCTCCCAGTCGCTGCACCAGCCTGCCGCTCACGGGGGCGAACAGCAGACGCATCGCCGCGAACGCGCTGACGATGGCCGACGCCGCCGCGACGCCCACCCCGAAACTTCTGGCGAATTGCGGCAGAACCGGTGCGACGAGCCCGAATCCGACCGCGATGACGAAGGCCGCGCCGATGAGCACCCAGATCTCGGTCGGCAGCGCGCGAGCGCCGCTCGCCGGGGTTGAGCGTTTACCCACCCGCCAGTGCCTGCCCGACCACTTCCTCTGCGGCCTCCTGCACCCGGAGCAGATGTTCGGGGCCGTGGAACGATTCGGCGTAGATCTTGTACTTGTCCTCGGTGCCGGACGGGCGGGCCGCGAACCAGGCGTTCTCGGTGGTGACCTTCAATCCGCCGATCGGTGCGCCGTTACCCCTGGCTCTGGTGAGGATCGCGGTGATGGGTTCGCCCGCGATCTCCGTCGTGGTGATCATGTCCGGAGTCAACTTCGCGAGCAACTCTTTCTGTTCCACCGTCGCGGTGGCATCGATACGCGCGTACGCGGGACTACCGTAGCGGCGTTCGAGTTCGACATACCGGGCCGACGGACTCTGCCCGGTGACGGCGGCGACCTCGGCGGCGAGCAGCGCGAGCAGGATGCCGTCCTTGTCGGTGGTCCACACGGTGCCGTCGTGTCGCAGGAAGGACGCGCCCGCGCTTTCCTCCCCGCCGAAAGCGAGGCTGCCGCTGAACAGGCCGGGCACGAAATATTTGAAGCCGACCGGCACCTCGTGCACGTCACGGCCGAGCACGCTCACCACCCGGTCGATCATGGACGAGGTGACGACCGTCTTGCCGATCTTGGTCAGCGCGTCCCAGCCCATTCGGTTCGCGACCAGGTATTCGATCGCCACGGCGAGGAAGTGGTTCGGATTCATCAATCCGCCGTCCGGGGTGACGATGCCGTGCCGGTCGGCGTCGGCGTCGTTGCCGGTGGAGATGTCGTAGTCGTCCTTGATCGCGACCAGCGCCGCCATCGCATAGCGCGAGGACGGATCCATCCGGATCTTGCCGTCACCGTCGAGCGTCATGAACCGCCAGGTCGGGTCGACGAACGGATTGACCACCTCGAGTTCGAGGTCGTAGCGCTGCCCGATCTCCTCCCAGTAGTCGACGCTGGCCCCGCCCATCGGGTCGGCGCCCAGCCGGATTCCCGCACCCCGGATCGCGTCCAGATTCAGCACATTGGGCAGGTCGCCGATGTAGTTGTCGAGATAGTCGTAACGCTCGACGCTGGTTTCCATGGCGTTGCGCACGGTGGTGCGCTTCACCTCGGACAACCCGTCGCGCAGCAACTCGTTGGCGCGCGCGGCGATCGCGTCGGTGGCCTTGGCGTCGGCCGGGCCACCGTGCGGCGGGTTGTATTTGAAACCGCCGTCACGCGGCGGATTGTGCGACGGAGTGACCACGATCCCGTCGGCCTGATGTTTCGCACCGCCGCGATTGTGGCGCAGCACAGCGTGACTCAGGGCGGGGGTAGGCGTGTAGCGGCCCCTCGCATCGATCACCGCGGTGATGTTGTTGGCCGCGAGCACTTCCAGAGCGGTCGTCCACGCGGGTTCCGAGAGCGCGTGGGTGTCGCGCGCCAGGTACACCGGACCGGTGATGCCGCGGCTGGCGCGGTATTCCACGATCGCCTGGGTGATGGCCAGGATATGCGCCTCGTTGAAGGCGGTGTCCAGGCTTGATCCGCGATGGCCCGAAGTTCCGAAGGACACCAGTTGCGCGGGATCGGTGGGATCCGGGATGCGGCTGTAATACGCCGTCACCAAATGCGCGATGTCTTCCAAATCGGTGGGCCGCGCGGGACGCCCGGCTCGATCATGGGCCATGCTCGGGTCTCCCTTCCGTGTCGGCTGTGCCCGGCTCGTCATCAGGATCATGTCCGTGACCACTTGGTCGCGGACACAGCGGCGTACACCGCGGCCGGGCCGGCCGCCACGCTGATCACGACCGCGCCCACCGCCAGGTGGTTGGCGCCGCCGGTGACCAACCGGATGATCTCGTAACCGGGTGTGCTGAATGTCGTCAGCGCACCGCAGAAGCCGATTTCGACGAAGGCAGGCAAGGCACCTGCCGCCCCGGCGCCGAGGAGCGCGCCGAGTATCGCCGAACCGACAATGCTAACGGTCGACGCCCGCCACGGCAGCGGGGATCGAAAACGCGCGGTGACGGCGCGATCGGTCACCGCTTTGCGTTGTCCCACCGCTTTGCGTTGTCCCACCGCCGGATCCGCACCGACGAGTGCACCGTGTGTGCCCGTGACCCGCATGCCAGACCCCTTCCGTGGGCATTCACCGTCGTTCTCCGCGCCGTCCCGCCGCGCCGTCTCCGAACATCGACCGCGTCGCACCCGATGCCGAGCGCCACCGCCGCGAGCGGCGCCACCACCGTTCCCCCGAGGTAGCCGAGTGCCTCGGCTGTCGCGCGCCCGATTCGAGCAGTCTACGAATCTCCGGGCTGTAGGTCGAAAAAGGTGGTGAATCCGCCGAGGACACCGGGGCCGCGGAGTGGTCGCACCACCGCCGACGTCCGGGACTGCCCGACCGGACGCTGACCTCCCGCCGCCCCGAATGTCACCGCCGCAACTCTATCGGTCCGCCGGTGAGCCGGTCCGCCCCGGGACGCGGCGCGAACGAGGAGCGGTGACGTTCTCCGATACGCGATCATAGGACGCTCGCGTACGTCGGCGAAGGCCGCGCCGATATCCACCCGAACGCGCCGACCGACGAAACGACAGCGCCCGCGTCGTCGTCGACGCGGGCGCTGAAGTCATTCGGACGGAACCTAACTCAGTGTGCGAGCACCAACTCCCCCTCGGCGGGTGCCGGCGCCTTGTTCGGAATGATCACCGCGGCGAGTACCGCGCCGACAACGAAGATCGCGGTGGCCCACCAGAAACTGGTCGTATAGCTCTCGACCTGGGCCTGCGCGACGGCCAGCGGATCGGGCCGTGTGGTGGACAGATAGTCCGCCGCGGCAGAGGCGGCGATCGTGCTCAGCAACGCGGTGCCGATCGAGCCGCCGACCTGCTGACTGGTGTTGATCATGGCCGAGGCCACACCGGCGTCCTCGTGCTGCACACCGGCGGTCGCGCCCTGGAAGGCGGTGGCCATCGCGCCACCGAGTCCGAGACCCATCAGGATCAGCGCGGGCAGCACGTGGGTGGCGTATCCCGTCTCCAGCCCGATCCGGGTCAGCCAGCCCATGCCCGCCGCACCGATCAGGAATCCGGCGGTCACGATGACCTTCGGGCCCACCCTCGGCAGCAGCAGCGGCGGCGCCATGGTCGAGGACACGACCATCGCGGCCACCATCGGCAGGAACGCCAGACCGGTCATGATCGGAGAGTAGCCCATGCTGAGCTGCATGTAGTAGGTGAGGAACAGGAAGATCGCGAACATCCCGATACCCATGACGAAAACGGTCATGTAGGAGCCGCCGCGCATGCGGTCGAGCACGATGCGCAGCGGAAGCAGCGGATGCGCGACCCGGGTCTCGAGCCACACGAACACCGCGAGCAGCACGGCGCCGCCGATCAGGAAGGACAGGGTGACCGAATTGGTCCAGCTGGTGGACTCCGCGTGCGAGAAGCCGTACACGATGCCGAAGAGCGCGGCGGTCACCACCACGGTGCCGGGGATATCGAGTTCGGGTCGCTCGGCGACGACATGCTTGGCCAGCAGCAGCACCGCGCCGACCAGCGCGACGGCGGCGAAGACCAGGTTGACGAACATCACCCAGCGCCAGGACGCCCATTCGGTGAGCATTCCGCCCAGCAGCAGACCGAGCGCGCCGCCGGTACCTGCGACCGCGCCGAAGATGCCGAAGGCCTTGGCGCGTTCACCGGGTTCGGTGAAGGTCACCGTCAGCAGCGACAGCGCGGCGGGGGCGAGCAGCGCGCCGAACACACCCTGTCCGACGCGGGCCGCGACCAACATCTCGAAGCTGGTCGCCGCGCCGCCGACGGCGGAGGCGACCGCGAAGCCGACCAGACCGACGATGAAGGTGTTGCGCCTGCCGAACAGGTCGCTGAGACGTCCGCCGAGCAGCAGCAGGCTGCCGAAGGCCAGTGCGTATCCGGTGACGACCCACTGCCGATCGCCGTCGCTGAAACCGAGATCCCGCTGCGCTGCGGGGAGCGCGATATTCACCACGGTCGCGTCGAGCACGACCATCAACTGCGCGACCCCGAGCACGGCGAGCACCCACCAGCGCAGGGCATGCGAGCCCCGCCTGCCGGAATCCGGCGTCGCGGGGGCCGAGGCCCCACGGTCGAGCGTGGTAGTCATAAGTCCCCTTGTTGTCCGGAATTAAGTGGAGTAAAGATCTCCGTTTATCGAAGACGCTAACAGAAGAACGGAGGCATTGCCTCCACTTAATCCCGCCGTTGGTAACATACGGGTGTGAATCACGCCACGGCCCCAGTCCCTACCAGGCGCCTGCGTGCCGATGCCGCGCGCAATCAGCAACGTATCGTCGCTGCCGCACGCGAACTCTTCGCCGATCACGGCCTGGAGATCACCCTCGACGACGTCGCCGAACGGGCGGGCGTCGGCGTGGGCACGGTATATCGCCGCTTCTCCAACAAGCGGGAATTGATCGCCGAGGTCTTCGAGCAGAATGTGACGCAGTTCGCGGTGGCCGCCGAGGAAGCGTCCCGACATCCGGATCCATGGCTCGGCCTGGTCCACCTCTTCGAATACGCCTGCACCCACCTGGCCACCAATCGCGGCTTCAGCGAGGTGATGCTGGAACTGGAAGAGGATCTCGACCGCTTCACCTCGGTCCGCGATCGCATCAAGCCCACGATCGCGGCCGTCATCGATCGCGCCACCGCCGCCGGCGCGCTCGCCCCCGGCGTCGAATCCTCCGATTTCTTCGCCCTGATCAATATGGTCGACGCCGTCGCCCAATTCTCGAAGCCGGTGAATCCATCGACCTGGAAGCGCTACATGGCGATCGCTCTCAACGGCGTCCGCTCCGACGCCGTACCGCGCCAGGAACTCAGCGTCGCCCCGCTCACCGACGAAGAGGTCGAGCAGGCCAAGACCTACGTATGCACCGGTCGCCGCCGATAACGCAGCGCGCGAAATCACCGCGGGTAGCGCAGGTCACAACCCATCCCCTACAGTTGGACGCATGACCAACTCGTGGGTGAACTGGGCGGGCGATCAGCGGTGCGCACCGTCGATCCTCGCCACGCCGCGCAACCTCGACGAGGTCGCCGAAAGCCTGGCGAACGCCGTCACCGCCGGACGGACGGTCCGCGTGGCGGGCGCGGGACATTCCTTCACCGATACCGTTCTCACCGACGGCGTCCTGATGGATCTGTCCCAGATGAATCGGATCATCGATATCGACGGCGCGAACGGTCTGGTGCGGGTCGAGGGCGGCATCACCCTGAACGCGGCGAGCACGGCCATGCACACCGCCGGCCTGGCCTTTCCCAATCTCGGCGATATCGATGTGCAGACCATCGCGGGCGCCACCGCTACCGGAACGCACGGCACCGGCGCCGCCCTGCCGAACCTCTCGGCCGCTATCCACTCGATGGAACTGACCCTCGCCGACGGCCGTCGCGTGGAACTGAACGCCGAATCCGATCCGGACGGCTGGCGTGCGGCACGGGTCGGCATCGGGGCGCTCGGGGTCGTCACCGCGCTCACACTGCGCATGGTCCCGTCGTTCGTGCTCGAAGGTATCGAACGACCGGTCCCGGTCGAGGATATTCTCGACGACCTCGATTCCTACGTCGACGGCAATGAGCATTTCGAGTTCTACATGTTCGCGCACAGCCCCCTTGCCATGACCAAGCGCAACAATACGGTCGATCTGCCGGAGCAGCCGCGCGCCAAAGCGGTGGACTGGTTCGCCGATATCCTGATGTCCAACTACGCTTTCGACGGGCTGTGCCGCCTCGGGAAATGGCAGCCGAACCTGATCCCCCTGATCCATCGTGGCGCGGCGTACGCGGGGAGCTACCGCAGGAAGGTCGATCGCTCGTACCGGGTCTTCGCCTCCCCCAGGTTGTTTCGCTTCACCGAGATGGAATACGCCGTGCCGCGCGCGCATTCCGCGGCGGCCATCCGCGAAATCAAGGAACTGGCGAAGAAATTCGACACCGCCATGCCGATCGAGGTGCGCTGGGTCGCGCCCGACGACGCGTTCCTCTCACCCGCGGGCGGTCGCGACACCTGCTATATCGCGGTGCACCAGTACCGCGGCATGGAGTGGGAACCGTATTTCCGTGCCTGCGAAGCGGTTTTCGACAAGTACGAGGGCCGCCCGCACTGGGGCAAACGTCACTTCCAGACCGCCGAGACCCTGCGCGACCGCTACCCGGACTGGGACCGTTTCGCCGCGGTGCGCCGCCGCCTCGATCCGAACGGCCTGTTCGCCAATCGGTATCTGGACCGCGTCCTCGGACCGATCTGACAGCCCGGCCTGCCGTGGGCCGCGCGGTTATCGCCGCGCCGCGAGCAGTTGGGCGACCAGCCTCGGCACCGCCGTCCCGATCGGCTCGTCGATGACCTCGGTCGCCAGCGAATCGTATGGCGTCGGTTCGGCGTTGACGATGATCAGATCAGCGCCGCTGTCGACGGCGATCGCGCACATCGACGCGGCCGGTTCCACCTGGAGCGAGGTGCCGATCGCGAGGAAGATATCGCTCGTCTGCGCGGTCACCGCGGCCTGGGTCATGCTGCGCCGGTCCATCTGCTGGCCGAACATGACGACCCCCGCCTTCAATACGCCGCCGCAGTCAGGACACGGCGGATCGGCCTCGCCCGCCGCGACCCGCTCGAGGGTGGCCGCCATACTCGCGTTGTACTGGCATTCGACGCAGACGACGTCGAACATATTGCCGTGTATCTCGATGACCCGCTCGGGCGCGGAACCCGCGCGCTGGTGCAGGCGGTCGATGTTCTGGGTGATGATCGTGACCGGGCGGGCGCGCGCCAATTCGGCCAGCGCGACGTGCGCCGCATTGGGCGTGGCCCGCCACGCCGGATTGTCCAGGCGGGCCAGCCAGGATCGTCGGCGCAATTCGGGATCCGCGACGTAGTTGTCGTAGGTCGACAGCAGTTCGGCGATGGGATCTTTCGTCCACACCCCGCGTGGACCGCGAAAGTCCGGAATACCGGAATCGGTGGATATGCCCGCGCCGGTCAGCACCCCGACCCGGCCCGCTCGCTCGCGCCACTCGCTCGCCATAGCGAAAAGCCTAGGTGGAGATCGGATCGCTCACCACAATCCCGCTCGACGCCTCGCAGAGAGAATGAGAGGTTGCTAAGATAAACCTCTCATCGTCGGGCACCTGGTCGATCAAAGGAGATCACAAATGACCGCGTCCACCACCCTCGAATCCGCCGACGCGCGGGATCTGCCGCAGCGTCACCCGTTCGGGCCGGGCACGCGCATGTGGGACGAGACCGGCCTGGTCACCTTCTCCTTGACCGCGGGCTCCGCCTTCCTGCTCCAAACCATGGAACCGACCATCTCCGCGGTGGTCGACGCGCATTCCACCTTCCGCACCGATCCGATGGGCCGCGCGCTGCGCAGTCTCGCCTCGGTCATGATGTGGGTCTACGGCGGCGAGGAGGGACTGGCCGAAGCCGACCGCCTACGCACCATGCACGCCACCCTCAACACCACCACCCCCGACGGCGTCCGGCACAAGGCGCTGACCAGCGGGCCGTGGGCCTGGGTGCTGCACACCGGAACTTTCGCCTTCAACGAGAACGCGAAATACTTCGCACGTCGCCCGCTGACCGACGAGGAGAAGGAGATCTACTACCGCGAGGCGGTGCAACTGCTGCGCAACTTCTCGGTTCCGCCCAAGGAGATTCCGGAGAACTACGCCGCGTTCGAGAAGTACTTCGCGGATATGGTCGACAACCACCTGGTCGCCACCGACACCGCCAAGGATTACCTGCGGGTGATCCGCTCGGTCGCCGCGCCGAAGCAGTTGCCGCGCGTCCTCAACCCTCTCTGGCGCGCCGCGGTCGCGCCGATCGGCACGTTGCAGTACTTCGTCACCGTGGGAACCACCCCGGAACCCGCCCGCCGCAAACTGGGGCTGGAGTGGACCGCCGCCGACGAACGCAAACTGCGCATCCTCGGCCGCCTCATCGCCTACCTGCTCCCGCTGCTGCCCGAGCGCCTGCGCTACTTCCCGATCGCCTACGAAGCGCGCCGCCTGGAACGCGACCGCGCCCGCCTGCGCCGGGTCATCGCCCATCGTCCGCTCTGACGACCCGACACACGCACTCCCGTCACCACGTCCGCCCGTGCGCGGACTTGGTGACGTTTTTCTGCGCGACCGAGCACAGCAGCGACGCCGCACCATACGACCGCGGCCGGCGCGAGGACAACGCGCACACGCCCGGACCACCCCTCACCAGCACGGCAATTTCCGGGCAATTTCCGTTCGGTGCGGACAGGTAACGCAACGGGTGCCCGAGGTGATCGTCCATATGGCCGTATCCCTTACGCTACGACTGTGTTTCGGCCCGAGCAGACCTTCGGACGACACGTACCGGACGGCTGACCCGGCCTCACGGCACACCCTTGGTTCGCTCTTCATACCGAAAGGCGCTCGATGGCCCACACACCCAGTGTGCTGTTCGTCTGCGTACACAACGCGGGACGCTCCCAAATGGCCGCCGGATTCCTCGCCGCGCTCGCCGGTGATCGCATCGAGGTTCGCTCCGCGGGCAGCGCCCCCGCCGAGAGCATCAATACCGTCGCAGTCGCGGCCATGGCCGAGGTCGGCATCGATATCGCGGGCGGGACACCGACATTGCTGACCGACGAGGCAGTCGGCGTCTCCGATGTGGTGATCACCATGGGCTGCGGTGACGCGTGCCCGTATTTCCCCGGCATCAGCTACCGCGACTGGGTGGTGCCCGATCCGTCCGGGGAGGGGATCGAGGTGGTCCGCACCGTCCGCGACCGCATTCGCATACTGGTGGAGAACCTCATCGCCGAATTGGTTCCCGCGCCGAAATCCTGAGCGCGTCCGATTCGTTCAATACCGCGGCCGACGTCGCTGCCTACGCTGCCGGTATGTCACCACAACTCGACTTCATCGGCATCGTGGTCTCGGATATGGCCGCGTCCCTCGCCTTCTATCGCAGGCTCGGGCTCACATTCCCGCCTGATGCCGAAAGCGCGCCCCATACCGAGGCGACGATCACCGGCGGCCTCCGGATCGCGCTCGATACCGAGGAAACCGTGCTCTCCTTCCACCCGGACTGGGAACGGCCGACGAGCGGGGGCCGCGTCGGTCTCGCTTTCCGCTGCGCCGATCCCTCCGACGTCGACGCCGTGTACGCGGCGATCATCGATGCCGGGTATCGGGGCGAGTTGAAGCCGTGGGACGCGCCGTGGGGACAGCGCTACGCGACGGTCGCGGACCCCGACGGCAACGGGGTCGACCTCTACGCTCCGCTGCACTGAGCGTCGGGCGCTGTGACGATCGGCGCCGTGACGATCCGCGCCGTGACGATCGGGTCCGGGGTATCGGGTCCGGGGTGATCCGCGCTCAGCTGCCTTCCTCCGGACCACGGGTGAGCAACTGTCCCAGGGACATTCCCGCCAACTCCCGCACCTCGCGGGACAGATGCGCCTGATCGGCGTACCCGGTCCCGGCCGCGGTGTCCGCGGGCGTCGCACCCGCCCTCGCCATCGCGACCGCCCGTTGCATCCGCAGGATGCGGGCCAGGGTTTTCGGCCCGTATCCGAAGGCAGCCAGCGAACGACGATGCAGCAGGCGCGTATTCACCCCGGTTCGCGCGGCGGTCGCCGCCACCGACAACCCGGAATCCATGGCGGCAACGATCTGGCGCAGCAGCGGATCGGGCGGGCCGACCTCGGCCGCCCGCGCCAGCGCGATCGATTCGAGTGCCTCGGTCCGGTCTTCGGCGTCATCGATCAGGCCGGTGAGCCCGCGCACCGTGCGCGCGGGCCACAGGTCGTCCAGCGCGACCCGGCGGTCCCGCAGTTCGTCGGCGCGCACCCCCAAGACCGTAGGCCCCGATCCGGGAAAGAATCGGATCCCCGCGTAGGCGGTGCCGATCGGCGCGTCCGGGCGGAACGCGGTGGTGTCGGGACCGGCGACGAACAGCGTGCCCGCACGCCACATCAGGTCGATACAGCCGTCCGGTAGCACGGAAACGACACGATCACGCCCTGTCACGGTGCGCGTCCACAGCACCGCGCCCGCGAGCCGCGAGGGACGCTCGCGATAAGCGGAGGATGCCTCGGGGAGAACGGTCACCGGTTCCACCCCACCGAGGCTACCCACGCGCACCGACACCCCTGCCGACTAATCTGAAGACAACCGCCCTCGGTTCTTGGGCGAATCAGTACATCGGACGACGTGGTCCGCGGCATCGCGCGCGGGACGAGCCGTCCGGTGACACACCGGAAGGAATAACCGCCGCCATGACCGCAAGCAATACCGAGGGCACTCCTCCGTTGGTCGACATCATCAACGGCGCACTGGATTTCACCATTCCCCCGGCCGGGAAGATGGGTGTGCGGGCGATCGAGGCACGCCGCGGATACGCCGCGGCCTCCGTGCCCGTCGAGGGCAACGGCAACCACTTCGGGGTGATCTACGCCGGCGTGCAGTTCACCGTCGCGGAGGTTCTCGGCGGGATGATCGCCATCGCGACCTTCGACAATTCGGCGTACTACCCGCTGGTCAAGGGCTTCGAGATCAGCTTCCTCGGCATGGCGAAATCACAGCTGCGCGCCGAGGCCACCCTCTCGGAGGAGGAGATCGCGCGCGTCGAGGCCGAGGCGGCCGAACGCGGGAAATCCGATTTCACCCTGGAAGCAGTGGTGACCGATGCCGACGGGAAGACCGTGGCGGTGACCAAAGGTCTGTACCAGTTGCGGGCACACGGTAAGTAGTACGCGGACACGATCGAGGGAAAGACCGCGGCCCGAGCGGATCGGCGATGCTCAGTTCGGGTTCGCGCCGCGCGGTGCGACGCGAATGAAATGCGCCTCGTCGGCCGGGATCTTATCGGCCGTATCCCTGCACCCGACGGTGACCTCGGTGGCGGGAGTCGAGGAAAACGTCCAGAGGGTGATCCACTCGCTGCCCGCGATGTCTTCGCGTTTCTTCAGATCCGACGAACGCAGATCTTCGTTGCGTCCGCTGCTATCGGTTACCGTACAGCGCAATCCGGATATGGCATCCCCCCACTCGGCGGGCGCCTTGATATCCATGATGGCGTCCGCGGGGATCACGACCGCCCGCGTGGCCCCGATCGGGATGCGCACCCCGGCACCCTGTTCCTCGGCACGCCGCTCCGTCGTGGTCTGCGGCGCGCCGGAAGTGGACGCGATCGACGAGGTAGCGGCCGTTCTCGCGGTGTCATCGCCGGAACATCCGGCCGCCGCGACGGCCAACGCGACGGATGCCGCCATCCAGATCAGTCTCACAGGTCAACCTCTCTTCGCGCCCCCGCTCGTGCGGGGGCCGGATCAGCGATCGAACACAGCGAAAACATCTCGCGGTAAATCACACTACAGGGCTCACTAATTCGCAATTTATCGGCAAATGGCAACGGGCGTGGCACTGTCGGCGAAATCAGGAAATCCGAGCATCGATCCGCGCGTGCGCCAGCGGAATTCCCGGTCCGCGTCCGAAACCGGTCGGCGGCTAGGATCGCGCTGGTGATCGCGACACCGCCGTCGCGCTGCCTCCGCATTCCGGCCACCATTCGTCCTGGAGAATCCCGATGACGTTATCCGTCGTATTCCACACCGTCGACGTCCCCATGCCCGAGGGCGTCGCGGACGCCTACGTGGCCCGACCGGACGACGGAAGCGCCCACCCCGGCGTGCTCTTCCTCAGCGATGCATTCGGACTTCGCCCGTGGATTCGCGAGATGATCGAAGTCATTGCCGCGCAGGGTTACACCGTGCTCGCGCCGAATATCTTCTACCGTTCCGGAACGGCTCCGGTGCTGCCGATGCCCGATTTCGCCGAACCGGACGCTGCCGCGACATTCTTCGCCGCGCATGCCCCGGTACGAGCGGCACTGACCCCCGAACTGTCACTGCGGGACGTGGGCGGCTATCTGAACTGGTTGTCCGACTCCGAGCACGTCATCCCGGGCGGGGTCGGAATCGTCGGGTACTGCATGGGCGGCAGGCTGGCCCTGCGCGCCGCGGGTGAATACGGTCCGGGGGTCGCGGCGACGGCCAGTTTCCACGGCGGCATGCTCGCGGTCGAGGAGGCGCCGGACAGCCCGCACCACGCCGCCGACCGGATCGAGGCGGAACTGTTCATCGCGCACGCCGACGCGGACCGCTCCATGCCCGCCGACCAGATCGCGGTGCTCGACAAGGCATTGGAGGCGGCGGGTGTGCGCTACACCTCGGTGACCTACCCCGGCGCCGGTCACGGCTTCACCATGCGCGACGTGCCCGCCTACGACGACGCGGCCTATCGACGGCACCTGGGTGACCTCGTCGAGCTGCTGCGCCGCACCCTTCCCGCCGAAGCGGCGTGATCCGCCGAAACACCCGACCGGGACCGGACGCAACGGTCTGTGTTGTGCCGAGTGGCGCCGATAACCGAACCATCGGACCTCGCCGAGCGACCGACGGAAGTCACTACCCGGCAACAGAATCGGTTCGCTACCCGGCAACAGCCCATCCATCGGCGACACTGGTGGCATGACAAGGGACGCGGTCGCGGTCGCACACCGATTAGTACTGGAGAAGTTCCCACAGGCACGCGCCGCATGGCTCGGCGGCAGCGTGGTCACCGGCGGAGCCACCGCCGCCTCGGATCTCGATATCACGGTCCTGCTGACCGGCGATCCCGCCCCGTACCGCGAATCCCTGCACCGCGGCCGGTGGCCGGTGGAGATGTTCGTCCAGACCGAGACGTCGCTGATGCGGTTCTGCACCGACGAGATCGAATGCCGCAATCCCACGACCCTGCGACTGGTCGGACATTCCGAAGTACTCGTCGACGTCGACGGCAGCGGACACCGCCTGCGCACGCTGTTCCTGCGCCTGCTCGACACCGGGCCGATCTCCCCCACCGGCGACGAAATCCGCGCCGCCCGTTACGGAATCACCGATCTGCTCGATGATCTGACCGCGTCGGATTCGGACGACGAACGTCTGATGATCGCCTCTGTGCTCGCGACCCGCGCGGGCGAATTACTCTTGACCGGCTACGGTCGCTGGATCGGGCGCGGAAAATGGCTGCGCCGCGAAATACAGTCCCTCGATGAGCGATTCGGCTCGGAGTGGGCCGTCCGGCTGCCAGCGGCGGTGCGCGCCGTCGCCGCGGGCGATATCGGCCCGATGGTCGCCGCGAGCGAGGAGATCCTGGACCTGTTCGGCGGCCGACTTTTCGAGGGATACCGCTCGCGTGCCGCCGCCGATGTGCTCACCGAACGCTGAGCTCGGGGACCGCACGCACAACGACTCTCGGACTAGGTGCCCACGACCGCGTTCATGATGGTGCCCGCACTGGTGGCGACGACACCGCCGATCATGGCCCCCGCCACCATCTTGGGCGATTGCAGTCCGCCACCCGACCACTTCTCCCACGCGAAACGTCCACCCGCGTAGATGATCGCGGCGATGCCGGAGAGCAGCACGAACCAGGTCAGATAGCGGATCAGCTGAAGAATCTTGTCGGCGACCGGCGGGGCCTCCGGTGTCGGGTTCCCGATCTGCGCCAGAACCGCGCCGTACGCGTCCTGCGCCGTAGCAAGAATGATGCTCACAGTCGTACCCCTCTTCGGATGTCGACGAATCGGTTCGAGAACGCCCTACACGAGAGTACTAGCTTCCCCTCGGAAACATTGTGGGCCAGTGGGTTTCGACAAGAATGCCGACCGGTCGGATATTTCTCTTGATAAATACATACGGTCGACCGTATTCTCATCTTGTGACCGCTACCAGGCAACACTTCACCGAAGAGACCGATCCGTACTGCCTGCCCGCACTGGAGGCATCAGCCCTGCTGTTCGACGCGCCGTGGCGGCGTTTCGCCGTACTCGGCGACAGCCTGTCCGCGGGGACAGGCGACCCCAGCCCCGGCTACGCGTCCATCGGCTGGCCCGATCGTGTCGCCGATATCCTGCGGCGCGTGCGTCCGGACCTGGCCTACCTGAACACCGCCGTGAACGGCGCGACCACCGCCGAGGCGGTCGAGGGTCAACTGGATCGGGTTCTCGCGTTCGAGCCGGATCTGTTGCACCTGCCGAGCGGGGCCAACGACATCGTGCGCCGCTCCCCCGATTACGGCCGCATCGAGCAGACGCTGCGCGGGTTGTACGAACGCGCCGCGGGAACCGGGGCCCAATTGCTGACCTTCACCCTCGGAAAAGCCTATGTCGTACCGGTTTTCCCGGACTGGTCGCAGCGGGTGCGCACCGTCAACGGCATCACCCGCAGACTTGCCGCCGAATACGGGGCCGTTCTGATCGAGATATGGGACCACCCGATCAACGACCGCGTAGATCTGCTCAGCGCGGACCGCATACATTTCGCCGCCTCCGGTCAGGCCGCGATGGCCGCCGAAGTCGTGAAACACCTCGCGCACCACATCGATCGACGTCCGGCATGAGTGGGAACCAGCATGACGATCTCGCGCCCGATATGCCCACCGACAGACGTTTGCTGCGCGGCGTCCGCACCCGGTCGGCGGTGCTGCGCCGTGCCGTCGACCTCGCCTCGCTCGACGGCCTCGACGGCCTCAGCTTCGGCAGGGTCGCCACCGACACCGGCCTGAGCAAGGCAGGTGTGCAAACCCTGTTCCGCACCAAGGAAATACTGCAACTGGCCGCCGTCGAGCATGCCCGCGCCCTGTTCATCGAGGCGGTCGTCGACCCCGCGCGCACCGAGGCCAGCGGCGTCGCCCGATTGCGCGCCCTCGTCGAGAACTGGATCGTCTACGCCGAAACTCCGCTGTTCCTCGGCGGCTGTTTCCGCGCTGCGAATATGACCGAATTCGACAGCAGACCAGGAACGGTCCGCGATGCGCTGCTGCGCGACCAACGGGACTGGCGCACCCTCCTCGCGAACCACTTCCGCCACGCCGCCGCCGCTGGCGATATCGCAGACCTGGATCCCGAACTCGCCGCGTTCCAACTCGACGCGGTGCTGCTGGCGGCGAATACCGCTTTGCGCCTGGGTGATTCGGGGGTGACCGATCAGGTGCGGCGCATCCTCGACGACATGCTGCGGCCGGCAGGGTAGCCGCCCGCCTCGGTCCAGCGCCGTCGCGGCCACAGCACCCCGGCCCGGCCCTCATCGATCGGGAGTGCCAGCGCGGGTCTGCCGAGGTCCACCGGCGCACACGATCACCGCGTCACAGTTCGGTTCGCAACCTGTCGAAAGCGATTCGGGTCCGGCTGCCCGTCAACACCAAGTCGTCATCGGAGGCGGCGCAGGTCGGACCGAGGAGCAGGAATTCGATGAGCCACAGATCCTGGTCTTCCGATTCCGGCGAGCACGCCATCAGGGTCGAGTGCGGAGCTCTCGCCTCGAGGACGTCACCGGTGATATCCGCGTCGAACATCGTGGTGTTGCAGCCGGCGTGCGCCGACAGCCTGCGGGTTTCGGTGACGAACCAGAGGGTGATCCGGGTATTGCGGACCAGTGCGCGCGGCCTGCCGTCCTCGGTGACGGACGCGGAGACGTAGCGCTGGCCCCAAGGGTTCGGTCGAGTCATCGGCGGGAATAAGCCCTCACTGTCGGTGGTCGATTGCTCAACCATCCTCGGACGGGGAGATCGACGCCGAAACCTGTCGGTCCGCTCACCGAACCGATCAGCGCAGATTCTTCTCGATCTCGCGCGCCGCGCGCGCGACCAGTCCTGGCATACCGGGCGGGAAGCGGGTCGTCAACGACATGCAGCCGATCGTGGCGACACCGCGTCCCCCATTCCAGCGAATCGGCGCTGCCGCGCAACAGATTCCGCTCACCACATCGAAGTGGTCGACGGCGACCGATCCGTTGTCCTCGATGCCCCTGCGCACCTTGCGCCACTCGGTGGCCGAATAACCCGGCGGCGGGGCCGCCGCGTCCGCTCGCCTGTCCATCAGCACCTGCGCCAGCGCGGTCCGAAATACGATGTCGTTATCCGGTCTCGCGCTGAGGAAGACGTCGGCGCCGTTGAACCCGGTCACCGTATGGATCGCGCCCTGTTCCAGCACGCATACCGCGACCATGGATTCGGTCAATGCCGCCAGTATGCGACCGGGCCGCTGGGCGGCCCGCCGCAGCATCGGCGCGGCCTGCCACTGGCGTCCGAGTTCGGCCAGGCGCGAGCCGACGAAATACCGCTGCTCGACCCTTTGGACGGCACCCAGGCTCACCAACTGTTCGGCCAGCCGGTAGGCGGTCGCCTTCGGCAAACCGGCCGAACGCGCGAGCACCGACAGTCCGCACCCCTCGGGGAATTCCGAAATCGCTTGCAGTACTTGAAATCCGGAATCCAGCACACCGCGCCCTGAGCTCGGCGACGCGGCGAGCGACTCCTGCGGACTATTCGACGTCATCGCACACCCCTCTCCCGCAACGATTCCGGTAGACGCGGGCTCTCACCCCCAGCCGCACCGTACCGATGCGGGCAGCCTATCGACTCAGGGGGTGGCGGCGCACCCGGTGGCCGCGAATTCCGCGGCGGAGGTCAGCTCGGTCACGCGGCCGAGTTTGGACCTCGCCGGATCACCGCTCGCACAGCACCGTCTCCAGCATCGCGTCGGTGCCCACGATCAGTCCGATATTGCCCGAGACACCCGGTAGTTCGTTCAACACCACGGTGACCGCGCGATCCTCGGCCGCGACGGTGACCGTGCTGAAGCCATGGATGGATCCGGTATGACCCCACGCCGAACGCCCGCATCCGGTGGAGAATCGGAACAGACCGAGCCCGGAACCTTCCGAAAAGCCGACGAGTCCGGTCGGCACGGTGTGTTGCATCTGCTCCAGCAGAGCGGGCGCGAGGAGTTCTCCCGCGAGCAGCGCCAGATAGAAGCGGTTGAGGTCGCGACCGGTCGACACCATCGCGCCGTCGGGCAGACCCCACGCCGCGTCGATATCGGTGACGTCGAGGCGGAGATCGCCGAAGCGGTGGTATCCGCGGGGATGTGGACCGTGCAGCACGTCATCGATCGGGAACAGCGGCCAATAGGTATCGAACAGCCCGAGCGGCACCAGGATTCGCTGTGTCACCGCCACAGCGATCGGCAGCCCCGTCACCCGTTCGACGAGTTTGCCCGCGAGCAGGTAGTTGGTATTGGAATAGCCGAAGGAGGTTCCCGGCAGGGATTCCGACGCACTGCCGAGTCCGAGCCGGATCAGGTCGTCGGCGGTGCGCGCGGCCGTCAGGTCGGCAACCGACTCCTGTTCCAGCAGCGGCAGGTAGTTCGGTATGCCGCTGGTGTGGCGCAATAGATCTCGCACCGTGATGAGCGCGCCGTCGCCGCCTGGCCCGTGCACGACGCCGGGCAGATACCGCTCGAGCGGACCGTCCAGATCCACTCGCTGCTCGGCGACCAACTGCAATACCACCGTGGCGACGAACGTCTTGGTGATACTCGCGACCCGCACTTGCGCGTCGTCGGGGAACGGCGCACCGCTCGTCAGATCCCCTATCCCGCTATCGAATTCGTCGACGCGCCCGGCAGCCGTGTACACCAGCTGCGCGCCGGGTACATCGGCCGCCGCGACGAGTTCGTCCAGCTCCGACTGTAGGAGCGTGGTCTGATCGGCGGGACGGGCGAGCGCGGGCGGCGCGGCGGGAGCCGACAGAGCCGCCGCCGCCAATACCACCATCGCCCGGACTATGAACTGCCGCATCGGCATCTCCTGGCTGAGAACGCAATCCCCCACGAGGTATATCGCGCCCGGCGCCTCCGACGTTTACCGGTGCGCCGCGACGCCGTCCCCGGCGCGTACGCCGTGGCGCGATCTTCTCAGCGAACTCTCACCCAATGCCAGGTCATCGTCTCAGCATCGCCCCGTTGAATATCCCCAGCTGCCCCGCCCGGGAACACCTCTCCCGGGCGGTAGGCAGCGCCAATCCGAACAGCCCAGCGGAAATAACCCGGACCGGTCTATCCGCGCACGGGTCGCGGACTGTCCACCGGTGTCGAACTCGGTTCCGTCGGCTGCACCGACGGCGCGGCGGACTCGGCGGACGCGACAGGGGCCGCGGACGCGCGCCGGGTCGTGACGAGGAACAGCACCACGAGCAGCACGCTCAACCACACATAGGTGTTACCGATGAAATGCTGCCACGGCGTCCACAACGATTCGCGCTGTTCGCCGTTCGGTAGCCAGTTCTGCGGTCCGTAGACGAAAACCGCCGCGGTGACGGCGGCGACCGCATACCATCCAGCGGCCCCGCGCAGCGGCAGCCTCGTGGCATAACCGATCATGGCGAACAGCGCGGGCGCGATCCAGACCCAGTGATGCGACCACGAGATCGGGGAGACCAGCAGCGTGAACACCGCGTTGACGGCGAGTGCGAGCGCGGGCAGATCGGCGGCGCGACGCATCGCCGCGACCACGAGGACCAGCAGCGCTGCGCCCAGGACCAGCCACGTCACGGTGAAAGCGGGTTCGGGGACCCGCAGCCTGGCCAGCACCGCCTGGATGGACTGGTTGGTGTGGAAAGCCGAACCGCTCAACCCGTCGACATTGCCGAGCCCGCCGAACCAGTACTTCACCGAGGCGTCGGGCAGCACCGCGAAACCGAGCGCGGTGGCCGCGGCTCCGGTGACCGCGGCGGTGATCGCGGATTTGTAATCCTTGCGCACCAGGAAGTAGAGGACGAACGCGGCGGGGGTCAGTTTGACCGCGGCGGCGACGCCGATCAGCATCCCGCGCCGCCACTTGGGCTTCTCGGTCAGGCAGTCGGCGACGACGAGAGCCATCAGCAGCAGATTGACCTGTCCGAAATCAAGGGTGGCACGAGTCGGTTCGAGCAGCATGGCCAACGGCGCGGCACATGCCGTGGCGAACAACGCGAGCCGCCTGGCGCTCTCTCCCTGCCACACGCACCGCGCCACCAGGTACAACGTCAACGCCAGCGCGGCGGTGGAGGTCACGAAGAAGGCGAACGCCGCCGCGTCCCACGGCAGCAGCGCGAAGGGTCCGAGGACGAGTGCGGCGAAAGGCGGGTAGATGAACGGCAGCCCGATCCCGAGGGTGGTCTGCGGCAACTGCCCGTACATATCGCCGCCGTGGCGAAGGGTTTCCACGCCGAGGCGGTAGACCTGCAGGTCGATGAAACCCCCGGTGATCTCCTTGCACGGCCAGATCGGCTGTGTGAGACACAGGGTCGCGAAGGCTACGAGTAGCACCGGGAGAAGCCACTTCACGCGCCCGAAACGGCGGTTCGATGACTTCGACATATCAGCGGCGGCGGAACTACTCATCCGCGGCGACTATACCGGGGGCCCCGTCCGCGATCGACGGGTGTCGACTCCCGCCCTCACCGCACCCGATTGCTATCCGTTCGCCCTGGCCTGGGCAGACATCGCACGGTCGCGCTGCCGCGATACACCGACGCGGAACGAACAGCACGACCCGGTACTTTCGATCGGTGTGCGCCCCGGCAATCGTGCAATCCGCCCATGACAACGCCGTGCGGACCAGTCGCCGAGCGCTACTCGGCGCCATCGGCCTGGCCGCCGCCACCGTGTCGGCCCCGCTCGCGCGGGCGGTGCGGCCCGCGCGGGTCGTCGACCTCACCCACACACTGACCCCTCGGCTCCCGGTGTGGCCGGGAAATCCGCCCGCGACGATGATCCCGGTCGCCCGCCACGACATCGGCGGGTTCGCCCAGCACGCGCTGGCGCTGTGGGAACACACCGGCACCCACCTGGACGCACCGGTGCACCGAGTGCCCGGCGGCGCCACCACCGACCGGCTGGCGGTCGAGGATCTGGTCGCCCCGCTGGTCGTCATCGATATCAGCGCCAAGGCCGCCGACCCCGACGCCACCGTGACCCGCGCCGATATCGACAGCTGGCAGTCCCAGCACGGGACCATTCCCGAGCGGGCCTTCGTCGCTATGTACTCCGGCTGGGAGCGCCGGCTCGCCGATCCGGCCGCCTTCCTCAACCTCGACGCGGCAGGCACCCCGCACGCCCCGGCCTTCGCCCCCGAGGCGGCCGAATATCTGGTGACCGAATGCGGCGTCGTCGGCGTCGGAGTCGACACCCTGAGTCTGGATTCGGCGACCAGTCGGGACTACGGCGCGCACACCGCGATCCTCGGCGCCGGCCGCTATGGCGTCGAGATGCTCGCGGGTCTCGCGTCCGTGCCGCCCTCGGGCGCGACCGTGGTCGTCGGCGCGCCCAAGCACGAGGGCGGCACCGGCGGACCGTGCCGGGTACTCGCTCTGGTCTGAGCTGCTCCGTCGTGCCGATCGAACTTCCGGCCGGGGCCGACGGCAACCGCATGGCGAAACTTCATCGAGCCGAAACATGTGAGCTGTTGTGCAGAAACAGGACCTCCCGATGCTTCACGCGAACCCGTTGGACAAGAGGTACGAGTGTGAATTCGGGAGATACCGCGTGGATGCTGGCGAGCACCGCGTTGGTCATGGTGATGACGCCGGGTCTGGCGTTCTTCTACGGCGGCATGGTCGGCGCCAAGAGCGTGCTCAACATGCTGATGATGAACTTCTGCACCATCGGCGTGGTCAGCACACTGTGGCTGTTGTACGGCTACAGCGAGGCATTCGGCGACGACGCCTACAGCGGGCTGATCGGCGATCTGTCGCACGCCCTGCTCCGTGACACCCAGGGAACGCTGTCCGGACCGGCGGGTCATCAGATCCCGACCATGGCGTTCGTGATGTTCCAGCTCATGTTCGCGGTCATCACCACCGCGCTGATCTCCGGCTCCATCGCCGAGCGAGCCAAATTCTGGGCCTGGATACTGTTCGTGATCGGGTGGTGCACCGTGGTGTATTTCCCTGTCGCACACTGGGTTTTCAGTTTCAGTGGTTTCACCGACACCGACGCGTCCGGTATTTCCGACACCATCGGCGGGTGGATCACCAATGATCTGGGCGCGCTGGATTTCGCGGGCGGCACCGCGGTCCACATCAACGCCGGTGCGGCCGGACTCGCGGTGGCCGTGGTGATCGGCAGGCGACGCGGCTGGCCCGCGAGCACACCGCGCCCCCACAATGTGCCGTTCACCCTCCTCGGCGCGGCCCTGCTGTGGTTCGGCTGGTACGGCTTCAACGCCGGATCGGCCCTCGGTGCCAACGATCTCGCCGCTCTCGCCTTCACCAACACCACCATCGCCACCGGTGCGGGCTCGCTGGCCTGGATCATCGTCGAGCAGGTGCGCGACGGGAAACCCACCACCCTCGGCGCGGCCTCGGGCGCCATCGCGGGTCTGGTGGCGATCACCCCCGCCTGCGGATACGTCGACTCGATCGCGGCGCTCGCCATCGGAGTGGTGGCCGGAATCGTCTGCGCGCTGGCGGTCGCGCTGAAATTCACCTTCCGGTACGACGATTCACTCGATGTGGTCGGCGTGCACCTGTTCGGCGGATTGACCGGGACGCTGCTGGTCGGCGTATTCGCCGATGACGCGGTGAACCCCGCGGGTCACAACGGACTGCTCCACGGCGGCGGATCGACGCAGCTGTCCCGCCAAGCCATCGCGGCGGGCGCGGTTTTCGCCTATTCCTTCCTCTGCGCTCTCGTCATCGCCTGGCTCATCGACAAGACCGTCGGCTTCCGCATCAACAAACACGACGAGTTCGACGGTATCGATGAATCCGAACATGCCGAAAGCGCCTACGATTTCGGCTCCGCCGCGAAACCTGCCCCGGTCCGCGCCACCCCGGCACGCCGACCCCGCGAAAGACTCGACAGCGAACCGATACCGAATTCCGTTCCGCCGCAGGATCGTTCCCCCCGACGCTACAACAGCGAACCGATACCGCGTCAGCCACCGCCCGACCTGAGCGGCGCGCGCAGACCGCCCGAGCGCGGGTTCCACGACGAACCGATGCCCCGTCCCCGTCCCGGGCCCTATCGGCCGATGTAGCCACGAGAAAGGCCCGTCACGAGGGGCCTGCTCCGGCACCCGGGTTCGGTCGCGGCAGTGCCGTAGCCGCACCGTCGGTAGGAGCCGTGTCGGTGACAGGGACGTCGGAGGCCGCGGTGGCGGCCCTGTTCTCCTCCTGACCCGATCTGGTGATCGCGACCCCCGACAGGCAGAGCAGGCCGCCGACGACCGCGAGGGGCGCGGGGACCTCACCGAGTGCGATCCAGGCCATCAGGACGACGAGCGCGGGCACCAGGTAGGTCGTCACGCCCATATTCCCCGCGGTAGTACGCGCCAACGCGTAAGCCCAGGTGGTGAATGCCACGGCGGTCGGGAAGACACCCAGATACAGCAGGCTCGCGGTGGCGGACAGCGGCGCTCGGGCGGCCTCGTGGACGAGTTGCCCCGCGAAGGGCAGACAGGCGACGGCACCGATGACGCAACCGCCGGTGGTCATCTGGAGCGCCGAGGCGTGTGCGAGCGCGGGTTTCTGCGCGACGACCGAGATCGCCCAGGTGGCCGCCGCGGTCAGGCACAGTAGAACACCGAGTATCGCGCTGCCGCCACCGCCCGAATTCGACAACCCGACGACGATCGCCCCGGTGAACGACACCGCGATCCCCGCCATCAATCTCCGGGGAAATCCCTCCCCCAGCACCAGACCGCTCAGCAGGGCGATGAGCACCGGCCCGATATTGATGACCATCGCCGCGGTCCCCGCGTCGACATAGCGTTCACCCCAGTTCAGGGCGACCATATACACCCCGAACCACAGCACCCCGGAAATCAGGATGCCCCGCCACGCGCCACGGGCGGGCAGCCCCTCCCGCGTCGCGACCAGAATGACCACCAGCGCGACCGAGGCTGTCAGCAACCTGCCCAGGGCCAGCGCCCCCGGCGAGAAATCCGCACCGGCGGACCGGATGAAAACGAATGCCGAAGCCCACAGCACCACCGTGACACCGGCGGCGGCCACAGCCCGCCGATCGCTCGACCGAACAGCTTGCACCATTCCCGGCACGGTAGAACACCGTCGAGGGGAACGCACGCGGGTTTTGGACACCGCAGTGCGGCGCGCGATGCCGGTATCGTCGATATCGCCAGAGCGCCGGGCGGAGGGACCGCGCGCACCCGCGCTCACCGAGGAACCCTCTTGAAATATGTACCCCGCCTGATCATGTTCCTGGCGATCCCCGCCCTGCTGTTCGCCCTGCCGTGGTGGACGCTGGTCGCCGCGCCCACCAGTGGCGCGAGCACCCTGTTCTGGCTCGGTAGCGCGGTCTTCCTGCTCGGCTACCTCACCCTGCCCGCGGCGATGTTGTCCGGGCATGGCACACGGCAATCGGATATCGCGTCGATCGTGGGCGACACATTGCTCGGCATCATGTGGGTGGTGTTCAGCTGGTCGGTGATCGGCACCGTTGCCGGGTGGGTGCTCACACTCGCCGGAATCGATGATCACGCCCGGATCGTCGCGGGCGGTGTCTTCGCGATCTCGGTGGTGCTGGTCGCCTACGGCATCGTCGAAGCCAGGCGGGTGCCCCGGGTGCGCACGGTCGACGTCGACATCCCCGGACTCGGACCGGGTCTGGACGGGCTGCGCCTCGTCGTCGTCACCGATACCCATTACGCGGCGCTCGACCGGTTGGGCTGGTCGGAGCGAGTCGTCGAACTCGTCAACGCGCAGCAGCCCGATATCGCCTGCCACGCGGGCGATCTCGCCGACGGATCGGTGGCGAGACGACACCGGCAGGTCGACCCGCTCGGCAAGGTCGAGGCGCCGCTCGGGCGCTTCTACATCACCGGCAACCACGAATATTTCGGTGACGCCCAGGGCTGGATCGACCATATGACCTCGATCGGCTGGCAACCGCTGCACAACCAGCACGAAATCATCACCAGGGGCGGCGACAGCTTCGTGATGGCGGGTATCGATGATCCGACCGGCTCCGCACTCCCCGGTCACGGCCCCGACCTGGATTCCGCGCTCGCGGGCGCGAACCCCGCACACCCCGTCGTGCTGCTCGCCCATCAGCCCAAACAGATCGCCGACACCGCCGCCGCGGGTATCGCACTCCAGATCTCCGGGCACACCCACGGCGGCCAGATCTGGCCCTTCCACTACCTGGTCCGGCTCGATCAGCCGGTGGTGGCGGGCCTCAGTCGCCACTCCGACCGCACTCAGCTCTACACCAGCAGGGGCACCGGATTCTGGGGACCGCAGTTACGTGTCTTCGCTCCCAGCGAGATCACCGTCCTGATCCTGCACCCCGAGCCCGCCGCCTGAGGCCGCCGCCTGAGCCCGCCGACGCACCGCCCCTGCCCTACGGCTCCGGCAGCAACGCCGATTCGGGGAAGGCGACCGGCAGCGCTGTCAATGCCCGATGGAAAGGTCCCGGCCGCCACGTCAATTCGCTCGGCGACACCGCGAGCCGAATTTCGGGCAGGGCGTCGAGCAACTGATCGATGGCCTCCTGCGCGATCAGGTAGGCCATCGAACTGGCGGGACAGGCATGCGGACCCGCACCCCACGCGAGATGAGATCGGTTGCCCGCGTACTGATCCGCCGCGATCTCAGGATCGTTGTTGCAGGCGGCGATGCTGATCACCACAGGTTGGTTCGCCGGCAGCCATACGTCATCGATCAGGATCGGCTGGCGCGGGAAGCTGATGCAGAAGTTCGCCATCGGCGGATCGTTGAACAACACTTCATCGATGGCCTCACGAGTGGACAGACTGCCGCCGAGCACACTGTCGCCGAACCGTTCGTCGGTCAGAATCAACAGCAGCGCGTTCACGATCAAATTCTGTTGCGGCTCGATCCCCGCACCGTACAGCGTGCTCAGCTGATGCACTATCTCCATATCGCTGAGCCCGGCGGGGTGCTGGATCATCCGCGAGGTGACGTCGTCACCGGGTTCAGCCCTTTTGAGCCGCGCCAATTCCGTCAGCGCGGCGATGAGTCCCTGATTGCCCCGCTCGGCGTCGATCCCCTCGAAAATCGCCGCCATCCCCTTCGCGGCCCGCTCGGCGATCACCGCCGGCGAACCGAGCAGCGCATTCAACACCGCGAACGCGAGCGGAAACGCGTACTGACGCACCAGATCCGCCGACCCCGCCGCGCAGAACGAATTGATCAGTGGAACAGCGATTTTCGCCACCGTATTCTGCAGGCCGTACTGATCGACCGGATCGAGCCCCGCCGTATTGATCTGCCGATACTTGACATGCTCGTCCCCCGCACTTCGCAGCGGGTTCGGACGCCACTTCATCATCGGCAATACCGGGCAATCAGCGGGGATATCCCGTTGCCAGGTGCGCGGATCGGCCGGGAAGTGGTCGGGATCATTGCGGATCCGCAGCGCGGTGTAGTAGCCGACCACCAAGGTCGCGGGAATCCCCGGCGACAACTCCACCGGCACCAGAGATCCGTAGCGCGATCGCATCTCGCGATAGACGCGATGCGGATCGGCCGCGAATTCCGCCGTATACATCGGCACCCGTGGACCGTCGGTGTCAACGGGTGACCCCTGGGCGGGGCGGCTGAACGCGGCGGACGGTGGCGTCGTCATCCGAGGTAACTCCCAGCGATCGAAGAACAAGAACCGTGAGCGTAAGCAGGAGATCGGCCTCGCGCATCGGAATCAGCGGATCGATTCTCGCGGGCGGGTGTTATCGCGGGATTACCATCGTCGTCGGATGGCCGCACCCCCAGATTCACGCTCCAACGGGTCCGATGCACTGGGCAGGGCCAACAAGGGTTCGTGCTGATGGAACTCGCTCGTCAGCTCAACTGGGCATCCGAGGGCGTCAGCTTGTTCCACTACCGCACCAAGGACCGAGTGGAAGTCGACGCGGTTCTCGAAAACCGGCGCGGTGAGGTAGGAGGCATCGAGGTCAACGCCGCCTCCACGGTTTGCTCGGACGACTTCCGCCACCTGGCCGAACGACTCGGCGACGACTTCATAGTCCGCAATTCTCCGGACCAGGTGGATCAACACAACAGCACGGCCTACGGCCGCGCCAAAGCCGCGGATACGAACGCAGTGACAGCCAGCACCACCATTGCGACGAGCAGGCAGCTCACAGCGCTGTCCGCGAACCGAAATTTTCGCCGCGCGACATCTGCGTTCGCCCAAACCTGCGCCGCCAACTGTTCCGCGATGTCATCCGGCCGCCGACTCAACTCGACCATGGCTTGGACGTATCGTTGACGTGTGAGACTGCGGTCTCCCATGAAATCGCCGAAGTAGAGCAGATTCGATGCCGAGTCGCCGGATTTCAATCGAGGCCACAGTACACACATCGCGCACAGACCCGATCCGGTGACGAACAGGGCACACACACCGGCGGAAACGAGTACTGCGATCGGGGCTTTCTTCGACCCTGGCTGGACCAGAGCGAAGAGTATCTGGCCGACCACGCCCGATGCCGCGAGTGTAGCTATCGCTTTGGTCTCGGCGTGCTTGATCAGTGAGAGCACCAAATCCAGTGTCTTCCAAGAATTTTCGATACCATTGCGACTTGCGTTGTTCCACCTCCATGCGGAACGCCACCGATCAGACGCTATTACTCGCATCGGAAACACCTTTCCTTCATCGAATCCGGTCCGCGTCGTTGTCGTCGTGATCCAGCTCGGCCGCCTGGATTCCATCGAATCGTTCATCCAGTCGCAGCGTGTGAATAGCCGCTGTCGTGTCATCGATCAGACTGTTGAGCAAGCCGTCGAGCTTCTCCGGATCGACATTCACGTAGTCGGCCCCACCTCGACTGAACCATTCCTTCAGCACCGCGGCGTATTCGGTCACAGTGTGTTTCGCCACTTCCCGACGACGTTTTTCTTCGCGATCCGCCTCACTTCGTAAACGGCTCGCGATCTCGGCTGTTGTGAGTTCGCCACGGACAAGGGCGAGATACAAAGCGAACTGCGGTCCTGCGCCCATCTTCTGAAGGTGCTTGTCGAGTTCTTCGAACTGAAAGTGCCGCTGCGCGGCAGACAGTTCCTGATCATGCTGTTGGCGCACCTCTCGTATCTCGTGATCGTGGTCCTCGAGTTTGCTTGTCAACGAGTGGGTCAGGCCGGCTCGTTCCGCCTCCAGGACGGTCGATTGCCAGAGTTCCCGACGCAGCCGCTCGAATTGCGCCAACTCGGCGGGCATCAGTAATTCGATGCTCGACATCCTGATCTCCATACCCGGTTCGACAGGTGGGTTCTGCGTCGACTCGCTGAGAAGCCATGCGTTCAGTTTCCTGCGCACAATATCGAATTCGTCGATATTGTTGCCCTGGGCAAGTTCGAAAATTTGATGGTTGGCACGGAGGTAGCCCTCCAGGAATGAACGGGCGTCTGCTCGGCCGTGTCGCACAACCAGTACCGGGTCGGTGACGGTGCACTCGAACGTCACTTGGACGGTGAACGTCGTAGCACCAGCTGCGGGTATAACTATCTCTACGATGACCGGAGCGCGCAGGCTGACATCTACAACACTGACGTGCGATGCCTCCACCACCTGACTGTGCGTTGGCCTCAAGCCCCCGTTATCGACATAGAATTCACCGTTCACCCGAAATACCAACACCTCGTGTGCGTGTGCTCTCGGAAGCTCCTTCGGTTCGCGAACTCTTCGGCGAAATGGCCGTCGAGGAACCGCGTCGAGGTACCGCTGCTCTTGAATCGGATATCGCATCTCGTTGCTTTCGTTCCATGGGGTCGGACACCAGATGCGCCAGTAGGATTCGCACCAATTGGTCCACAAGCGCATCGCGTTGCGTCGTTTTGGCGGACACGGTGATTCGCCGGACGAACCGGCGCTTCGCGGTCATCGCAACCCGTTGCCGATGCCGAGCCGACAGATTGTGCGCAAGCAATCGGTACTCCCGAGATGGCATCATTCGACCAAGTGCGGCAGCGAGGGCACGGGCAGTCCGCTCCGGTTCCGAAGTGATCTCCGTCAGATCACGCAAACCATCGATCAGCGCATCGAGCGCGTTTCGACGAAAATTACAGCCGCGCAGAGCGATGGCCCACAATCGAGCAAGCAGTTCCTGGTGATCGGGAGAAGTGTCGAGATAGCTGAAGACGGCGGACAATCCTGTAGCGCCATCCTGGATCGCGAGTATCTCGGCAATCGCCGCTTCCACCAACAACCTACCCGTCGGCCCCAGCCTCGCGTCGCTGTGCTTACCCTCGAGAAAACTCAGAACGGTATCCGCCTGCGGAGACCACGTCGCCAACCGCGCGAAAAGCTCGGCCAACACCGCGCATCGTTCCACCGCGTCTGTGGCGCTGCTTCGAATGATCAAGCGCCACAGTTGGCGAGTGGCTTCCTCTGGAAAGCTGACTCCGAGCACGCCGCTCAACGCAAAGGCAGCGGTCCACTTTTGAAGTGCGGAGCCTGATTCAGCCCAACGCACAGCGATCTGCAACGCGGCCGGAGCCAACACCTTGCCCGCACACATATCCCAGAGCAGGAAGATAGCCATATCCCGACATGCCAACCCATGCTCACCGCGTGACCAGGGCTCCAAGTATGCGTCGGCAACCTCATCGAAGGAGATGTTCGCAAGTACCAGTAAGCCCTGCGCAATGGTTCGCTCATGCAGGGCTCCGTCGTCCTCCGAGGAGCGCGAAAGGATCTCGCACAACCAATCACGCACAGCGTTCCAGAAGGCGACATCCATTCTTCGCCACAACTCGTCGATCACATGCTCGCGGTACAGATTCTCACGTAATGCGACATAGGACTTCGGAGTGATATCCGACTCGACCGAGATCAGGTGCAGCAGGCTGTTGTCATCGACCATGGCGATTCGAAGCTCAGGGACGGAGTCGACACGCTCGGGAGGTGCCGGGATCTCACCATTCGCGGCTGCGTCTTCGGCACTCTCAAAGCGTTGCTCCAAGTCGATCAGGCATGACTCGAAGGTCCGCTGACCACAAGGAGAGAGAAAGGCGGCAACAGTGACAGCCAATAGATTTCGTCGCGAGCGCTGGCCGGACGCGTCGAACCATTCCGCCACTCGCTGACGGGCGCCTTCCTCGAACACCTGGATCGCCGCCGCTGTCGCAGCTCCACTTGCGATCAATGTCACGATCTGCCGTAGATCCGAGAATGCGAACTCGGCCGGCACGTGTGACTCGATCTCGATGATTTTCGCTTCCAGATCCTCATCGGTGACGTCGCTCAGGGACAACCAGGACCTGAGAACAGCTCGGACCTCCGGCCGGTGCCACGCCACCCTGGGAACGAATTCCGCGTCTCGTCCGCTCGTTACCGGACCGGTCACCACCAACCAGGCACCGATATCACAGACCTGATCACGAACCGCATGCCATTCGTGCTCGGAGTCGATCCGGCTTGCGGCGTACTCACTGTCGGTGACCAGATACCCTCGCCCCGCCTCGTAGTCGTAGGTGGCGAGTTGTTTCACCGACATCGTGGGTGGCAGAGAAATCACGGGACCGGTTGTCAGTTCACGCAACAACATCGTCGCGCCCGCTCGCCTGCCAGTACCCGAAGGTCCCTCGAGCACAATGGCATGAACCCGCCGCAAGACATCGAAAGCTACCGCGAACGCCTCGGGGCGAATGTACCCGACCGCGAGATCTTCGATATCGGAATCGTTGAGCTTTCCGGTCAGTGGTCCGGGTGTCCGCGAGGCTTCGGATATGCCGAACCGAGAACCGGATGCTTGAACCGTGCCATTGAAATACTGGTTGAAGTAAACCGTTCGTTTTCCGGAACTTCGATCTGAATCGTGCTCGGGCGGCCTATCGGCAGCGCTGTCCCGCGCGTCCTCAGGCGGTGGCGAATCGGGAGGAGCGGGTACGGATGAACGCTCGGCAGGCCCCGCCCCATTCGCACCGTTCACACTGGGCTGCGGGTTCTCGGAATCCGCCAGCTCGCTGTCACCCTGGGCTGAGCCGGGAGCGTCCGCCGAAGCGCTGTGCTCGGACTCCGTCATTACTGATTCCACACCATGCCTATCACACCGTGCGACATGTTCACATTGCCGTTGATAACCGTCGACGACGTTGGTTGCGCACCGGCGGTAGAGGGTTCAGTCCCTGACTGTCCGGTTCGCGCCCGAGACTCGTCAGCGCTCGAGCGGTCATCGCCCCCTGTCGCCTCGAGTTCGACCGCCAGGATGTCATGCCCAGGTACGAGCAGGTATGCCGCTTCGGTGAATTCCTTGTTCCGAACCAGCACCTCGCGAAACGACGTAGCCGTGTGTGAGGTGTATCGGGGAACAACTACATCGCTGTACACCTGCGCGGAGAGAATCACCGCCAAGTCGGCTGTCGGCAAAGCCTGGAGCGCGCTCTTGATCTGCGCACAGTCGACCAGCCGGGAAACAACGATGACACCCTTCCCCGCGAATCCGTTGGCGGCGGGGGCAGCCGCACCGAAATGCACAGCCAACCGCAATCGTAGCCGGACCTCATCCCGCAGATCTTCATTGTGTTGGGTAAGTGCTGTGGTCAGCTCGCGAACGAAATCATCGACAATCACCGGCTCGGACTGATCGGCAGGCAGGATCGCCAGTTCCCCATCTCCTGCTTGCTGCTTCACCCAAACGGACCGATCCAGACCCGCAGCGACGGCTGCACGTTCCATGACGGCGAGCAGCCCTGTCTGAATTGCGCGGTGGCGCTGATCGTCACCACGCCCGTAGCCGACCGCGTCTACCGACAACAACAGCCGCCGACTGAATTCCGCATTCCTGGCCATGATCGCTGTCCTTTCGTCGACCAATGCGCCGAGGGTGATTCGCCCAGCGACACTCGCGTGACCAGGTCGAGCGTGACACTCTTCGCGTACCGAAACCACGTATTAATACGGACTCTCCCGAAAACCTCAGTAATCGTCGGCGAAAACGCGCAACGCTTCGAAGTCGGTGATGGTGACGGTGCGATACGCGGTGACGACCAGCCCGTCCGCGCGCAACTGCCGCATAGCGGAGCTGACGGTATCCTCACGTGCCCCGATGAGCGCGCCGAGTTCCGTCTGCGAAAGCCGAACACCGAGTTCGTATCCCCCCGCGACCGCACCGCCGTGCCGTTCGGCTAGATCGAGCAGCACACGGGCCAGCCGAACCGACACCTCATATCCGGCGAAGTCTAGGCGGCGACGGTTCGCCCATTCCAGTCGGTCCGCGATCATTCGGCACAGCGCCTCCCATGCGTCGGTACGACTGTTGAGGAACTCGAGGAAATCGCGGGGCGCGATGGTGTGTACCACCGTGTCGGTGCAGGTGGTCACCGTTGCCATACGCGGCGCACCGCGCAATGCCGCGAGTTCACCGACAACATCGCCGCTGACTCTGATACCGAGCAGCCCCCGCTTGCCACTACGAGAGTCGGCGGTGATCTTCACACAAGCCGATCGTTCCGGGTCATCCGAGCGCAAGAGCAGCACATGCTGCCGCTCATCACCCTGACTGATCAAGACCGTGCCCGCGGGCACCCGCTGTGGACGTGTCAGCCCCAGCAGTTCACGGCCGGATTCCAGGGTCAACCGAGCCATCAATGTGCCAGACGGCCACGCCGAGCCAACCATGGCATCGCCCCCACCTGCCGATCATCGAAACCGCACCGAACGCGTCCGCACGTTCGGACCGATCGAACCGCTGTCGCGGATTCTCTGTAGGTGAAAGATACTGCAGATCAACAGCATCGGCGCGGTTTCACGAGTGTGTCAGCCGGGAAGCGACACGAAAGAGGCTGGGACCTTCTCGGCGGTACCGCCAGAACTTACTCGAACTGGACCGGACTGCCGGAATACCTCGCTGATCTGCGGCAGCAGATCGAGGGGAAACGGACCGCGAACTCGGACTCATTCAAACCGAACTCGCTGAACGCGTTGGCCCAAACCGAGCCGAAATCTCGCGCATCGCAGGCTCCGACACCGTGCTCCCTCCCCTTACTCGCCAACGCGCTCGACATCGATCTCGACGCCGACGACACCCGTGTAAATTGCACGATTCATTACCGACGCAGCCTGAGCGGCAACAACCGAGTCCCGAGCAGGTCGACAATGTGGGTGGTCTTCGCTCAGCGATGGCCATGGCAGCGCTACCCATCCGACTCGAAAATCGTGCCGGTCAATGGGTTTACCGGAACCTCGCTCCTCGTCAATTGCTCCATCATGCGAGTCATGACGATTGCCCGAGGGGTGGAGTATCCTTCGACCCGCCTGTCGATTCGACCGATCTCCCGATGCGAATACCTGCGACGAACTGCCTTCCGGGTTTCTGACTCGACGTCACGCAACGCGTCCGCTGAGCTAAGCGACTTTGACGCTCCAATCACCAACGTGAGTAACAACATCCCAGGTTCCTCCGAGCGCGACGATGTAGTCACGAACCAAATCCATGGACGTAATCTTGCCGTGCTCGATCTGCGACGCCCTGGCCTGCGAACCCCCATCAGCTCAGCGACCTGGGCCTGCGTCGCCCCACACTGCTTGCGCAGGTCGGCGAGCTGGTGTCCGCGCTGCTCCGCGCGCATCTGCTCGCGACTCTCATCTCGCGCTGCGATGCGCTCAGGGGAATCCCATGTCGGGTCGATCTCGCGAGCTCGACGCTTGGCCTCTTCCCAAGGCGCACTCTTCATGACTCTTCCTTCGTTGCTCGGTAGTCCTTATAACGCTGTTCGGCGAGGGAGATCGCATCTCGGTACCAACGATTCCACTGGCCGGACTTGTCCCCAGCGACCAAGACGACCGCCTCCCACGTTGGGTCGAAGACGAACAGCATCCTGATCTCGGAACCCGCCGGGGGTCGAGGACGAAGTTCTTTGAGGTTGTGCAGCGCTTTGCTGGACTGGATCCAATCGACCAATGGTCTTCCCAGTTCCGGTCCACGCTCGGTCAGTTCGTCCGGTGCTTCCTCAATCTTGCACCGTTCACCCTGCGACTCGATCCAGTCATCGGAAATAGAAAACCCGCAGGTCATTGACCTGCGGGTTCCCGTTAGGTGGAGCTGCCGGGAATCGAACCCGGGTCCTCCGCCGCGTCTTCAGGGCTTCTCCGTGTGCAGTTCGCTGAGCCTCTACTCGGATCTCCGGGTCTCACGAACAAGCTCGGATGACGATCCCAGTCGCTGTTGGATGTCCCGTCCGGCTCCGCGACCGAGCCTGACGGTAATTCCCTCTAGCTGATGCCAGTACCCGGACCGAGGGACGAGCCCGGACTGACAGAGACGACCTGCTACTTAGGCAGCGAGGGCGTACTCGCGCTGATTGGAATCGGCGCTTAATTGGTTGCAGCGACGCTTACGGTGGTCTCTTGCCTGCACCGACACGCTTCCCCTGAATCAACGTACGCAGTCGAAACCGTTCAGCCCCGTACGTGCCCGCACCGTGCGGGCTAGTCATGTTAACACTGCGCCCGCCCCGGTCATTCCCATTATTCGCCACGCGTCGCCGACCCTGGCGAATTCATGAGACCGATCGGGTTCACTTCTCGGACGTGTACGGGGCGTCACGAACGAAACGTGCACCTCACCGCATACCTTTGATGCGCCGTCCGACCTCTCGGGTGACCTCCCGCTCAGCGGTACGCCTCGCCAGATCCTGTCGCTTGTCGTAGTCCTGCTTACCTTTGGCGAGGGCCAGTTCTACCTTCACCTTGCCGTCGGAGAAGTACATCGACAGCGGCACCAAGGTCTGGTTGCCCTCGCGGGACTTGCCGACCAGCCGCTCGATCTCACGTTTGTGCAGCAGCAGTTTGCGGACCCGGCGCGGCGAATGGTTGGTCCAGGTGCCGTGGCTGAACTCCGGGATGTGCAGACCACGCAGCCACACCTCGCCGTGGTCCACCGTCGCGAAGGCATCGACCAGCGATGCCTTGCCCTCACGCAGGCTCTTCACCTCGGTGCCGACCAGCGCGATCCCGGCCTCGTAGGTATCGAGAATCGTGTAGTTGTGTCGCGCCCGGCGGTTGGTCGCGATGACCTTGCGCCCCTTCTCCTTCATAATGGTCAACTCTAAGTGACGCGACAATCGGATTATTGCGAGGTCGTCGCGCCCTCCCGCGGTTGTCGCCACCTCCGGCCGATGGTCGCCGCCACCTCGTGCCGATGACTCAGCGAAGTGTGAGATACAGCACCAGCAACGCGCTGAAGGCGACGACCAGCAACAGCGTCGACAGCCGGGGGCGGCCGAGGGGCTGCGGGCGGGCGCGGCCGAGCCAGACGGACTCGACCGAGGGGTCGAGGGCACGCCTTCCCGGCGGTCCTTCGGGAGTCTCGCCGGGCGCGGGGCCGTCCGGTACCCCGGAGTCATCGGAGGAGTCGTCACCGGATCCCATGGATGCACCGTAGCGCCAGCGGGCATCATCTCGCCCGGTTTGACGGCCGAGTTTCCAATGACGTTGTGATTCAGTGACGTTGCCGCGCCATCGATGAGACGCTAACCGAGACGGCGATGGAACGCTTCGGCACTCGCACCGGATGCGAGATCGACGGTGACGACACGTAATTCGACCGCGTCCGCGGTGAGATCGAGCACCATGAAGCCGAGTTGATCGTGATTCTCGAACAGGGCCGGATGCGCGGTGGTCTTCGGTTCGCTGCCCGATGTTTTCGCCGCCGCCCCGCTGATGATCTGGCGTGTGCCCTTCGATTCGGGGGTGGGTTCGAGCACCTGGAGTGAGTGGTCGTGTCCGGACAGGATGAAATGGCAACGGCCGACGACGAATTCCTCGAAGAAACGTTTCGCGTGCACGCCGTTGAGGGGTTCCACGGCGAGCCCCTCGTAGTGGCCCGCGTCGCCGTGCGGGCCGTTGCTGAGGTAGGGCTGGTGGGTGCAGGCGATCTTCCAGGTGGCAGGCGATTGCGCGAGGGCACGATCAAGCCACGCGCGCTGCGCGTTCATGTAGTCGCCGTCGACTGTCCAATACGGCGAAAGCAGCGGCGGCACGTAGGCGGCCAGCGGGTTGACGTCGAGGACGAAGAATTCGACCACCGGGTTCTGCTCGGGCAGCCGCACCGAGTAGTACCGGCTCGGCATCCACCAGCGGGCCGAATTCGCGTGATACTCCACCTCGTGGTTGCCGCGCAGCAGCCAACCGCCGTCGCCGGGCAGGACCGAACTGGTGTCGTGATTGCCGAGCACCATCGCCCAGGGGAAATCCAGTCCGGCGTTGGGGTTCTCGAACTTGTCGGCGAATTGCGGGTCGGTCGCGCCGGTCGGGCCGCTCTCGTAGATATTGTCACCGAGACCGATCGCCAGCGAAAACGGTGTGCGCCGGTGGTATTCGCGTGCCGCGTCGGCGACCGCCCACTGGGTGCGGGTTCCGGTACCGGCGTCCCCGGTGACCAGGACGCGCACACTGTCTCCGGTCGGGAAGTCGAATTTCGTCACGCCCTGCGCGACGGGGACCGCCTGCGCGGGTGACAGACCGACCAGGGTGACACCAGCGGCCATGGCGGCAGCCCCGGTGAGCAGCTCCCGCCGCCCTATACCTTGCGCCTCACTCATTCCCATGCCCTCCCGTTGGTCCGACGCCGCCCCGGGGACTCATGGCAGGTGCGAGTCCACGGAAACGGCATGCCACGATCTGTCGATACGCGTGCACCCGCCGGGCAATCATGCCCCCGCCAGCGTCTCGAGCACGCCCTCGCCGTATTTGGCGAGTTTGTTCTCACCGACCCCGGCGACGGTGCCGAGTTCCGCCAGACTGCCTGGTTTGCGCGCGGCGATTTCACGCAGGGTGGCGTCGTGGAAGACGACGTAGGCGGGCACGCCCTGTTCCTTGGCCGTCGCGGCGCGCCATTCGCGCAACTTCTCGAACAGCGGAACATCGGAGGGGGCCATGTCGACGACCGCCTTCGCCTGTTTCGCCGCGCGGACGGACTTGGTCGCGACCCGCTCCGGTTCCCGCCGCAAGCGCACCTGACGTCCCTGGAACAGCACCTCGTCGCTCGCGTCGGTGAGGGTGAGCACGCCGTAGTCGCCGTGCACCGCGAGCAGGCCCTGGGCGAGCAACTGCCGTACCACCCCGCGCCATTCGATATCGCGCAGATCGGTGCCGACCCCGAACACCTTGAGTTCGTGGTGGGCGTGCTGCAACACCTTGGGATTCGATTTGCCGAGCAGGATGTCGACGATATGGCCCGCGCCGAAGCTCTGGCCCCGTTCCCGCTTCAGCCGCAGAACCGTGGAGAGCATCTTCTGCGCGGCTACGGTGCCGTCCCAGGATTCGGGCGGCGTCAGGCAGGTATCGCAATTGCCGCAGGCGGTGCCGCCCGGCTGGCCGAAATAGGCGAGCAGCTGGCCGCGACGGCAGGACACGGTTTCGCACAGCGCGAGCATCGCGTCGAGGTGCAGCTGGAGTTGTCTGCGGTGAGCGGCATCACCTTCGGAGCTGTCGATCATCTTGCGCTGCTGCACCACATCACTGAGGCCGTAGACCATCCAGGCCGTGGACGGCAGGCCGTCGCGACCGGCACGACCGGTCTCCTGGTAGTAGCCCTCCACTGACTTCGGCAGGTCGAGGTGGGCGACGAAACGGACGTCGGGTTTGTCGATTCCCATACCGAACGCGATCGTCGCGACCACGACCAGGCCGTCCTCACGCAGGAAGCGCGCCTGATTGGTGGCGCGGGTCCGATTGTCCAGACCGGCGTGATAGGGCACCGCGCTGACGCCGTTCTCGGTGAGGAAGGCCGCTGTCTTCTCGACCGAATTGCGAGACAGGCAGTAGACGATGCCCGCGTCGCCCGCGTGTTCGGCGCGGATGAATTCCAGCAGCTGGCGATCCGGCCGGTTCTTGGGTTCGATGCGGTACTGGATATTTGGCCGGTCGAAACTGGAGACGAAGCGCCGTGCGCCGCCGAGGTCGAGCCGGTGGATGATCTCGTCGCGGGTCTTCTCCGTCGCGGTGGCCGTGAGCGCGATGCGCGGCACATCGGGCCAGCGTTCGTGCAGCACCGACAGCGCGAGATAGTCGGGACGGAAGTCGTGGCCCCACTGCGACACGCAATGCGCCTCATCGATGGCGAACAGCGATACCTTGCCGCGTTCGAGCAACCGCACCGTCGCCTCCGAGCGCAGGCGTTCCGGCGCCAGATACAGCAGGTCGAGTTCACCGGCCACGAACTGGGCCTCCACCATCCGGCGCTCGTCCGGGAACTGGGTGGAGTTGAGGAAGCCCGCCCGCACACCGAGTGCGCTGAGCGCGTCGACCTGGTCCTGCATGAGCGCGATCAGCGGTGAGACCACCACTCCGACACCGGGCCGGACCAGCGACGGCACCTGGTAGCACAGCGATTTACCGCCGCCGGTCGGCATCAGGACCAGCGCGTCCCCACCCGCGATCACGTGCTCGACGATCTCGTGCTGATCGCCGCGGAAGTTGTCGTACCCGAACACGCGACGTAGAACCTGTTGCGCCGCACCGATATCGGAACCGATATCGGCTTCGTCGGTCACCAGATCCGCAAATGTGTCGGGGGGAGTCACCCGGCCCATCCTACGAGCGCGGCGCAAGCCTCGCGCCGCCAGCGTTGGCGCGACCGGGACGATCTGCCGAGTACTCCACATGTGCACAACTGATCAGGGTGCACCGATCACGCGGACCGCCGCCCTGAGCGGGGCGGCGGCCCGCGGTTCGGCGATCTATTCGCGCACGTAGTAGCGCAGTGTCGCGTACGCCGTCACCGCGGCCACGACCAGCCCGATGGGAGCGATGGTCAGCGCGACGGTGGCGATATCGTCCCCGGTGATCCGCGGGAAGACATTGCTGTCGAACAGCGGGCCCAACGCCCGGTCGATGACCAGTGGCCGGGCGATCAGCAGCCCGGTGATCGCCAGCAGCGAACCTGCCAGCGCCGCGACCACCGCCTCCATCAGGAACGGCAACTGGGTATACCAGCGGGTGGCGCCGACCAGGCGCATGATGCTCACTTCGGTGCGGCGGGTGAAGGCCGCGATCTGCATCATGTTCGCGATCAGCAACAGTGCGGCCAGCGCCATCACCACGGCCAGGCCGAATGCCGCGTTGCGCAGACCGTCGAACAGGCGCAGCAGCCGGTCGACGAATTCCCGATCGTTGGCGACGGTGCGCACGCCTTCCCTGTTGCGGAAGGTGTTGTAGATGTGCTCGTACTCGTCGCCGTCGGTCATCTTCACCCGCATCGATGCGGGCAGTGGCGTTTCGGAGATGTACTGCACCATCTCGGGCTGGTCCTCGAAGAGTTTCTTCGCCTCCTCCAGCGCCGCGGCGCGATTGAGGAATTGGACGCTGACCACGCCCGGGGTCTTCTTCATATCCGCGAGCAGCGATCGGCACGGTTCGACCGCGCAGTCGGGATCCTCGGCGGAGATCGCCTCGTCGAGGTAGAAGCGCACCTCGAGCCGACCGGTGAAGTACTGCTCGGTCTTGTCGGCCATCCGCACCGAGAGCAGACCGCCGCCGAGCATCGCCAGTGAAACCGCGGTGGTCAGGATCATCGCGATGGTCATCGTCAGATTGCGGCGCAGACCGGTGAAAACCTCGCTGAACAGGAAATTCGCGCGCATTACCGGCCCACCCCGTAGACGCCGGTCGCATCGTCGCGCACCAACCTGCCGCGATCCAGCTCGACCACCCGCCTGCGCATCGCGTCGACGATGTGATTGTCGTGGGTCGCCATCACCACGGTCGTTCCGATGCGGTTGATCCGCTCGAGCAACATCATGATGTCGCCGCTGGTGTCGGGATCGAGGTTGCCGGTGGGTTCGTCCGCCAACAACACCAGCGGCCGGTTGACGAAGGCGCGGGCGATCGCGACCCGCTGCTGCTCGCCGCCGGAGAGTTCGCTCGGCAGGCGGTCGCCCTTGCCGCCGAGTCCGACCATATCCAGGACCTCGGGGACGGTGCGGTCGATGAACTGGCGTCGTTTGCCGATCACCTCCAGCGCGAACGCGACATTCTCCTCGACCGTCTTCTGCTGCAACAGCCGGAAGTCCTGGAAGACGACGCCCATCCGCTGGCGCAGCTTGGGCACCTTGCGCCCGGGCAGCCGATCGACTCGGAAATCCGCGACGCGGATCTCCCCGGCGGTGGGCGCTTCCTCCTTGAGCAGCAGGCGCATGAAGGTCGACTTACCTGAACCGGACGGTCCGATGATGAAGACGAACTCGCCCTTGTCCACATCGACGGTGACGTTGTCCAGCGCGGGTCGCGTCGAGGTCTTGTACGACTTGGTGACGTTCCGCATGGTGATCACGGGGAGCCAGTGTAACCAGACCTGCTCCCCGATCCGCTGGGTCGATCGGACTACTGCCCGGCAGGATCGGAAAACGTCGCCACCGGCGATGTGTTCACCAGCACACCCGTCCCGATGGGCGGCGGCTGGTCGGGCTTGACGAATAGGTAGAGCACGAGCGTCGCGACCCACACGACCATCAGCACCGCGGTCGACTTGCGGGGTTTCACCGTTTCTCTCAGGATCACTGTCGTTCTAGGTGGACTCACTGATTCCCTCCCGGCGCAGGGCCGCGGCGACTCGCACCCGCAACTCTCGGCCGACTTCGAATTGTTTACCCGGCAGTGTCCGGGCAACCATTCGGATATTGATCTGGTCCATCGCCAGGTCGTCGATACCCATGACGGTGGGTTCGTCGAGTAGCAGAGGTTTCAATCTCGGGTCCTCGTACGCCCGGGTACCGACCTCGTGCAGTATCTCGTTCACCCTGGTGATGTCGACGCTGGCGGCCACCGGCACGTCGATCGCTGCGCGCGCCCAATCCTTGGACAGATTGGTCACTTTCACGATCTGGCCGTTCGGCACGGTGATCACTTCGCCGTCCGAGTTGCGCAGCGTGGTGATCCGCAACGTGACATCCTCGACCGTACCCTCGGCGATCTCGGCCGAACCGGTCACCGCGATGCGAACTACGTCACCGAATCCGTACTGCCGCTCGGTGATCAGGAAGAACCCGGCCAGGATGTCCTGCACGATGCGCTGAGCGCCGAAACCCAGCGCCGCGCCGAGTACCGCGGCGGGCGCGACCAATCCGGTGACCTGAAAACCCAGACGTCGCAATACTTCCATACCAACCAGCACGTAGACGATGGTCAGCACCACCCAGGTGAGCACCTGTGCCAGGGCGTGCCGATGCTTGGCCGCCTCGGAACGCACGAGCGCGTCGCTGGTGTGGAATCCGGAGTCGATCTTCTGGGTGATCCGATCGCGGACGAAGGTCGCGAAGCGACCGAACAGCACCACGCCGAGCAGCAGCAGGACGATCTCCAGCCCGCTGGATCGCAGCCAGGCCGTGGTGTCCGACGAGATCCCGAGCGCGATCACCGGATCGGCTCCCGCAACGTCTCATCTTCGGCATCACACACGCCAGACAGGCTACAACGGTACGGCCCCGAGCACGGCGCGTCATGCCGTTGCGGCCCCGCCGACCTTCCGTGGCGAGGCCGAATTCCAGCCCGCCACAAACTAATTTGCCTGCTCTCGCATCCGCCAGCGAATCCCGGACTCGATGAAACCATCGATATCGCCGTCCAGCACCGCGGTCGGATTGTTCACCTCGTAGTTCGTGCGCAGATCCTTGACCATCTGGTACGGGTGCAGCACGTAGGAACGCATCTGGTTACCCCAGGACGCGCCCTCGTTGGTCTTGAGCGCGTCCATTTCGGCGCGCTCCTCCTGCCGCTTGCGCTCGAGCAGTTTGGCCTGCAGCACGCGCATGGCCGAAATCTTGTTCTGTAGCTGGGATTTCTCGTTCTGGCAGGTGACCACGATGCCGGTGGGGATGTGGGTCAGTCGCACCGCCGAGTCGGTGGTGTTGACGCTCTGACCACCTGGCCCCGAGGACCGGTACACATCCACCCGGATCTCGCCTTCGGGAATCTCGATATGGTCGGTGGTCTCGACGACAGGAAGCACCTCTACCTCGGCGAACGAGGTCTGGCGGCGGCCCTGGTTGTCGAACGGACTGATGCGCACCAGGCGATGGGTGCCCATCTCGACCGACAGCGTGCCGTAGGCGTAGGGCGTCTTCACCGCGAAGGTCGCGCTCTTGATTCCCGCCTCTTCGGCGTAGGAGGTGTCGTAGACCTCGACGGAGTAGTTGTGCCTGTCCGCCCAGCGGATGTACATCCGCATCAGTTTCTCGGCCCAGTCGGCGGCATCCACACCACCCGCGCCGGAACGGATATTGACCAGCGCCTCACGCTTGTCGTATTCGCCGGACAGCAGCGTGCGGACCTCCATGGCCTCGACATCGCCGTGCAGGGAGGCGCGTTCGGCATCGGCCTCGGCGAGGGCGACGGTCATGGCCTCGCCCTCTTCGCCCTCGGCCAATTCGTACAGCACCGGTAGATCATCGAGCCGCTGCCGCAATTCCTCGACGCGGCGCAGTTCACCCTGGGCGTGTGAGAGTTCACTGGTGACCTGCTGGGCATGGTCCTGGTCGTTCCACAGGTCCGGATCCGCGGCCTGATGTTCGAGTTCGTCGATTCGGCGGCGTAATTCCTCGATATCGAGGACCGACTCGACCGTCTTCAGGGTCGCGTCGAGTTCGGCGAGGTCGGCGGAAACATCAGGATGCACGATGTTCAAGCGTAGTCGCCCCGCCTGTCCGGCAGCTCTTCAGGCCGGGTACGTCTGTGCCGAGCGGATGACAGCAGGGGATTGCGTCGAATAACCCATGGGAGCGAGACTACCGGCGCACCCGGGCGAGCCGCGAGGCCATTTCAGTCGTTGACCGCGCGCAGCGCGCCGGGTCTGCGTCCGCTGAGACTGTCGAGCGCCGCGGCGGTGGCCGCGTCGGCGGGCAGGTGCACGACCAGTTGCTGATCGTCGTCGGCCGACAGATCGAGCGTCTCGAAGGCCAGGCGAAGCGGACCGACCGCGGGGTGCGCGAACCGGGTGACGCCGGTGGCGGCGGGCAGGCTCGGGACGGTGTCGAGGCGGCGGGTGAATTCCGCGCCCGCTACCACGGTCAACTCGTCGACCAGGGCCGCGATATCGCGGTCGGCGCGGAACGGGCCGTGTTTGAGGGCGGCGACCACTTCGTCGGCCACGTGCTCCCAGTCCGGGTACACGGTCCGCGCCCGCGCGTCGGCGAAGGTGAAAACGGCCAGGTTCGCCGAACCCGGATCGTCCAGCAATCCCGCGGGCTCCATCAGCTGCCGGTAGCCCTCGGTGTAGGCGAGCACCTCACCCAGCCTGTTGACGACTACCGCGGCCGTGGGTTCCAGCCGGTCCAGCACGGCCCGGACCGTCGGCCGCACCGCCCTGTTCGGCGGCGCGCCGCCCATACAGCTGAAACCGGGATCGGCGGCCTTGGTCAAGCGGTGCAGGTGAATACGCTCGCTCGGCGTCAACCGCATGGCATCGGCCAGTGCGGACAGCACCGGCGGCGACGGGCGACGATCGCGGCCCTGTTCGAGCCGGATGATGTATTCCACGCTCACCCCTGCGAGGGTGGCGAGTTCGGCGCGGCGCAGACCGGGGGTGCGGCGGCGCGGTCCCGCGGGCAGTCCGACCTGGGCGGGTGGCACCGACTCGCGCCGGGACCGCAGGAAAAGTCCCAGCTCGTTATCGCTCACCCCTCGACGGTAACAAGCGGTGGCGATCCGATGGTGTCCCTGTCACTACCACTCTTCCGCCGGTCTTCCTGGTTTTTCCCGCCGACCGCAGAGTTGATCCCGGCGACCGGTCCGGTCGCGAATCAGCCATGGAGGAGACCGTAATGACCGCAGCACCTTTGAAACTCGCGGTGATCATCGCCAGCGTCCGGGAGGGACGATTCGGGCCGGTGGTGGCCCGGTGGTTCATCGACCAGGCCGACCGGCACGGGGGATTCGAGGTGGATCTCATCGATCTCGCCGACGCCGAACTCCCGTTGGCGGTGCCATCGGTCTCGCCCATGATCGAGCCGAACCCGCCACGCCCGGATGGCATGCTCGACCTCACCGCGCGGCTGACCGCGGCCGACGCGTTCGTCATCGTGACGCCCGACTACAACCGCAGCTATCCGGCCGCGCTGAAATCGGCGATCGACTGGCATTTCACCCAGTGGGACGCCAAGGCCATCGGTTTCGTCGGCTACAGCGGCGCCAGCGGCGGACTGCTCGCGATCGAACATCTGCGGCAGATCTTCAACGAGCTCAATGCCCACACCGTGCGCGATTACGTCTCGTTCCCGCGCTATTACCTGCTCTTCGACGCCGAGGGCGAACTGCTCGACCCCGAAGGGCCGGCGGCTGCGGCCGATGCCATGCTCGAACAGTTGCAGTGGTGGGCGCGCGCCCTCGAGGCCGCTCGCGCGGTGTCCGTCTCCGCCTGATCGCGCGGGGGCGTCGCGTGCCGCGCGGCACGGAACCGAAGACGCCCGATAGGGTTCGTGTGTGGCTGCTCACTCCTCCGACCTGGAACTCGCCCTGCGATTGGCCGACGAGGCCGACGCCATCACCAAGGCGCGGTTCGGCGCACTCGATCTGAAAGTGGATGCCAAACCGGATCTGACGCCGGTCTCGGATGCCGATATCGCGGTGGAGCAGGCGATCCGCGTGCTGCTCGGCCATGCCCGACCCGATGACGCGGTACTCGGCGAGGAATTCGGCGGTGAGGCCGAATTCAGCGGACGACAATGGGTGATCGATCCGATCGACGGCACCAAGAATTTCGTCCGCAGAGTACCGATCTGGGCCACCCTGATCGCGCTACTCGAGGACGGTGTCCCGGTGGTCGGCGTGGTGAGCGCGCCCGCGCTCGGCAGGCGGTGGTGGGCGGCGACCGGGTCCGGCGCGTGGTCGGTCTTCCATCCCGGTGCGCCGCAACCGATCTCGGTGTCCGCGGTCTCCGACCTCGGCGCGGCCAGTCTGTCCTTCTCCAGCCTCTCCGGGTGGCGGGAACGCAGACTGCGCGACCGTTTCCTCGATCTCACCGATGATGTGTGGCGCGTGCGCGGCTACGGCGATTTCTTCAATTACTGCCTGCTAGCGGAGGGCGCGGTCGATATCGCCGCCGAACCGGAAGTGTCCCTGTGGGATTTGGCGGCGCTCGACATCCTCGTCCGCGAGGCGGGCGGCGCCTTCACCTCCCTCGACGGCACGCCGGGGCCGCACGGCGGTGACGCTGTCGCCACCAACGGATTGCTGCAGAACGAGGTCCTGGCCCGGCTGGGCGCGACGGCCTGAGCGGACGAACTCCGCTCGCTCGGACCGATTCCCGCACCCCGCGACGGCGAATGTCGGCTCAGGCCGGATCCAGCGACTTCTCGTACAGGATCACCCGAAACGCTCCCTGGAATTGCGGCGGCAGCATCGTTTCCCCGACCTCGACGAAACCCTGTGCGGTGTAGTACTTCCGGAGCACGTCATTGCTCGCGGCGGTGTCGAGGCGCTGCCGGGTGATGCCATTGGCCAGGGTGCGCTCGGCACAGAATCTCAGGATTCTCGCCCCTGAATCCCGTCCTCGCCGCTCGGGCGCGACCATGAGGCCATGGACGTAGCCCGCTTCGTCGTCGCCACCCCAGAACGCCGGATCGCGCCAGATCAGGCGGACCGCCGCGATCAGCGCGGCGGATTCCCGCCACACGAACCATTCCCCGCGCTCGGCTTCCTCGCGCACCAGAGCGGCCGGATATTCGCCAGGCAGCCACTGCACGATGCCGTTGTCGAGCATCCACCCGGCCAGCCGATCGCGTAGTCGGGCGATATCCTCGGCGTCATCGGGGGCAGCGGGACGCATGGGCGCCGCTTCGGGCACGGACTCCGTCATCGACGTGGGTCGGCCGGGGTCAGGTCGAGGCCGGGCGGGGGTCGCAGACGACGAAGAGTGCCGTCCATGCTGGTGACGTACATGCACCAGGTCTCGCCGTCACGGACGATGCGCACCGATGTCGCGCCATGAGGCGGATTCTGCAGGGGCGGAGCGTCTTTGATGAGTCCGGTGATGATCGTGCAGGCCGCGCCGGTGACGGTATCCACCTGGTAGACCGCGCCGAGCACGTGGTCGGCGACGAAAAGCGCGCCCGCGCGGGTGGCTTCCATATCGTCGGGCACCACGGGCAGTCGCGGGACGCCTGTGACGACCGTCGGGTTGTTCGGCGCGTCGAGGGGAATGCGGTAGATGTTCAGTAGCGCGCTGTCGGTGAAGATGGAGACACCGTCGGGCGCCAGCGCGAGACCATTGCTCCACGGCAGCGATGACCAGGTCACCGTGTATTCACCGGTCGACGGGCGATACCGCGAGATGCCGGTCGGCGGGCCGACGAGCCCGAGGGCGCTGAACAGCAGGTCCCCGTCCGGCAGCACGAGCAGTCCGTTCGGACCGTTCAGACCGGTCAGCAGTGTCGTGACCATGCCACTGCCGATGTCATAGCGAGCCAGGGTGCCCGGCGGTTCGGCCGCGCCATCGCCGGTCAGGAAATAGACCGAATCCCCCACCACCCGGACCCCGGCCGGGTGATTCAATCCGGTCACCACCTTCTCGAACCGGCCCGCCGCGTCGACATGGGCCAGGTATCCGTCGAGAATTCCGGTGACATAGAAGCCGCCGTGCCCGTCGCTGTCCAGATTCTCGAGATTCCCCACCCCGCTGACCACGGTGTCGGCGGTCCATCCTTCTGCGCACGAGGCGGCGATGGGTTCCGCCGTCGTCGCGGGCATTCCGGCGAGCCCGCCGACGGCCACCGCGCACGCGAGTATCGCGGCCCGAATCCGCCCGCTCTTCGACCCTGTCGTCATGTGGCACAACATAACAGCGATCATCGGCCGGTGGAGCGGAGCGTGAACCGCCGCCACACGATCAACCGAGCTGCCCCGTGTGCGGCCATACGCGACGAAAACCCCCGCCACCCAGTACATTCGGTCACTCTCCCGTGCCCTGGCACAATGCTGCCACTGGAACTTTCCACTAAATCCGAATTATGGGCGTTTCATTGCTTGCCGCCCCGGGATGCGGGAAACTCGCGAAGCCGCCGATATCGGACGGTTGTCCAGATTCGTACCGGACATCACACCGGCACCCGGACAACAATCCGCGAACAACGGCTCGACGCATTTCTTACTCTGGAGTAAGATAGTCTTACTCAGGAGTAAGATCTGGGAAAGACTCGCCCCGCCCCACCGGAGAAACAGGTGATGATGAGCACTCGAGACAGCGCGACGAAGCGACGTCCTGACACGTCCGCCGTCGGCCTCAACCAGCCCAAACGGGACTGGATGGGTGCCGCGATGCGGGTCATGACAACCCTGACCGGGTCGGAACTCGTCGAGAAATACAACCTGCGCAAACCGATCGAGCGAGTCACCTACGAAGGCACCAAGACCGGCTTCCGCACCCTCGGTGCGGCCACCCGCGCCTTCGGCAAGGTCGCGGGCGGGGGGCGGCCCAAGCGGCTGGCGAACAACGAGTCGACGAGGAAAGATCTCTTCGACATCACCCCCTCCGACGAGCAGCAGATGATCGTGGAGACGGTGCGGGACTTCGCCGCCGAGATCCTGCGCCCGGCCGCCTTCGACGCCGACGCCGCGGCCGCGGCCCCGCGCGACCTGCTCGAGCGCGCGGCCGAACTGGGCATCACCCTGATCAACGTGCCCGAGGAACTCGAGGGCGCGGCCTCCGAGCGCGGCGCGGTCACGAACTCGATGGTCGCCGAAGCGCTCGCCCACGGCGATATGGGGCTGGCCCTGCCGATCCTGGCGCCGAGCGGTGTCGCTGTCGCGCTCTCGCAGTGGGGCACCGACGCCCAGCAGCAGACCTATCTGCCCGCCTTCACCGGCGAGAACGTGCCGCAGGCCTCGGTCGTGATCTCCGAGCCGCGCGCCCTGTTCGATCCGTTCGCCCTGCAGACCAAGGCCACTCGGTCCCCAAGCGGCTACCGGCTCAACGGTGTGAAGAGCCTGGTCCCGGCCGCCGCCGACGCGGAACTGTTCCTGATCGCCGCCGAACTCGACGGCCGTCCGGCCATCTTCATCGTGGAATCCGACGCGCCGGGCCTGGTCGTCGAGGCCGACCCGAGCATGGGTCTGCGCGCCGCCGGCCTCGGACGCCTGCTGCTGGACAATGTCGCGGTCGGCACCGATGCCATCCTCGGCGACGGTGACGCCGCGACCCGCGCGGAGGAGTACGCCGACGCGGTGCGCTTGGCGCGCCTGGGCTGGGCCTCGCTCGCCGCGGGCACCGGCCAGGCCGTGCTCGACTACGTGATTCCGTATGTGAACGAGCGCGAGGCGTTCGGCGAACCCATCTCGCACCGCCAAGCGGTCGCTTTCATGGTCGCCAATATCGCGATCGAGCTGGACGGTCTGCGCCTGGTGACCCTGCGGGGCGCCTCCCGCGCGGAACAGGGCCTTTCCTTCGCCCGCGAGGCCGCCCTTGCCCGCAAACTCGCCACCGACAAGGGCATGCAGATCGGTCTCGACGGCGTCCAACTGCTCGGCGGCCACGGCTTCACCAAGGAACACCCGGTCGAGCGCTGGTACCGCGATCTGCGGGCTATCGGCGTCGCCGAGGGTGTCGTGCTCGTCTGACCCGGCCCGATCGCGTATTTCAGGAGACCTCACCCATGATCAACCTCGAACTCCCCAAGAAGCTGAGGGCCAGCGCCAATCAGGCCCACCAGGTCGCCCAGGAGATCTTCCGTCCGATCTCACGCAAGTACGACCTCGCCGAACACGATTACCCCGTCGAACTGGACGCCATGGCCGCCATGGTGGAAGGACTCGCGGATTCCGGCACCCAGAAGATCGGCGGCGCGGCAGGCGGACGATCCGACGACAGCGAAAAGGACGCGCACGCGACCGAGTTGCTCGGTAACGCCAACGGCGGCAACATGTCCGCGCTGTTGAACACGTTGGAAACCTCGTGGGGCGATGTCGGCCTCATGCTGTCGATCCCCTACCAGGGCCTCGGAAACGCGGCTATCGCGGCCGTCGCCACGGACGAACAGCTCGAGCGTTTCGGCAAGGTGTGGGCCGCCATGGCGATCACCGAGCCGTCCTTCGGCTCGGATTCCGCCGCCGTCACCACCACCGCCGTGCGCGACGGCGACGAATGGGTGCTCAACGGCGAGAAGATCTTCGTCACCGCCGGTCAGCGCTCCACCCACATCGTGGTGTGGGCGACGGTCGACAAGAGCCTGGGCCGCGCGGCGATCAAATCGTTCGTCGTGCCGCGCGACGCCCCCGGTCTCTCGGTGGCCCGGCTCGAGCACAAACTCGGCATCAAGGCCTCCGATACCGCCGTCCTACTGTTGCAGGACTGCCGCATCCCCGCCGACAACATCCTCGGCAGCCCGGAAGTCAACGTGGAGAAGGGTTTTGCCGGGGTCATGCAGACCTTCGACAACACCCGCCCCCTCGTCGCGGCCATGGCGGTCGGCGTCGCGCGCGCCGCACTGGAAGAACTGCGGACCATCCTGACCGACGCGGGCGTCGAGATCTCCTACGACACCCCGGCGAACAACCAGCATGCCGCCGCCGCCGAATTCTTGCGCATGGAGGCCGATTACGAAGCGGCGTACCTGCTTTCGCTGCGCGCCGCGTGGATGGCCGACAACAAGAAGCCCAACTCACTCGAGGCTTCCATGTCCAAGGCCAAGGCGGGGCGTACCGGTACCGACCTCACCCTCAAGGCCGTCGAGCTCGCCGGAGCCATCGGCTACTCCCAGCGCAGCCTGCTGGAGAAGTGGGGTCGCGACTCGAAGATTCTCGACATCTTCGAGGGCACCCAGCAGATCCAGCAGCTGATCGTGGCTCGCCGGGTGCTGGGGAAGACCAGTGCTGAGCTGAAATAGGCTGTTGGACAACGGAAACCCGGTGCCGGTCGGATCATCGACTGGCACCGGGTTTCTGGTCTCCGCCGCGGTCTTCACTCGCTCGGCTCAGTCTGGGCCGTCGCTGGGCCGTCATCCACTGCCCACGCGGCGAACGCGTCATCCACGGCCCGCCGCGCCCGCTCGTTGCTCGACGGCAGAAGATGGGAGTACACCCGCAAGGTGAAACCCGGATCTTCGTGGCCGAGAAAGTCCGCGAGTTCCTTCACCGATACACCGTGTGCCAACAGTTTCGACGCCTACAGGTGGCGAAGCCCGGTATGCATCCCGTCGGCACCAGGCCCCGGTGAACCGCAGAGACCTGATCATCAGGCCACACAACGATTTTCGGTGTTCGCGACACCGGTCGTCGCACCGTCTTCGCCCGGCAAGGGTTCTCGCGGATCGGCCGGTCATCGACCGCGGAGTCCAGCACACCCGAGACGATCCCGAACAGCACGTTCATGTAGTTGTCGGAGTACTTACGTTCCTCCAGTTTGCGCAAGATCCGCACCCAAGGCCTGGTTGATCTTTCCTTGATACCTCTCCGGCCTGCAAAGGCCGCAGCACCGCTCGCTGAGCCCGGAATTCACAAGGGGCGTGTGATCTTGTACCCACAAAAGCGGTCGATCACGAAAGTGAGGATGGCGTGAGCTGGAATTCCGGAGAGACGTGGCGGCTGGTCCGCGATGAGGAACTCCTCGGCGAGATCGTGATCGAGAGCGGTGACTTCCCCTGGCTGTCCGGACGTTTCCTGCCGCAGCCAGCCTTTGACGACGTCAAGCCCCTGTTCGACCAAGAGCTTGCCCTGATTGAGTCCGGCGTGGACAACCATATCGGGGAATGGGAACGTATCTATGCCCGCATCACAGATGCACTGAGCCTGCTGTCGCCGCGTGGCCCAGTGTCGGAATTCCTTCTCCACATCCAAGGCGACGAGGCGTGGTTCCGTTGGGATGACGAGCCGTTCGACGACGATGGAAGCTGAGGCCGGGCCGCTAGTCCGGAGACTAGGTAGTCGGTGAGGGGTAGCCCTGGACACCGGAATGAACGGTAAATCTGAAGCCAGGCAACGTAGTTCGAGGTAGTTGGCTAGAAAGTCTGGCGTATTGCATCGGATGATGTATTGGAGGGCTTGCGTATTGGCGTCGGTGCTGGTGGATCAATGTCGGCAGGCTAGTTGAATCGATTCTCCTACTTGACCTTCTGTGGTGCTGTAACGTGCGCCTTCGCGTGGGGGATTGCATCCAATGATCGAATCAATCATCTGCTTGACGGGCGAGTAGGAGCGTTTGGAGTGGTTTCGGAACGCCAAGGCGAGTTGCGGGCCGTGGCCGGTACAGCCGAGACGGTGCTCGCATCCGGCGTGGCACTGTTGCAGCCGGAGGAAACGGTGTTGCAGGCCATGCTGGCCGGCTGGGCGAAGCAGCAGGCGGCTCGATTGGTGGCACCGGGCACGCTGGAGCAGCGGGAGCAGAACGTGCGGCGGCTGGTGGCGTTCACCAACGACTACCCGTGGAACTGGGGACCGGTGGACATCGAGGACTGGACTGCTGCGATGGTCGATCGCGGATTGGCTCACTCCACGATCCGGCACTACCAGGGGCAGGTAGCCCTGTTCCTGGACTACCTGACCGACGCCCGATACAGATGGGATGCGGTGTGTGAGAAGCATTTCGGAACACATCCGGTCCAGGTGTTCCACGAATGGAACACGGCGGTGCACCGTGCTGACGTAGAAGCGCGGCCCGGCAACCGCCCCATGAGCCGCGACGAGCTCCAGGACTTCTTCGACTACTGCGACGACCGTGTGGCAGTCGTCCGCCGGTCCGGCCGGAAGGGCTGGCTCGCGGCGTTCCGCGACGCGGCCGTGTTCAAGACCATCTACGGCTGGGGCCTCCGCCGCCGAGAAACCGCGATGCTGGACACGATCGACTGGTCGTCGAACGCGGCCACACCCGAATTCGGGCGCTACGCGGCGTTGTCGGTGCGCTACGGCAAGGCGATGCGCGGCAGCCCACCCAAACGACGGTCGGTGTTGTCGACGATGGGTTGGGCCGTGGAGGCCGTCACCGAGTGGGTGGAGGACATCAGGCCGATGTACGGAGTGACCAACACGGTCATGTGGCCGACCGAGCGCGGCGGCCGAATCACCAACGACTACCTGAACACTCGGTTCGCGGCGTGCCGAGACGCGCTCGGCCTGCCGGCCGAACTCGGGCCGCATTGCCTGCGGCACTCCTACATCTCCCACCTGCTCGAGGACGGATTCGACCACCTCTTCGTCCAGCAGCAGGTCGGCCATGCCTGGGGCTCCACCACGGCGCTCTACACATCGGTCGGCTCCGACTACAAGAACAAGGCGTTGCGCCGCGCCCTCGACCGGGCATTCGCCCCAGCACCACGATGAAGAGGAACCGATGACGAGCCGAAGTCGAAAACTCGGATACCACTGGCACCTGCGGACGCTGATGGCGGGCAAGGGCATGTTCGCCACCACCGACCTGGTGCCCCTGCTGGCTGAGCGCGGCGTCACCCTGTCATCCGCGCAGGTATACCGGCTGGTGACCCAAACCCCGGAACGGTTGAGCCTGCCGATCCTGGTAGCGCTGTGCGACATCCTCGACTGCACGCCGAACGACCTCATCGAGCCGGTGGCGGAGGCGAAGCGATCCAAGGCCACTGGGACCAGCGGCGTGGTGGTGAAGGCCGATGCCGTGACCGTGGACCGCAAGCCCCGCCGTGCTGAGATCCGGCGACAGTGATCACCGGGACGTGCTCGGTCTGCGGCGAGAAGCGGGAACTCGTCGGCATCACACCGCAGGGCGGACGCTGGCAAGAAGCGCCACGTGGCCGCAGCGGACTTGCAGCGGAAACGGGATCGCATCATCGCCGCGGTCGGGGCTGTGGAGCCGGAGCTGCCGGTCGACGTCATCGACGATGCGGTTCGCACGGCGGCTCCGCTCAAGCGCCACGCGAGCATGCTCGCCGCATACCTGGAAGGACACCCGGACGCGCTGTCCGACGGCCCCACCAGCGGCATCGCCCCACTGCACCGCCTGGCCGGGCTGCTGGCCGAGGCCGGGGCTCGACGCATCGCACCCCGGCACCCGGTCTGCGCGCGATGCGGCCGACGCGAACGCAGGCACAAGCGCGCCGACGGCGGCACATGCGCGAACTGTCGGTCGCAGGAAAAGCGGCCATGCCCGGCCTGCGGCAACGTCCGCAGGCCATACGCCCTCGATGCGGACGGCCGCACCCTGTGCCATATGTGCATTCGTCGCCGGCAACGGCAGGTCGAGGCGACCGAACTGAGCGACCGCATCGCGGACTGGGTCGTGTCCCGCAACCCCGACGCAGCCCGCACGGCGATCATCGCCGTCATCGACGGAGTCGCACCCAACCTGGAATACCTCCGTCGAGTCGCAGCCGAGCTCGACCAGGAGAAGATGCAGCCGCCGGGCTGGCCTCCGGGCGCCACGGCCAACCTCATCGCTGCTCTCGTATCGACCGGTGCCGCCGCAAACGTTCCCGCTCTGATCTGCCACGACTGCCTACAACACGCGGGACCGAACCCGCACATCAGCCTGAACCCCGTCACCGTCAGTCCGGGAATGGTGCGTTGCGACGCCTGCACAAGAAGATGTCCCGCCTGCGGCCGGTCGTCGCGGTTGCCCGGCGAGAACATCTGCGGGCGATGCCGCACCGACCGGGCTCGGCCGCGCGTCCGCGGCACCTGCGCGGGCTGCGGTACACACGATCAACGACTCGGCGACGCCGGAACCTGCCGCCGATGTCGAAGTCTCGTCCTGAAACCCTGCGACGACTGCCGCGAGCCCGCTCACCGGACCCGATCCGACGACGCGTGGGTATGCCAACGCTGCGCCCTGCGGCGAGATATCGACAAGCTGCTTCCCGACGACGGCGGACCGCTCGCCGCATTGCGGGAAGCGATCCTCGCGGCCAAGCCGAAGACGACCAGGATGTGGCTGGCGTTCCCGCATGTCGCAGAACGCATCTCGGCACTGCGAGATGGACGGATAGCTCTCACCCACACCGCCCTCGACCAGCTCCCGGCTGGCCGCGACGTGGAACACCTCCGTCACCTGCTCGTCGGAGCCGGTGCCCTGCCGCCGGACCCACTTCGCCGAGTCAACGACTGGGCAGCACAACTGCCGCAGGTCCTGGCCGTTCTCGACCAGACGGACAGCCGAACAGTGCGATCGTGGCTGAACTGGAAGGTGCTGCCTCGACTACGTCGCCGCGCCGAAGCCGGGCATCATATGGGCTCGAGTCTGGGCAACGCTCGACAGGACCTGCGTGAGGTCGTGGCCTTCCTCACCGGTCTCGCCGCGACCGGACGATCCCTCGCTACCTGCTGCCAAGACGACCTGGACAACTGGTTCGGAGAACGAACCGCGCAGCGATATCGCGTCCGGCCGTTTCTGACCTGGGCCAAACGTCGCCGCCACCTTCCACGGACCCTGTCGATGCCGCCGAAGTATCGCGGAACATCCACGACACCAACAGATTCTGAATCGCGCTGGGCTACAGCCCGCCGACTCGTCGATGACGACTCCATCCACCCCGCCGACCGCATCGCCGCCGCGCTCGTCGTGCTTTACGCTCAGCCCTTGGCGCGGGTGACGGCGCTGACCCTCGACCACATCCGCAAAGACGGCCAGGCGATCATGCTCAGGCTCGGCGAGGACGAGCTGGAACTCCCCGAACCGTTCGCGTCGCTCATCGTTCAGCTGCCGTGCCCCCGCCGCAACGGGCCATCGATGCAGTTTCCCGGTCGATGGCTGTTCCCCGGAACACGTCCGGGTCGCCCGGTAGGGCCGATTCCGCTCGCGAATCGACTTCTCGCCCTCGATATTCAGCCTCGCCCGATGAGGGCATCTGCTCTGCGTCAACTGGCAGCCGAACTGCCGCCCGCCATCGTCGCCAGCGTGCTCGGAGTTCGGCCGTCCACGGCCGTCAGATGGGCAGGAGAAGCGGGAGGCAACTGGACGAACTACGTCCACGACCGGACATAGACGCCACGGCGATGTCGCTTCTCTCCTGCTGCGTTCCCGTGCTCCGACTGCAATCCGCCCCACGCTGCGGCTGGCTCTCACTGAAACCGGCTGGTGCACGCTGGTTCCGCGCACCATCCGCGTGTGGCTACGCTGGTAAATTCCGACGTCGTTGGCTGGTGAATCCTGACGTCGGGGAGCGTGGATCGGGGTCATGTTGATCGGCCAAAAGTGACGTCATCGGTCGGCGTGGCGGCAGCCGAATCGGAGTGTCGCACGCGCTGATGAGCATCGTGCGTTTCTCGCGGCTGGGCTGCCGGTGCGCGACCTCGATGAGGTCGACGCGGAATGGAGAACATGGGAAAAGCCGTGGCCGGACTGGCGTGACGGTGATCAGGAGGACCTGCAGCGGCATCTCGACTGGCCGGTCGATGACGCTATCTGGCAGGTTGAGCGGGAAGGGCAGTGGCTGCGGGGCGTGCCGAGGCTGGTTCCGGTGTATGGACACCGGTTTCTGCCGGCCGGCTGTGGAAGTTGGGGGCATCCTGTTCTGTCGGTGTGGCGGCTTGGGGACATCATCTGTTATGGCGGTGACCTGAACTTGTAAGTCCGTTTGGAGTTCACCGAAGTCGGTGATGACGACTGGCGCAGCGAGCAGTGGAAGTCGCGGGTGACGGTGCCTTTTTGGCGCGACTACTTGTTGTGAGGCCGAGGGCCGACCTCGCGAACGAGTCGGCAGATCCGGGGTATCGGTGAACTGTGACGTCGGCGCTGTGGGTTGGAGCTGGCTCGGCACCCGGGACCGAGCACACCGGTCCTTGCACCGCAACCACGATCACGACGTCAGAATCCGCCGATGTGAACATCCCCCGATCCCGACCGACGCCAAAATTCACCGATGAGTGACGTCACAGATAGCCGATAGAACCACACGTGTATGTACGACTTTGAGGAGTCTGTTGATGTCCGGTGCCAGTTGATCTGACGTATTGCCAATGTTCTGGCACAAGTGCGGAGGTTCTGCCACCAATCTGACGCAGGTCGATCCCAATACGCGCCCCGGGCGAAGCGCGAGCTGCGCGATTGCGCGGCGCTTCAGCGGTCGTTCGACCGCGATGCCCCACTCATCGTCGATTATCCACACGGGACCATGTACCTACACCTCTACGACACTGAAACTTGTTCCGGGACAGAAAATCCGGTTACACATCCTTCCCGGGGCGAGGCGTCGGCCCTTGCTCTCCGGCAACGGTCGTGCGCAGGGTCTCGATCCACCAGTCGAGCATCTGATCCCGCGCGGCCGCGCCCAGGCCGACGCTGCGGCGGAATTCATCGCCGAACAACGGCTCCATCGCAACAGCCTGGTGCAATGCGGCCACCGTAAGCTGGATCGTCTCGCGCGGTGGCGGCGTTCTCCCGCTGGCCGCGCAGCCCTCACACGCCTGAGCGTGCAGCCGGTCCACCACCTCATCGAGCAGCCCGCTGCCGGTATCCCGCCAACCGGACCGGTGCAGCGCGAGCGCCAGTTCGGCATAACCGTCGGCGTAGAGTGCCGACAGCGCGTGCACCAACTCGGCGGGGTCGATCGGGCTGTCGGTCCACGCGCCCAAAACAGCGTGCAGTTCGGTCTTCAGTTTGGCCCCGCCGAATCGCAGCAACGCCTCCAGCAGTTGGTCCCGCGTGCCGAAGTGATGGTTCACCGCGGCATCGGACACGCCGATCTCGGCGGCGACCGCACGCACCTGCACCGCGGCCAGTCCACCTGCGGTCAGTAGCCCGCTCGCCGCCTCCAGGATCATCCGCTTGGCGTCATCGGGTGTACGTCGTACTCGGACAGCCACCCAGCAATCCTACCTTGACTAGTCGAGGTAAGATTCCTTACCTTGGATACTCAAGGTAAGGAGTGTGGCGTTGTGCACGAACAATCCACGATTCCGGCGATGACCGAGCTGGCGGCGACACTGGGCGTCTCGATCCACGATCCGACGCCGCCCCGTGAGATTCACTTCTCCCATGCGGGCTGCCGGCTACACGGATTCGACTGGGGCGGAATCGGATCACCGGTGCTGCTGCTGCACGGCGGCAGATTGACCGCGCACACATGGGATTTCGTCTGCCTCGGCCTGCGCGGCGATGCCCGGCTGGTCGCGCTGAATCTGCGTGGGCACGGTGACAGCGACTGGTCCGACGACTACAGCATCGACACCCTGGCGGCCGACATCGTCGCCACCGCCGACCACCTCGGCTTCGATCGGGTCGGTCTGGTCGGAATGTCCCTCGGCGGCGTGGTCGCCGCCCACGTCGCCGATGCGTGGCCAGACCGAGTCGACCGGCTGGCACTCATCGATGTCGCCCCCGGCGTGGACTTCGAAAGCACCCAGCGAGTGCGGGCATTCATCACAGGGCTCGGCCCGGTGCGGGAACTCCAGACGATTGTGGACACCGCGATGCAGGTAAATCCGCGCGCGAACCGCGCGGCAGTCACCTACCGCATGAGCACACTGTTTCGCCGTTCACCCGATGGCGATTGGGTGCCGAAGGCCGATCCGAGTCCACCCGACTTTCCTGCTATTCTCGCTGCCATCGATCGGCTGGCCGATCAGCTGGGCGGGGTGCCGGTGCTGTTGGTGCGCGGCGGGCGCAGCCGGGTACTCCCCCAAGTCGCCGCCGAACGACTGGTCGAGCGCATTCCGGACGGGGAGCTTGTGGTCGTACCGGACGCCGGGCACAACGTCCAGGAGGACAATCCGGCCGAGTTGATCACCGCACTGCGTGCCTTCCTGACACGCTGACCGCGACCAAACGCCCGGCAACTGCCACCGCAGTCAATCCCGCCGCCGCATGCACCTCGGACCTTCGGGATACCGGGTACCGCCCGGAGTAAACAGTGGCAACAGGTGCAGTCAACGCCGCTAGGAACGAACCACCTTGCGTCAACAATCTGGCAAGCCGACCGCGCAACGGTCTGACACAGACCTGACGCAATGCTGCTCACACCCCAAGCCCTGCGTCACATCGATTGACAAAGGACAGTTGACCGCGAACTCACACGACGTCGTGAAGAGGCAGCGAAGCGCATCGACGGGGCAGGTTGTTGGGCGGTGATGGGGTCGGCGGGCTCGGAGCTCGTGGCACCGTACATTCGGGACCAGACGCACTGCTCGGACCGGTGTTGCGCTGATCCTTCCCGGCAGGATCGCTGCTGCTATTTCCTCATGATGTTCGATCGGTCAGGGCATCTGCGCGGGCAAAGGACCTCGTAGTGCTCTGTGGTCCCTGGGATCCGCGCGGGTTCGGCGACGCCGGATCGTTCGTTTCGACCGCGAGAGAGACCACTGCCTCGGCCAGCGCCTGCAACGACGCGGCAGCCAGTGCGGTGTCGCGATCGGCGAGCCAGGCGAGCACGGTGCCGTCTACCGCGGTGGCGACCATGCGGGCCAGCGTCTCCACCGGGACGCGCCAGTGCACGTCGAATCGCTCCGTCACGCTCTCGAGCAACGTCGCGGCGCGATCGGTGTAGAGGCGGTATTGCCAACGGCCCAGCGATCCAGGGTCGTCGGGGGCCCGCAGATCGAGCAGTGTGAGTTCGTAGAGGACCGCCTGGCGACCGGGTTCGGTTACGGTCGCGGCGAGCAGCTGCTCCATCGCCGTCCTCATGACCGCACGCAGCGAGCCCGACGAGACGTCCAGATCTGTCAGCGCGCTGGTCTGCGCGCCGACCACCGCTTCGGTCAGCTCGCGCAGCAGTTCTTCCTTGGACCGGAACGCGTAGTGGAACGCGCTCTGTGGCATCCCTGCTTCGGTGCAGATGGCGCGGGTCGTCGCCGCGGAGACCCCGTCGCGAGCCATCACGACGAACGCCGCGTCGACGAGCAGTCGACGTCGCTCCTCAGCCCTCAGACGCACCAACAAGGCCCCTTCCGGTCGGTACGCGAGCCAGGAGACGCCGCGAACCACTCACCCGAGCTACCCGGTCGCTCGACCAAGTCACGTCGGGCAATCCTACCCGCTCACGTGCGCGGCGAAAATTGCACGCGATCAAGCCCTACCTGGTTCGCCGCAGCGTTCCGGATCAGCTCTCGGGGCAGCTCGCTCCTTATCGAGGTAGTCACCCGGCACGAATTCCGCCGCGTTGGTCAGTTGACCAATTCGTAACACGAGATAGTGGCGGACCGCCCGATAGTGGCCTAGTCTCGACTCGAATCGGTCAATTGACCTGTTCACTCGACCCACTTTGCGGCCCCAGGAGAGTCATGGCTCGGTATCAATCCACATACGCGCTGGTCACCGGAGCGGCGGGTGGCATAGGACTGGAAGTCGCCCGGCGCCTGTCCGCGCGCGGCCATCGAATCCTGGCCGCAGAACGCGACGACATTCTCGCCGCCCAGGCGGCCGAGCAGATCGGCGCCGACGCCATCCCCGTCGCGTGCGACCTCGCCGACGACGCCGCTGTCGCGGCCTTGTCCGACCGCGTCGAGAACGAGTGGGGACACGACCTCGAGATCTGCTTCCTCAACGCGGGCATCATCATTCCCGGTGACGTACTCGACACGACACCTCAACAGATCGACCTCCAGCTACGGATCATGCTCGGCTCCACGATCCAGCTCGCCCGATCCGCGGCTACCGCGCTGAGCGCACGCGGGTCGGGGCACATCGTGGCGACGGTGTCGCAGGGAGCGGTGCTCGCCCTGCCCGGCTCCGCGACATACTCCGCCGCCAAGGCAGGTCTGCGCGCCTTCCTCGCGGCACTGCACCTCGAATTGCGGGGCACCGGCGTCACCGTCGGGGGCGTATATCCCAGTGCCGTCGACACTCCGATGCTCCGGCACGAGGCCACGCACGGCGGCAGCCTGCTCAACTTCGTGGGCACCATCTCGTCCGTCTCAGACGTCGCCGACGCGGTCGACAAGGTCATGCGCACCGGCCGCGTCGAGGTCTTTCTCCCGGTCGCCGACGGACTCGCCGCACGCCTGCTACAGGTCGCACCCCGTCTCGTCCCCCTGCTCCTGCCATTCGCCGACCGTATCGGCGAGAAGGGACGACAGCGCTACCTCGCCGGGTTCAGCGCCTGACCCGCCACCGGTCGTCGGCGCAGACGGCCCGATCAGCTATTCCCACATCACCGACCACGGGAGTTCCCATGACCAAAAGCCAGAAGACCACACCAAGACTCGCCGCGGCCCCCGAACCAGGCCCCCAGTCCTCCGGCGAAATCTTCGCCCGCGATTCAGCTGTCGCGATCGTCGGCGCCGGACCGGCCGGACTGAGCGCAGCCCGCATGCTCCGCCACTACGGCATCGACTACGACCACTTCGAACGTCACACCGACGTCGGCGGGCTCTGGGACATCGACAACCCGGGGACGCCGATGTATGAGTCGGCGCACTTCATCTCCTCGCGTGACGTGTCGGGCTTCTACGACTTTCCCATGCCGAAGCATTTCGGGGACTATCCCAGCCGACGCCAGATCCTCCAGTACACCCGCGATTTCGCCGAGACGTTCGGGCTGCGGGAGAACATCGAATTCGACACCGCAGTGGACTCGGTCGTCCCCGACGGTCACACGTGGGTCCTTACTCCGTCCAGTGGCGCACCGCGACGGTACCGCGGAGTGATCTGCGCGTCGGGGACCAACTGGCACCCGCGGATGCCGCAGCACCCCGGAACGTTCGATGGCGAGATCCGTCACGCTGTCACCCACCGTCGCGCAAGCGATTTCGCCGGCAAGCGCGTTCTGGTCGTGGGCCTCGGCAACTCGGGTGCCGACATCGCCTGTGACGCGGCCCAGGCCGCCGACGCCGCCTTACTCAGCGTCCGACGCGGCTACCACATCGTGCCCAAGCACATCTTCGGTATCCCTTCCGACCAGTTCGACGATACCGGCGCCGCGCTGCCACGCTGGATCGAACGCCCACTGGTGTCCGGACTGCTGCGGTTGATCGTCGGCGATGTCACCCGCTGGGGCCTGCCCAAGCCGGACCACAAGCTTTTCGAATCACACCCATTGCTCAACAGTCAACTGCTGCACCACCTCCAGCACGCCGATATCACCGTCAAGCCCGATATCGCCCGGTTCGACGGACCGGACGTGGTGTTCACCGATGGCTCCCGCGAACGCGTCGACCTGGTGCTGTACGCGACCGGCTACGAGATGCGCATCCCCTACGTCGACGCGGCCTTGTTCGCCTGGAACGGCGACCGGCCGGCACAGTACCTCACCGCGTTCAACCGGCGTCACCGTAATCTCTTCACGTTGGGGTTCGTCGAAGTCAACTCCAGCGCATACACCCTGTTCGACAACATCTCGAACGTGGTCGCCCAGTATCTCCGTGACCAGACAGCACGTCCCGCGGCGGCCGCCCTGTTCGACCGGATGATCGCCACCGAACACCCCGACCTGACCGGTGGACTCCACATGGTGAAATCCGACCGCCATGCGGGATACGTCGATGCCAAGACGTACCGAAAAATCCTTGCGCGCGTGCGGAAGCGGATGGGGTGGTCCGACCTCGAACCCGGTTTCGCCGATCACCTCGTCCGGCCGGCATCGGTGGACGTAGCTCGCTGACCGAGCGCATCCGTTCACGCCGCACCAGTGCCGAAAGGGCCGATAATGACAATGAACCTCGCACCGCCCGTCGCGGGATATCTCGACTGCATGTCGTATGCCCCCGGTGATACCGTGTCCGTCCACGCCAGCGGTGTCTCCCCGACCGTCGCCGTGAGCCTGGTACGCCTGGGACGAGGCCCGATTCCCGGCCGGGACGTTCCTGCCGCCGTCGAGACGATCGACTGGTGCGCTTCTGGAAGTTACCCCCTCCACCGGCAGTCGAGCTGTGTCGGTGGATTCTTCATCGCCGAACTCGGTTCCCCGGTACGGTCCGACGTCGGATTCACCATCGGCGCCCACGTGTTCCCGACACGACCCGGCGCGTCACAGACTCTGGTCCACCTCCTGGGGGACAACATAAACGATCTTCGCCTCGTCGCAGAGGACCACGACGTCACGCTGACCGTCCGCACCGGCTCCGGCAGCGTGACCACCGTGACGTGCGCCGACGCGCTGCGCAGCCGTGCGTGGTCCTTCGTCGCCGCACGGGTCACCGCCACGTCCGTCGAGGTCCACGTCGTCGGAGCGGACCCGCTCTACGCGCCGACAGTGCACGCGACCATCGACGCGCGGAATCCGATCACCGGATTCGAAAGCCGCGCCGTGACCTTTGCCGCCGCGGACGCCAGGGACGTCACACCGCTGTCGTACTACACCCGCGGACGGGCGACGGCGTTCTTCGAAGGCAAGCTCGCCGCCCCCTTCGTCGTATACGGATCATCGTTCGACGCCGCCGCGGCATCGTCACCGCAAGAGTTGGCCGATGCGGTTTCAGAGCACGGGGGCGCGCTCTGGGACCTCGCGCCGCGTCGTCCGGGAACCGATCGCATCCACCAGCCTGTAATCGCCGGCTCCGCCGCACCGGGCCTGCTGGTCAACCTCCCGACACAGGGTGTGACCGGCCCGACTTGGGACGGCACATCAGTGTCCTTCCGTGAGCACTCCGAGCAGTACTCCGCCGCCCATTTCCATTCCACCGACCTCGTCGACTGCGGGTGGGAGCCCCTCATCACCGCACAATTGCCCACGGACCTGCCGAGCGGCGTGTACGGCGTCGAGATGCGCGCCGAGGACGGGAGCGCCGACACAGTGCCGCTATTCGTACGTCCGGCACCTGGTGGGCCACACAAGCGGATCGCCTTCCTCGCTCCGACCTTCACCTACCTCGCCTACGGCAACGAAGATCTCCTCGGATTCTTCTCCGACGTGCGGGCCCACATCCTGCACGAGCAACCCGAACTTCGAGAGTTCGCCCGCACACGCCAGGTCTACCGCGACCGGGAGTTCGGTGCCTCTTTATATGACCGACATCCCGACGGCAGCGGCGTCCACACCACCTCATGCCGTCGGCCGATGCTCGACCAGCGGGCCGACACCCCGTTCTGGGCTTACCTCACCGGGGCGCGTGGGCTCGGCGCGGACATGTACCTTGTCGAGTGGCTGGAGCGGTTCGGATACGAGTTCGACGTGATCACCGACCTCGACGTGCACACCGGTGGCGTCGACGCGCTCGCGAGTCACACCGTCGTCCTGACGGGATCGCACCCCGAGTACCACTCCGGTCGTGTCCTCGACGCACTCGAGCAGTTCCGCGACACCGGCGGCCGGATCGGATACCTCGGCGGCAACGGTTTCTACTGGGTGACGGGCGTTCTCGATGATGAGGCGCCGGTGATCGAGATCCGCCGCGGTCACGTCGGCATCCGGACGTGGGCCTCCGAACCCGGGGAAACCGACGTGGTCAGCAGTTGGGAGCCCGGTGGGCTGTGGCGGTTCCGGGGGCGCGCGCCACAGCGACTCGTGGGTGTCGGCATGGCCGCTCAGGGCGGTGACTCCCGCCCGTATCGGATCCACGACGATGCCCGGGCAGCCGCACCGTGGTTCTTCGAGGGGATCAGCGGGTCCGTGATCGGGGACACCGGGTTCATCGATGGCAATGCCGCCGGTGACGAGCTCGACCGCGTCGACGCCGACTTGGGCACTCCGCCGGGCACCGTCGTCTTGGCCTCCTCCGGTAACCACCCGGAAGGAACCCAGCGCGCGGCCGAGGAGTTGCTGCAGCTGTTCCACGGCTCCGCAAGCGGACCGAACGATCCCGACGTGCGCGCCGACATGGTGTGGTTCGAGACGCCCGGCGGCGGTGCAGTGTTCTCCACCGGATCCATCTCGTACCTGTCGTCGATCATGGCCGACGACGGTGACAACTCCTCCTCCCGAGCCCTTCGCAATGTCCTCAACCGGTTCCTCGCCTGAACCCTCTACTCCACGGACGTGGCACACGCAATGGCGAGCCGACTCCCCACTCTCGGCCCGATCGCCGAGGCGGCTGCCGCCGCACCGTGTCGACTCGCGTGGACCGCGGCCGAAGCCGACGATTTCCGAATGCCCATGGACGCAAGCTGATCAGCGCTCCACGGCGGCGGCGTTCCGATCGAGCAGCTGCCGGTAGACCTCGGCCACATAATCGATCCTGGCGTCTTCGAGTTCGGGACGTGGGTAGGTGATGCGGAAGATCGCCTCGCCGTCGAACATGTGGATCAACGAGGTTGCCAGCAAGCGGGCGAGTCCGGCGGGTGTGTCAGGGCCGAGGACTTCGTGCGCGGCCCGCTCGACATCCGCGATCAGCGCATGAGCGACCGGCTCGAGTCGGATGCGCAGCTCCGGTTCGGTGCGGGCGGCGACCAGCAGTTCGAACCAGACGGTATTGGTCCGATGGCGGATCTGTGCGCGGGTGGCGCGAAGCGCGTCGGCGAAATTCAGCGGATCACCCACCACGGACAGCGCGGCGAAGGCAGCCATATGCTGGTGGCCGACCTCTTCCGCGGCGGCGACAACAAGCTCGATGCGCGAATCGAAGTGTCGGAAGATGCCACCCTTGGACACACCGGAGCGTCGGCTGATCTCACCGAGCGAGGTACGGTGGTAGCCGACCTCGGCGATCGCCTCGATGGTCGCATCGACGAGCTTGGCGACGGTCGCGGCACGGCGATGGGCCTGAGTTCGGCGCGGCTTGGTCGTCACTGTTGCCCGGACCGCAGGAACTTCCCGGTGCGGCGGCTGCCGAGCACAGGAGCGGCCACGCCGTGCCCGAAGACGTATTCACCGCCAATGAACACAGCCGTCACGGCGTCGTCGTTGCGATTGACCATGCGCGGCAAATTCTCGAACTGGGCAACCGGGTGTTCGGCGTACGCGTCGAGCGTCTCGTCGAGGTGTGCCGGATCGATGACGACCAGGTCGGCTCGGTCGCCTTCGCGCAGATGCCCGGCATCGATGTCGTACCAGTCGGCCAGTTCCCCGGTCAGCCGGTGCACGGCACGCTCCAGCGACATGAAGGGCCTACCCGCGGACTCGGCCCGGTGTACACGCCGCAGGAACCGCAGGCCGAAGTTGTAGAAGGCCATGTTGCGCAGATGCGCGCCCGCGTCGGAGAATCCGAGTTGCACGCCCGGATCGCTGCCCAACTTCTCCAGATACTCCGGCCGGTGATTGGAAATAGTTGTGCGCCAACGGACTTTGGTGCCGTACTCGACAACCAGGTCGAGGAACGCGTCCACGGCATGCAGCCCGCCGCGGTCGAGACCCACCTGGCCGAACGTCTTGCCGATCACCTGCTCGTCAGGGCAGGCCACGATCTCGGCATCGAAGAAGTCCCGATGCCAAACGCGCAAGCCGAATTTGGCGTCGTAGTCCTTGCGGCACCGCCTACGGTAGGCCTCGTCGCGCATCAGCGCGTTTCGCTCGACCTGGTCGGACAGATGCAAAGCGGCCGCGCCCGAGCCGAACTCCTCGAAGATGACGAGATCGATACCGTCGGCGTAGACCTCGAACGGGACCGGTAGGTGCTGCCAGCGGAAGTCGCCACCGAATCTGTTGAGCAGACGGGCGATCGGACCGAGGATGTGGATCAGAAACGGGCTCGCCTTGATATCGGCGGCGGACAGCAGACTGGTCTTCAGCGGCTTGCGGAAGATGCCCAGCGAACTGAGCGTCATCGCGCCGACACTGCGCGGGGACCTGACATCGGGTCCGGCCTGCAATACCCGGCGACGGCGACGCAGAACCGCGTTGAGCCGCCGACGTTCTCGAGTCTTGGCATAGGTCGAGTGCAGTGTGCGCGAGCGGCAGGTTTCACCATCGAGCTTGTCGAAAAGCAGCTGCTGCGCGGACATTCCGACGAAGCCCGCATCCAGCGCGTCGGTCAGCTTCGCCTCCATGGCGGCGAGTTCGGCGGCCGTAGGGCGAACATCCTTGCGGGTGGCGCGATCGAGACCCATCACCGCAGTGCGCACGTCGGAATGACCGAGGAACGCGGCGATATTGGGTCCGAGCGGTAATGCCTCGAGTGCCTCGACGTACTCTCGCGCGGACGTCCAGGTCTTGGACTCGGCGACCGTGCCGATCACATTCCGGCGCGGTATCGCCTCGACCCGGCCGAAGAGATCTCCGGCATCGGTGGCCCCGACGTGCACGGTGGACAGCGAACACGACCCGAGGAACACCGTGGTGATGCCATGACGTACCGATTCGCTCAGCGACGGAGTTCCCAGCACCTCGACGTCGTAGTGGGTGTGGATGTCGATCATGCCCGGCACGACCCATTGACCCGCCGCGTCGACGACGTTCACGCAGCCGGTTTCATCCAGCGGATCAATGGAAATGGCGGCGACCCGGCCGTCGCGGATACCGAGATGGCGGATCGCCGATGCGGACCCCGCACCATCGAACCAGCGTCCACCTTTGACGATTGTGTCTTAGCTCATAACAACATGGCAACCGATCGGTCGCAAAATGTCAAGGTGGGTGACCGCTGGGGTCCGATAGCGCGGAACGGACACCGGGCTCGCCGTGCGTGCGGCAGGTTGCGAAGTCCGGGGGCAGATGGCAAGAGGCTGGAGAATCCGCCGCGCTCGCGCCGATTTCTACGACCGCGATCACGGGTGGGACCGGTTCGACCGGTAGGTGCCCGACCGGCTGCGGTGGTCTCGCTGAAGCAAAGTCCGTGCTTCGAACGTTCCGGGCTGCATGCTCTACGTTCCGGCGGTGTCGGGGTCTGATCGTGGAGAGCGCCGACGACGCGCGCGGAGGTGACCACCAGCCGCGGACCGATCAAATACCCTGACCCGACCGGGTGCCCGATACCCCCACCGCATACCAGCATCACCCTTCCGGCCCTATCGAGGGGTTAGCGGCCGACGTGGCCGCGGACCTCGCCCGGTCCTCGGTTACGGTCGTCGCGGCCGACCAGCACGTCACCACCGTCCCGGTTCTTCGGGGTCAAGGTCACCGTGACCCTGTGCTTGCGTGCGCGTGATCCGCCGGCTTCCACGTCACCTGTGACCACCCACGCCTTGAACCCGCCCTTGACCTTCGCGTCCGCTCGCAGCTCGACCCCGAATGACAACTCGATCGGGCCCACCACGAACCGCATGTCCTCATCCGCGCCCCGCGCGGTAGCTGTCAGCAACTGATTCCGGACTGCGGCGACCGCGTCCCCCAACTCGATATCCATAACCCCCCTCGCCGGCGGCGAGCGACACGCTACACACCATGCCAGCCAGCGGACAGCGTTGCCGGGATGCATGATTCGCCACGCGAGACCGCCTCGATCTCGGGCGAGGCCACTTGGGATACGGAAGCACCCCAGACAGCGTTGTGCTCCCCCGGGGGAAGGTCGGGAGGACCCATCACCGAGACCGTATCGAGCTACATGAAAGACCTCGCCATTTACATCATCGAACGCCCGCAGTAACGGCACGCCTGCGATAGCCCATGAAGGGTGTCCGTGGCCATGACAGAGTCCCCGCTGGTGGCCGGTGGTAGGTCGCCGCTGGCGGCCAGGTAGAAGTCCCCATTCCCTTGCTCGTCGTGTCATACCCCGGAACTCGTGGCCTGGGCGGTGACGGTGATAGCGCCAACTGTCATCCGTCACTGCCCAGGGAGTTCCATTGAAGTCTGCGAGAGAGCGAATGGACATCATTTCCGCCTATCGAGAGGTCGGAACCTATCGAGGGGCCGCCGAGTTGTGCGGCACCACGCACAAGACCGTGAAACGTGTCATCGAGCGTGTCGAGTCCGGCGGCCGGCCGCCGGAGCGGATGCCGCGGTCCCGCAATTACGACTCGATGCGGGATCTGGTCGCCGAGCGGGTCGCGAAGTCGAAGGGCCGGATCTCGGCCAAGCGACTACTCCCGGCGGCGCGAGCCGCCGGTTACGAGGGGTCGCCACGGAATTCCGGCGGCTGGTAGCCGAGCAGAAAGCGTTGTGGCGCAAAGACAATCATCGAGGCCGTCGTCCGGCGGTGTGGTCGCCGGGTGAGTATCTGGTGATCGATTGGGCCGAGGCCGCACCCGGATTGCAGCTGTTTTGTGCGGTGCTGGCGTTCTCGCGGTGGCGGTTTGTCGCGTTCGCTGCCGATCAGCGCCAGTCGACGACGCTGGCGTTGATCGCCGAGGCGTTCGCCGTGATCGGCGGGGTTCCCACGCGGGTGCTGGCCGATCGGATGGGCTGCCTGAAAGGTGGGGTGGTCGCGAACATGGTTGTTCCGACTGCCGAATATGTCAGGTTCGCAACGCATTACGGCTTCTCGCCGGATTGGTGTCATGCAGGCGATCCGCAGTCCAAGGGCATCGTGGAGAACCTGTGCGGCTATGCCCAGCGGGATCTGGCGGTGCCATTGCTGACCGAGGCCGCGATAACCGGGCGAGCGGTGAGCTTGCGGGAGGCCAACACGGCGGCGAAAGCGTGGTGCGCGGAAGTGAACTCGCTGGTGCATTCGGAGATCTGCGCGATCCCCGACGAACGCCTCACCCTCGAGCGGGAGTTGTTGGGGCCGTTGCCGTCGCTGCGGCTCGAGATCGGCGCACCATCGGTGACCCGCACCGTCGACCGGCTCTCGTGTGTTCGTTACTCCTCGGCCCGCTACTCGGTGCCGACCCGCCTGATCGGTGAGAAAGTGCAGATCGTCCTCGACTGCGGTGCGCTGCTGGTGCTCGAACCAGCGACCGGGGTGATCGTGGCCGAACACGAACTCGTCGCACCCGGTGAAACATCGATCCTCGATGACCACTACGACGGGCCACGGCCCGCACCCAACCGCGGGCCACGTCCGAAAACCACCGTCGAGCAACAGTTCTGCGCCCTCGGGCCGGACGCGGAAGCATTCCTCGTCGGTGCGGCCGCGATCGGCAACACCCGCCTGGGCCAGGAGTTGGAGATCCTGCTCGCGCTCGGCGCCGCCCACGGCGAACCCACGCTGGTGGCGGCGTTGCGGCGGGCGGTGGCGTTCGGGCGTTTCCGCGCCGCCGACGTCCGCTCCATCCTCGCCGCCGGCACCGGCACCCCGCAGCCGCGCCCAGCAGGTGAGGCGCTGGTGCTGGACCTGCCCACCGCACCGACCCGCTCCCTGGACGCCTACAAGATCACTCGTGACGGGAGCGCATCATGACCACAGCACGATCGAAAACCGTTCCCCCCAAACCGATTCCGGAACTCGCCGCCGATCTCGACGCCGGTCTGCGCCGGTTGAAGCTGGCCACGGTCCGCCGCACCGCATCCGAGGTGCTGGCGGTCGCGAAAACCCAGCGCTGGACCCCGGAAGAGATACTGCGCACCCTGATCGAGGCCGAACTGGCCGCCCGCGACGCCTCCAACGCGGCCAACCGGCTCAAGGCTGCCGCGTTTCCGGTCACCAAGACTCTCGACAGCTTCGACGTGTCGGCGTCATCGATCCCGCAAGCTACCTTCGACTACCTGTCGAGTCTGGAATGGGTTCGCGCGCAACACAATCTCGCGATCATCGGTCCACCCGGGACAGGCAAGAGCCACACCATGATCGGGCTCGGCCACGCCGCCGTCACCGCCGGCCACAAGGTCCGCTACTTCACCGCCGCCGACCTGATCGACACCCTCTACCGCGGCCTGGCCGACAACACCGTCGGCCGAATCATCGATACCCTGCTACGCGCGGACCTCGTGATCCTCGACGAGATCGGGTTCGCACCGCTCGACGACACCGGCACCCAACTGCTGTTCCGGCTGGTCGCGGCCGCCTACGAACGGCGGTCGCTAGCAGTCGCCTCGCACTGGCCGTTCGAGCAATGGGGCCGGTTCCTGCCCGAACACACCACCGCCGCCAGCATCCTCGACCGGCTACTGCACCACGCCACCATCGTCATCACCGACGGTGACTCCTACCGCATGAAACACCGCAAGCGAGGTGACCACCCCTGAACTAACCACCCCACCCCCGCAAGGGGGTGGGGACTTCCTACCTGACCACCAGCGGCGACCCCCAAATGACCATTGACAAAGCGGCGCACGGAGCAGAGACGACTACGTTGGAATTCAGGGGTTTGAATACTCCGGTATTGCCAGTTGTCGGTTGTTGATGATCATAAACGGTGAGTCCGGTTTTGGCGGTGATGAACGGTTCGCACACCCAGTCCTGCGGTGCGACCCAGTCCAGGGCGCCGACCTCACCGGCATAGCGGCGCACCCGTGCCACGTACTCACGGGGTGTTGGTCCGGCGGCCCAGGGTCTATGAACGCTGAGCATGGAGAATCCGTTTGAATCCAACGCCCACCGCCCCTGCGCCTGCGGCAACGTGCGGTATTGCGACAGACGCACATCGGAGATGAACAACGGCACCGCGGTACGAGTCAGCCAACCCGGCTGATGAGTACCGAGATAGAACCTCACGCGGTCTCCTTCTCATCCCAGCGCAGGACCGTCGCCAGACGCGGCAAGGTGATCGGGTCCGCGACAGCGCCTGTGCGCGGGAAGACGAGTTCGGCCAGGGCCGGTCCGACGATGGTGGCGGCACATCCTTGCGCACCGAAAGCGTGTGCCAGATGCACAGCGGTACCGCGGTAGTCATCGGGGCTGTGTCCCGGCAGCATCCGCACACGAACCAGATCCACACTGCCGCCGACCTCGACAGCGAGCAGACACGGCACGAAGTGTGTCCGCCGTTGGTGATGCTCAGCCCGCATGCGGTGAGCAGCCGCCCCCAGCGCAGCCGGTACCGGAACCATGACAGGAACCCGGTCCGTGCCCGGTGGGTGATCCACCGCTCGAAGTCGACCTCGAACCCGCCCTTCGAGGCACGATTACTTCCGCCGTCGTGAACTCTTCAGGGACTCTGACCATCGACTTGGACTCCGGGAACCGGCTCGTGGTCCCAGCACACGATGAATACGAGGCATGGTCCCTTGTAGGTCCGAAGGGTTATAGAGTCGTATGCATGCCGCATGGCGAGCTGGCGACTTGGACGGCCGACTGATCGTGAGTTGAGCGCGAGGGTGGACGCACACGGCAAAGTCACCGGATGTCCATTCAGGGATTCACACGCAGCGCTGCGCGGACTCGAGGAATTCGCTCCCTACTGGATATCGAGGCGGACCTCCGCACCCGGTGGCAGCGACGCCACCTGCTGGTGGATCTGACCGGAAACGTTGAGGCTGACGGCGAAATCGACCACACGCAGATTCTCGATGGCCAGTTCGCCGCCGAGGATCGGGGGTTGGTTGAAGTCGTACACGGCGTCGTCGTCGGGTAGCAGACCGTTTTCGGCGGCGGCGACCGCGAGGCTCGCCAGCAGATATTGCTCCATGCCGTCGTGGGTGTTCAGTTCCTCTTCGAGGTCGTCGGGGGTTTCCCAGGGACGGGTGAGCTCACCGTTGAGTGTGTCCAGCCACCACAGCCCGTCCTCGGCCTCGAAGAAGACGTCGCCGAAAAGCGAGGCGCACAGGGGTGTCTTACCGTCGAGGCCGATCCACTCCCAGGACCGGAGCCCCTCTTCGAATTGCTGTGCCGTGAACGGCTTGACTAGTTGCACACCGCGACCCTACTCACGTTTGTCGCCTTCGCCGGTTCCGCCACGGCCGAACCGATGAGGATCGGTTGACGTACGGCCGTTCAGAAATTGCGGGTCGCCGCGGCAGGGAGTCCGGGATATCGGTCGCGGCCAGGGGGCGGGGTGTACGGATCCGGCGTCGCGCTCGGGGTGGACGGATTCCGGCTCGAGTTCTTCGGCGGACCCGGCACGATCGCACCGAACAGATTCGCGCGCGGCGCGATTCAGCAGGTGAAGTATTCGCCCGCGTTCACTTCGCGCGGCGCGGATGCCTCAGTGAGACATCCGAAGGGCACCACACCGGCGTCGCTGGCCCGGAAACCTGTTCCCGCGTCGGCGTTCACGCACAGCAGGCCGCTCGAATCCATGCGGCACCGATTGCCGTGCAGACTGATCCGCGAACCGTAGGGCAGTTGAGCACCGTATCCGCGCAGGAACGGCCCTGGATCGCCGTGCAAGCCGCCGACTGTCAAGGTCTGTCCGGCGAATTCCACCCAGCCGCCGACCCAATTGCCCTGACGACTCGATGGCTGCGCGGGCGGATTCTTCAGATCGACCAGGCAGACCAGGCTGTGACGCCCCTCGTGGCCGTCGCTCATACATTTGATCTTCCCGGTCGGGCTGGTGAAAGCCCGGTCACCGCTGTCCAACTCGGTGGATACACCGTCTTCGGTCGTCGCGCTCGCGTACTTCGAACCGGTGACCTCGGTGCCGGCCTCCACCCAGGCGACAACCTCCTTGATCGGGGCTCCGCTGCCTGGCGCCGCTTTCGCCGCGGCGGAGGTGGACGGCGCGACGGTCGCCGTGGTCGTCGACGTCGGGGTTTCATGCGAGGAATGGTCGGTTGTCGATGAGCAGGCTGCCGCGAGAAGGACCAGAGCCGCCAAGGCCGCGATACGCATGCGTGCACATTAGCGCCCCGGCGCCGACGTCCCGACAGGTGTCGGCCGATCGCCGAGACTCGGCGAATAGGCAAGGGAGCGTATCGAATTGGCGGACCGATGGCCCCGGATCCGACCGGGTCGAATTCGACGAGCGGCTATCCGTTGTCAGCGACCAGCCGACTACATAGGCTCGTCGACGTGGATCTGGAAGGACGTGTGGCGGCCCTCGAACGCCGAATCGCGGTGCTCGAGGCGGGCCGAACGACAGCCCCGGACGGCAAGGCCGAATCCGGCGAGGAGCTCTGGGCGGTGAACCGCCTGCGCGCGGAGTTCGCCGACTCGGGCGTGACGAACGGCGGGGTGCTCGTCACCGGGTCGGGGCGTTTACCCGCCGGGGATCAGTACGCGTGGCAGATGGGTTTCACCACCGACGACCTCCTGCTCGATGACGCGGACGGGGCAGCCGAATGCCTCGCGGCACTGAGTAGTCCGGTCCGGCTACGGCTGCTGCGCGCCATTCTCGCCGGACGCCGCACCGCCTCGGAACTCGCCGAACTCGACGGTGTCGGCACCTCCGCGCAGATCTACCACCATCTGCGCCAACTGGCCGCCGTCGGCTGGCTGCAAACCGCGGGCCGTGGTCGATTCGACGTGCCGCAGGGCCGGGTCGTGCCACTGCTCGTGGCCTTGGCGAGTGCCCGGCGCTGAAGAACTGCTTCGTGGTCCGGACACAGCGGCCGCTCGGGGCGCTGACCTCGCATGACATAACTCCGGCCGACTGTAATCATGGTCGGCGAGCGGACGGTTCCGGCACCAGGACGCACGATTCCGGATAACTCACAACGACTCGATGTCTCCTTTGTCTGCTTCGACTATGACGCGGAACACACCCTGCTACGGTGGGCCCGACATGCCGTTCGGTTCGCTTGGTCGATGGCCTCGCGAGTTTGCTGTGGAGGTACTTCGACATGAAGGTTGCGCACGCGGTCGAGGCCGTGAAGGCGATAGGTCTACTTCGCAGCCGCGGGGTCACCGATCCCCGCAATCCCTTGGAGACGTTGCGGACCATCAAGGAGTCGCGGGTCTTCGGCCCGCAGGCGACGGCGGTCCAGCATTCCGCCCGTGTCACACCGGACTTGCCCGCGCTCGTGGACGAGCGCGGCGAGCTGACCTACCGCCAGCTCGACGAGCAGGCCACGGCAATCGCTCGCGGTTTGCGCGCGGCGGGCATCACCGAGGGCACCGTGATCGGCGCACTGTGCCGCGATCACCGTGGCCTGATCCTGTCGATGGTCGCCGCGGGCAAACTCGGCGTCCGGGTCGCCCTGATGAACACCGGATTCGCCAAACCGCAGTTCGCCGAGGTGTGCGAGCGGGAGCAGGTGAAGGCGGTGCTGCACGACAGCGAATTCCTCGGCCTGCTCGACGCGCTACCTCCGGAACTACCGCGCTACCTGACCTGGGTGGACGAAGGCGCCGAAATCCCCTCGGGTGAACAGACGCTCGATGATCTCATCGCCGCCAATTCCACCGAACCGCTGCCGACGCCGACCAAGCCGGGCGGTTTCATCATTCTGACCAGCGGCACCACCGGGCTGCCCAAGGGCGCGCCCCGCAGCAAGGCATCTCCGCTCGCGACCGCGCAGCTGGTCGACCGCATCCCGTTCCCGAGACACGGATCCCAGGTCATCGTGTCGCCGATCTTCCACAGCACCGGTTTGGCGACCTGGCTCGTCGGCGCGACGCTCGGCAACAAGGTGGTGATGCGACGCCGCTTCGACGCCGAGGCGACGCTGAAGATGGTCGCCGACCAGAAGGCCGAGATGCTGGTCGCGGTGCCGACGATGCTGCATCGGATGACCGAACTGCCCGCCGAGGTCCGCGCCGCCTACGACCTGTCCTCCCTGAAATGCATCCTGGTCGCGGGTTCGGCGCTGTCCCCGGAGCTGTGCGTCAAGGCGACGGAGGCTTTCGGGCCGGTGCTCTACAACCTGTACGGGTCGACCGAATGCGCGGTCGCCACCGTCGCTTCCCCGCAGGATCTGGCGCTCGCCCCCGGAACGGTCGGACGCGCGCCCATCACCTGCGAGGTTCGGCTCTACGACGACAACGACCAGCGGGTCACCGCTACCGGCGTCACGGCTCGGATCTTCGTCCGCAGCGGCGCGCCGTTCGAGGGCTACACCGACGGCCGTCACAAGCAGATCATCGACGGCTATATGTCCAGCGGCGATGTCGGCCACTTCGATGAGCACGGTTTGCTGATGGTGGACGGTCGCGACGACGACATGATCGTCTCCGGCGGCGAAAACGTCTTCCCGCAGGAAGTCGAGAATCTGCTGCTGGAACGCATCGACATCTTCGATGTCGCGGTCGTCGGCGTCGATGATGTCGAATTCGGCAAACGCCTGCGGGCCTTCGTCGTCGTCGAACCCGGCCACGCGCCCGACGCCGAGGAGATCAAGAGCCACGTCAAGGAGAATCTGGCTCGTTACAAGGTGCCGCGCGAGGTCGTATTCCTCGATGACCTGCCCCGCAACATGACAGGAAAGCTGTTACGCCGAGTACTGGTGGAGTACGAGGTAGAGCGGTAGAAACCGCCGAGGCTCTGAGACGGCGACCACAGGAGTCCAGAGTTGCTTGCTATTGTCGCAGCAGCACTGGATCTCGAGGTTGCGATCCACACCACCCCCAGTCCTCGTGGGTGGATCGCGGAAGGTTGTTGTCGATGGCGTCCCTTTCCTTCCCTGCCCTAGGTGGCACCGCGCGCAAAGCCGCCGATGCCGCTCTAGGTATCAATGTCATGGTGAAGCGGCGGCTTTTCAATCCGTTGCGCCCGGACCACGCCGCTCGATCGGCGTTCAACGTGCTGAAGTTCGGACCGTTCGCCGGGGTGGTGATGCACGCCGCGCAGACGAGGCCGCAGGCCGCGGCCATCGTGGACGAACGGGGCGAGCTGACTTTCGGTGAGCTGAACGAGCAATCCAGCGCGCTGGCCCGCGGACTCCAAGCGCGCGGCATTCAACCGGGCGATGTCATCGCATTGCTCGCGCGCGACCACCGGGGCATGGTGTTGAGCCTGCTCGCGGCAGGCAAACTCGGGGTGCGCGCGGTACTGATGAATACCGGCTTCGCCAAGCCGCAGTTCGCCGATGTCGCCGCGCGCGAGAAGGTCAAGGCGGTGCTGCACGACAGCGAATTCCTCGACCTGATGAGCGCCATCCCCGACGATATCCCCCACATCCTCACCTGGGTGGATGAGAAGGACGGCGCGGACCCGTCGATCCCGACCCTGGAATCGGTATCGGAGGGCCACTCGGTAGAGCCGCTGTCTCCGCCCGACAAGCCGGGCGGTCTCGTCATCCTGACCAGCGGCACCACCGGCACCCCCAAGGGCGCCCCGCGCGACCGGGTGAGCCCGTTCGCCTCGGCACAGTTCGTGGACCGGGTACCGCTGCCTACCAACGGGACCATGATCATGGCGGCGCCGATCTTCCACGGCACCGGACTGTCGCAGTTCACCCTCGGCCTCGCCCTCGGCAATCGGGTCGTCTTCCAGCAGCGCCGCTTCGACCCGAAGCTGACGCTGTCGAATATCGCCGAATACAAGGCGGATTCGCTGGTCGTGGTGCCGACGATGTTGCAGCGCATCCTCGACCTGGGCGACGACGTTCTGGCGACATACGATCCGAGCAGTATCAAGGTGATCTTCGCCGCGGGTTCGGCCATCGCGCCCGATGTGGTCACGAGGACCCTGGATTACTTCAACGACAGCCTGTACAACCTGTACGGGTCCACCGAATGCGCGGTCATGACCGTCGCGACGCCCGAGGATCTGCGCAAGGCGCCGACCACCGCGGGTAAGGCGCCGGTCGGCATCAGGATCGTGCTGCTGGACGAGAACCGCCAGCGGATCACCGAGCCGAATGTCACCGGCACCATCTTCGTCGACAACGGTTTCGCCTTCACCGGCTACACCGATGGCCGCACCAAGGAGGTCGTCGACGGCATGATGTCCAGTGGCGACGTCGGCCATTTCGATGCCGACGGCCTGCTCTACATCGATGGCCGCGATGACGACATGATCGTCTCCGGCGGCGAGAACGTCTTCCCGCTCGAGGTGGAGAACCTCATCGCGAGCCGCGACGATATCTTCGAGGCCGCGGTCGTCGGCGTCGACGACCGCGAATTCGGGAAGCGACTGCGCGCCTTCGTCGTCCCCGGTCCTGATTCCAAGCGCGACGCGCAGGAGATCAAGGACTACGTGAAGGCGAATCTGGCCAGGTACAAGGTGCCACGCGAGGTGATCTTCCTCGATGAACTGCCGCGCAACGCGACCGGCAAACTGCTGCGTAAGCCGTTGATCGAGATGGAGATCGACGCCTGATTTCCACGTGAACTCCGAACTCCGGCAGGTCCTTATCGGGCCTGCCGGAGTCGTCCGCGGACCCGAAACCCTCTCACCCCGAATTCCGACCGGATAGTGCCGGGAAACGGTCAGCTATCATCAGCGGGTGAAAATCGAGTTCGGCCGGTCGACCGCGGGATCCCGCGGTGCCGTCGCGCTATTGCGCGGTGGGTCGGCCGGGGCGATCTCGGGAACCATTTCCCTCGCCGCGCACGGCTGGGCCTCCGGCGGTGCGGCCCCGGCAAGCGCGACGCTCGTGCTGCTGGCCGCCGCGTCCGCTGTGATCGGCGCATCGGTCGCGGGGCTCGCGCCACTGCGCGACACCTCCGGCGGACTCGTCGCGGCGCTGATCGGCGGACAACTGCTCGGTCACCTCACCATGGGGTTCGACTCGGGGCATCTGCATCAGGGTGACGTACAGCTGACCCCGCGGATGATCGCCGCGCATATCGTCGCCGCCTTCGCCGCCGCCGTGATCATTCGCGGCGCTGAGGCCGCCTACCGGATCGGGACCGCGGTACTGGCCCGGGTCCTTCCTCTCATTCACCGCGCACCCGTCGTCGCCGAGCCCGCGCCTGCGCGCACCGCTCACCGCGACCGGGTCATCCTGCGCATCTTCGCGATCGAATCGCTGCGCACGCGGGGACCACCGCTCGCCGTTTCCCTCTGATCTCACTCCACACCCGGTGCCCGAGCCTCACGGCTCGCGCGTCGTCGTGACCTGCCACCGCGCCCGATCCGAGCGCGGGAATTCTTGCGCGACAGCCCTTTCGCGTCCCACCGCGTCATGTGGCGACCCCGCGCTCGATCGGCACGTCCGCGCCACCTCGGCGTCGACTCGACGATATCGGCCGACGGCCGGACCGGGTTCCGAACCTCAGAATCGAAACGATCGTGAGCACAACAGAATCCATCACTCCAGATGTCGTGCACAGCGCGATGCCACCGAAACCGCCGCCTCGCCGCGGCACCGGCCTGCAGTCGCTCGCCATGCGATTGCATTTCTACGCGGGCGTATTCGTCGCCCCGTTCATCCTGATCGCCGCCGTCACCGGCGCGCTGTACGCGATCTCGCCCACGCTCGAGCAGATCGTCACCCATGACCTGTTGAAGGTCGAACCGGGCACGGCCGCGCGACCGCTGTCCGAGCAGGTCACCGCCGCGGTGTCGACCAGGCCGGAGCTGACGCTGGTCGCCGTCGCACCGGCGCCGGGGGCCGACGACACCACCCGCGTGATCTTCAGCGATCCGGCACTCGGCGCTTCCGAGCGTCGCGCGGTATTCGTCGACCCGTACACCGCGCGGCCCGTCGGCGAATCCGTCGTCTACGGCAGTTCGGGCGCACTGCCGCTGCGCACCTGGATCGATCGGTTGCACCGCGATCTGCACCTCGGGGAGCCCGGCCGCCTCTACAGCGAGCTCGCGGCGTCCTGGCTGTGGATCATCGGACTGGCCGGGCTGGTGCTGTGGATACGCAGGGTCCGTGCGCGCCGCGCCAGGAATTCGGCAGGCTGGTTGTTCGCGGCCGACCGTTCCACCGCCGGTCGCCTCCGGAATATGAACTGGCACGGTGCGATCGGCATCTGGGTGCTTCCGCTCCTGCTGCTGCTCTCGGCCACGGGCATGAGCTGGTCCACCTACGCGGGCGCGAATATCACCGACCTGCGCACGCAACTCAACTGGACCACCCCGTCGGTGAGCACCACCCTGCCCGGTGCGGACACCTCCGCCGCCACCCCGGCGGGCGATCACCACACCGGTCACGAGGCCGCGCCGCGACCGCCCGATCCGGCGGCGCGGATCGCTTCTCTCGACCGCGTATACGACGCGGCGCGCGGAGCGGGGGTCACGCAGGGTGCGGAGATCACGATTCCGGCAGAATCCGATGCGGCCTTCACGGTGAAGGAACGGCGGATGCCCGGCACCTACACCGTGGACGCGGTGGCGGTGGACGGTGCTTCCGGTTCCGTCACCGCGCGACTGGACTATGCGGACTGGCCGTTGATGGCGAAACTGACCAACTGGGGCATTCAGTTCCACATGGGTCTGATGTTCGGCCTGCTCAACCAGTTACTGCTGCTCGCGGCCATGATCGGGCTGATCGTGGTGGTGGTGCTCGGCTACCGGATGTGGTGGCAGCGGCGGCCGGTTCGCGCCGGTGCGCGGTTCGCCCCGGGTCGGGCTCCGCGTCGTGGCGTGCTGCGCAAGAGCTCTCCCTTGGTCGCGGTACCGCTGCTGGCCGCCGCCCTCGTGGTCGGCTGGTTCGCGCCACTGGTCGGGCTCAGCCTGCTCGCCTTCCTCGTGATCGACGTGATCGTCGGGCTGTCCGGACGGACGCCCGAACCCGAGCACACCCCGGTTTCCTGACCGGCGATGTCACCGACGCCGAGACTCCCGTCCGGCGTGACCGATACGGCCCGCCCGCGAAGTGGCACGGCCCTCGGACAGGCCGCGCCCGCGACCGGACGCGCGGCCCCAACCACAACTCACCATTCGAAAAAGGACTCCCCATGAAGATCACCGCATTCGCTCTGGCCGCCGCATTCATGACGACCGCCGTCACCGTCGCCGCGGGGGCGAGCTCCGCCGCGGAACTGCCCGCCCCGGAAGCCATCGGATTCTCCGCCCACGCCACCGATACCCAGTCGATCATCGCGATCGACGCCGGATCGCTTGTCATCGAAGACGACGCGCTGAAAATCACATCCGCCGACGGTGTCGTGGTCGCGGGCGCCCCGCTGACCCTGCGCATCGACGATTTCGAATTCCCCATCGCCGCAGCGGTTTCCGGCCGCGAGGCGACGCTCACCCCGCAGTTGTCGATGGACAGGGCGGTGTACAAGCCCGTCGCGCTGCCCTTCGAGGACAAAGCGCCGTGGAAATCCGAATACGAGCGCGAACAGGCCGCCTGGAGCCGGATGACGAGCACCATCGGCATGGGCGCGTCGGTCGGCACGCTGATCGGCGGTCTCGGTGGCGGTGCGCTCGGCTGTGTCCTCGGCGGAATCGCGGGTGCGACGGTCGCCTCGGCCACGATCGTCGGGCTGTTCGGCCCGTTCATTCCGGCCGCCGCCGTCGGTTGCGTCGCTGGCATCGCCGCCGTCGGTGCGCTCGGCACCCTGATCGGCCAGATCCTGGTCACCGCCCCCATGGCCATCGGTGCGGCGATTCAGTACGCCGTCACCACGAACCAGCCGTTCGTTCCCCCGGCCAAGTAGTCGAAGCGGCGGCTCCGCCCAGCCGCGCGTTGGGCGGAGCCGCCGCGCTCGTGTCTATTCCGATGGTGCGGAATCATCCCCGGTCACAGGGGTTTCCGATGTCGGGGGTACCACAACCGGACGCAGCCGCGCCCAGACGAGGAACAGCAGGCCGACGACGGCCATGCCGATACCGGCCCAGATATTGATATCGACGCCGCCCGTTTTGGCTTCCTCGGCGGCGGTGTCGTGCACCAGACCGGTGATGACGAGGATGACGCCGTAGCAGCCGAGTAGCGCGCCGACGATGGTGCGGATGTCGAAAAGCACGGGGCGACTCCCTTATCCGAAGACGAGGTTGAGGGCGACGACCATGGCCAGGGCGATACCCGCGAGCAGGACGGGACGCTGGTACCAGGGCAGTGTCGCCTGTTCGGGATCGGTGCGCAGTTCCTCGGGGGTCTCGGAATAGACGAGGCCGACGAGTTCGGCCGCGGGTTTGGGCCGGGTCACCTGGGTCACCGCGACGCTGACGACGATATCGACCGCGAAGGCGGTGCCCGCGGCGAGGAAACTGGCGCCCTGGCCGGAGAGTTGGAAGACCTCGACCTCGTGCAGGAGGAAAACCACGATCGCCGACGCGGTGCCGCAGACCAGGCCGAGCCAGCCCGCGGTCGGGGTCATCCGCTTCCAGAACATGCCGAGAATGAACGTCGCGAACAGCGGCGCGTTGAAGAAGCTGAACAGGGTCTGCAGGTAATCCATGATGTTGCTGAAATTCCCCGCGATGAACGCGGTGAAGATCGCGGCCACGGTAGCTCCGACGGTGGCGAGGCGTCCGACCTTCAGGTAGTACCCGTCACCGCGATCCCTCACCGCGTACTGCTGCCACAGGTCGTAACTGAATACCGTGTTGAAGGCCGAGATATTGGCCGCCATACCCGCCATGAACGCGGCGAGCAGACCGGCGAGACCGACCCCGAGCAGACCGTTCGGCAGCACATCTTTCATCAGGTAGAGCAGCGCCTGGTTGTAGGTGACGTCGCCGGTGAAGTCGGGGTCGGCGGATACCGCCTGTTTGTACTCGATCATCTCCGGCACCAGGACCGCGCTGGTCATGCCGGGAATGACGACGATAAGCGGGATGAACATCTTCGGGTAGGCGCCGATGATCGGGGTGCGCCTGGCGGCGGAGATGGAGTGAGTGGCCAACGCCCGCTGGACTTCCACGAAATTCGTCGTCCAGTAACCGAAGGAGAGCACGAATCCGAGACCGAAGACGATGCCGAGCACGGAAAGGAAGTCGTTCGCGAAACCGCTCAGCGCGTTACCCGGCCAGGACTCCCATTGTTCCGCGCCGCCGGGCGAGGCGGTCACCTTCTCGCGTAATCCGTCCCAGCCGCCGACCTTGTGCAGTCCGACCAGGGTGAGCGGCAGCAGCGCCGCGACGATGACGAAGAATTGGAGCACCTCGTTGTAGATGGCGGCCGAGAGCCCGCCGAGGGTGATGTAGGACAGCACGATCACCGCGGCGACGATCACCGATACCCACATCGGCCAGCCGAGCAGGACATTCAGGATGGAGCCGAGCAGGTACAGATTGACCCCGGCGATCAGTACCTGCGCCACAGCGAAACTCAGCGCGTTGACCAGATGCGCGCCGGTGCCGAAACGCCTGCGCATGAACTCCGGCACGCTGCGCACCTTCGAGCCGTAGTAGAACGGCATCATCACCACGCCCAGGAACAGCATGGCGGGCACCGCGCCGATCCAGAAGTAGTGGAAGGTCGGGAAGCCGTATTCGGCGCCGTTGGCCGACATGCCCATGATCTCGACCGCGCCGAGGTTGGCCGAGATGAACGCGAGCCCCGTCACCCAGGCGGGCAGTGAGCGCCCGGACAGGAAGAAGTCGATACTGGAGGAAACCCGCTGCCTTGCCATGATCCCGATGCCGATCACGAAGACGAAATACAGCGCGACCAGCGCGTAGTCGACCGGCTCCGCATTCAGGCGCAGCGTCGAGGCGGCGTCGAGGCGCACCCGCTGCGCGAGCGGTAGCGCGGAGGTCGCAACGAGCGAATCGGCAAGCGGCACAGCGTCGTCCCTCCAGGCGGTGAAACCGGGCGTCGAGCGTGGTCGTGCGTCGTGCGGGGCGGCGACCCAGTCGTCGCCCGCCTCTACTGTGCGTGATTGTGCCCCAGCGGCGCGGCACAATCACGCATAAAACCTGGACAGTCGATCAGTCCCGCCGGTGCGCACCGGGTGACGGCACCACGACGAACGTGCGCGGTGGCGCGAATGCGGAGCGAGCGAACCGTTCTCGCACGGATTCGGTCACCGCACCGGTGCGGTCCCTGTCGACGAGCGCGATCGCGCTGCCGCCGAATCCGCCGCCGACCATGCGCGCGCCGTGGGCTCCCGCCTCGATCGCGGCGTCGACGGCCGCGTCGAGCGCCGGAGTCGATACCTCGAAATCGTCGCGAAGCGAAATATGTCCCTCGGACAGCACGGGGCCGATCGCGCGCGGATCCGCGCCCTCCCGCAATTTTTCGGCAACTTCGAGTACGCGCGCGTTCTCGGTCAGCACGTGCCGCGCCCGTCGACGCGCTGTCGGGTCGGCGATGCGGTCGAGTTCGGCCATCGAGGCCACCTCGCGCAGCGACGGTTTTCCCAGCGCCGCGGCCGCCGCCTCGCACTGCGCCCGGCGTTGCCCGTATCCGCCGTCGACCAGCCGATGCGGCTGTCCGGTATCGATGACGAGCAGTTCCAGGTCGTGACCAGCCAGGTCGAACGGGATCTGCTCGAAGCCGGATTCGCCGCGGCCCCGGACGAACTCCCGCACGTCGAGGAACAGCGCGTGCCCCGCCGTGCACAGCATCGAGGCCGACTGGTCGAGCACTCCCGTCGGCGCTCCGGCGTATTCGTTCTCCGCGGTCCTGGCGATATCGATCAACTCGTACTCGGTCACGGTGGGCGCGAACAGATCACGCAGCGCGATCGCCACCGAGCACGACAGCGCGGCCGAGGAGGAAAGACCCGCGCCGATCGGCACCGCGCCGTCGATGGCGAGGTCGACGCCGGCGACGCGATGACCGCGCCGCGCGAATTCGGCGAAGACACCCAGCGGATAGCGCGCCCACGCCGGTACCCGGTCCCGCGTATCGGCCAGATCCGCCAGCCCGACGCGGACGGTATCGCCCTCGCGCTGACGCGAGGTCAGCACCACCGACGCGTCCGCGCGCAGCCGCGCACCGCATCGCACCACCAGCGGCACGGCGATCGGCAGCACGTAACCGTCGTTGTAGTCGGTGTGTTCGCCGATGATGTTGACCCGCCCCGGCGCCACCCACTCGCGCATGGTTCCTCCTGTCGTCGGGCCGTCCGTACCCGGTTCGCGCATCACCTACTTGTACGTCATCCGCTTCGACGCGCCTGGTTCCAGCACCGTCCAGGTGTCCGGCACCGCCGGACACCAAGTCCGAGACACGCCGTTCGACCACGACATTCGATCCGTAGGCATGCGCGATCGAAGATCTTGACGCACAGTCGAATTTGACGCAAAAACGACCTAAAAATTGGGTCAGTAGTTACGGGAGGGCACTATGATTCACAGCACCCCATACGGCGGCCTACTCGGGCGGCAGTGGATCGATCGACTCCGCCCACCGCTGGGCCGCCCGCGCGTCGCGAGTTCCGAACGCGACACCGGTGCGCCGTTGACGATCGAGATCGGCGCCGCGACAGGGGTGGGTCCGACCGCCGTTTCGGCTTTCGACGCGGCGCTGCGCGAACTGGGAGTGGGTGATGCCAACTTGATTCGCCTTTCTTCGGTGATCCCGCCGCGTGCCGTTCTCGAGCACGGCGCCCGGGTCCGCAAGCCGATTCCCTGGGGCGACCGGCTCTATTGCGTCTACGCGAAGGGCCACGCGGCCCGCTCCGGCGCAACGGCAGCGGCGGGCGTCGGCTGGGTACTGCGCGACGATGATTCCGGCGCAGGACTTTTCGTCGAGCACCACGGCGAATCCGCAGAGCAGGTCGAACACCTCATCCGATCCAGCCTGACCGATATGACCCGGCATCGACCGGCGACGTTCGGCCCGGTGCACTCGACGGTCGCCGAAACCCGGTGTGACGGCGATCCGGCCTGCGCCCTGGTGCTGGCCGCATACCACACCACACCGTGGGGACGACGCCCATGACCGCGACATCACGCGACGCGACGGCCGGGCCGGGGGGCGCGACCGGCGAGCCGGAAGTGCGCGTCACCGTCGAGACCGCGATCCCGGACGACCGGATCGAGATGTTCTATCGGCTCTACGAGGAAGCGTTCGGCCCACTTCGCACAAAGGCGATCGCCCGACAGGTTTTGCATCGTGAGGAATTCCGAGAGGAAATGACCGATCCGCGTGTACTCAAATACGTCGCACGGACCGAGGCGGGTGAACCGATCGGCTTGACCACGCTGACCAGGCATCTCGAGACCGTGCCGTGGATAAGTCCGGAATATTTCGCCGCGCGATATCCCGAACACGCCGCCAGGAACGCTATCTATTACGCGGGATTCACCCTTGTTGCCCCAAGTGCGCGACAAGGGGCGGCTTTTCATGCCATGATCAAATCAGTTGTCCAGGTTATGGTGGCCGAGCGCGCCGCGGTCGGTTGGGACATCTGCTCGTACAACAACACTCAGCTCTCGTTCGCCGACAGTATTCGCGCGGTGCTCGATGAGCAAGCGAACGTCGAAGTCGCGGTGGAGGATTCACAGACGTACTACACCGCACAGTTCACCGAGGACGGAGCGACCAAGGGGGGCTGATGACAGTCAGCGAAGAGCAGTCGGCGCGACGACGGTTCGGCACCGGCAGTATCTGGTGCGCATTACTGCTCGCCGGATGGACCGCACTCATCGCCCTCTCTTTACTCGTCGAATCCCGCGTGCTCGCTCTGATCGTCATGCTCGCCGTTGTCACCGGCGCGCTGACCATGATCGGGAGCGGGCTGCGCAGGCACCGGCCCGCCGAGCCATTGCCCTGGTACCTGCTCTCGGCCTCGGCGGTACTGTTCGCCGCGGGCACGACGCTGCGCGACTTCACGCAGGCCTACACCGGGCCATGGGACGATATATGCACTCTCGCAGGATATTTCGGTCTCGGTGTGGCCGCGACGCTGTGGCTGCGCCCCCGCCACGTCGGCCGGAACTACGACCTTGTGCTCGACTCCGCGCTCATCGGGCTCGGCGCCCTACTCGCCTCGTGGACCTTCCTCATATCCCCGATACTGCAAACCCGCGCCACCACGACGAAGACGGTGCTCGCCGCGACCTATCCGGTGGTCGACGCCGTCCTGCTGACCCTGATCGCCCATTCGGTGGCCACCTCGGCCCGGTCGGAAACCTCCCTGCGACTGGTGCATATCGGCCTGTTCGCCGTGCTGGTCGGCGATCTGGGCTACAGCCTGGAGACCGCGGGCACCGCGACGATCGAACACCAACTGCTGCTGACCCCGCTGCTGGCGGCCTACGCGACCGTCGGCATCGCGGCGCTGCACCCGACGATGGCGACGCTGGGAACACCGCGGCGCGTGCATCCGCACCAATCGCGCCAGCGCGCGAGTTTCATCGCTATCGCGTTGATCGTGGCGTCCCTGGTACCGGTGGTCGGGTCGAGCCTCGGCACCCTCGACCGCGTGGTGGTGTCCTCGCTGTTCGCCCTGCTACTGATCGGGGTACTGGCACGCAGCGAACGCGCGATCCAGCGCTCCGCGCGCAGCGAGCGGCGCGCGCAGTACCAGGCCGACCACGATATGCTCACCGGCCTGCTGAACCGCTCGGCCCTGTTGCGCGCGCTGACCCGCGACAGCGAGCACTGGGCCGACCAGCCGCTGACCCTGCTCTTCATCGACCTCGACGGATTCAAGATGGTCAACGACAGCTACGGTCACGCCGTCGGCGATGAACTCATCGCCAATGCCGCCGCCCGCATCAGGCGCGTGGTGCGCCGCGACGACGCGGTCGCCCGCTACGGCGGTGACGAATTCGTCGTACTCGCCCCGCTGGGTAGGCAGGAGGCGGTCATGCTGGCGGAACGACTACTCGGCGCGTTCGTCCGCCCCTTCGAGCTCAGTGCGGGCGAGGTCCCCATCACGGCCAGCGTCGGCATCGCCTGCGACAGCCCGCGCGGCTGCGAGGAGAACATCTACGATCTGATCCGCGACGCCGATTCGGCCATGTATCACGCCAAGGAATACGGCCTCGGCTACGCCTTCCACGGCGAGCTGCGACCCGGTCCGTTGACCAATGTCCTTCCCGCGCCGGGCGCTCCCGAATGTACGGCTTCCCGCATGACCCGCCGGCGCGAGACCGCCGTCTGACTCTGTTTCCAGACTGAAATATTCACGACGACACCGGATTCGGCGCGATCAGGTCATTCGGGGGCCGGCAGCCCGAGGATCGCGTGCACGAATTCGATGATCTGCGGCGCCTTGGCGGGCAGCGCCGCGGCGCCCTCCTCGACGATCACGCGCCGGGCGCGTTCCACGATCGCATCGGGAACGAACGAGATCAACGCCTCCGAGCGCCGCGGCAGCCGCGGATTCTCCAGCCTGGCCTGCTCGTAGAACTCGCGGTACAGCTCGCCCGAGACGTCGACCGCGTAGTCGCGAATCACCGCGGCGGCCCGATCCACGCACAGCGATTCCACGATCATCACCCGTGCGAAACCGGGTTCAGCGGCCACCACCTCACAGAAGGTGGTGACCACCGAGGCGATTCGCGCCTGCGCACTCGCCTCGCCGAGCGCGGCCAGCTCATCCACGATCCGGCGCGCCAGCATAGCCTGCGCCGACCGTAGGGCCTCGAGGAAACAGTCCTGTTTGGTGTCGAAATGCTCGTAGAACGTGCTGCGGGAGACCCTGGCCCGCCCGACGATATCGGCCAGCGTCGTCGCCGCGTAGCCCTTGCACTCGACCGAAGCCACGATCGCCTCGAGTAGCCTGCCCCGCGAAGAACCGAGCAGGGCATCCCTGGTCAACCTGTGCCGTTCGGCGAAATCGTTCCAGCGCAACAGCATACGGCCCTCCAGCGGAACCGCCGAGCCCCCACCCACTATTCGGACAGCTCCTCGAGCAGTTTGCGCGCTTCCTCGAGTTCGGCCTGTAGCTGGGCGACCTTCGCCTGCTGCACGCCGCGGGCGGCCTCGAGGATGCCCGCGACCACCTCGGCCACCTCCGGGTGCAGTACCTTGGCCGCCTGCGCCACGGCGGCGCTGGTGACCGGCAGTCCGCGGATCGTGCGCTTCTTGCCGTTGACCACGTCGACCGACCACTCGCCGTCGGGGGTGCCGGTGAGTGTCACGGTGACCTCGGGCGTCCTCGTCTTCCGCGCGGCGGGCGCTTTGGCGGGTTTGGCCGCCGCCCCCGCCGCCCCCGCTGCCACCGCCCCCGCTGCCGCGGGCTTGGCCGCGGCGGCATTCCCCGCGGACTGATCGGCGGAACTCCCGGCAGCGGTCTTCGAGGGAGCCGGCGAGGTGACGACGCTCGGCGGGGTGGACGGTGTCGCAATGCTCGTCACGGTCGACGGCTGGGTCACGGTGGAATCCTTCCTGGTAGTCGTCTTCGGCTGGGCGACGCTCTTCTGAGCGGGAGTCGCCGCGCGCGGTGGCTTGGTCAAAGTCACTTCGGTCGGAGAGAAGGACAGTACATCCTTGGAACCGGTCGGCCGGACCTGCAGGAAATCGCCGTCGGCCGGCTCACCGAGCGCGACCACCTTCCCGGACCGCCCCTCCGCTACGCCCACCGCGGCGGCTGTGAACCACACCATCGGCGGGCGACCACCCGCTATTTCCGTAGCTATCTGCTGAATCTCCGTGTCCGACAATGGCTTGGGCCTGGTTCTAGGCGAGGGCATGGTGCGCTCCGAGCGGTTTTCGTGGATGGCTGCGTGCACAGATGATGCCGCACCGCACCGACAGATTCACAGGGCGTCGCCAACTAAAGCCGCCCTCGGCCATATCCGGATTTTCAGCGAATCCACAGCAACACTGATTTTCACGTCACCGCGGCGCTTGCAGAGCGGGGAACCAGATCTGCGCGAGGATGCCCTGTCGCGCGATATCGCGGAATTCCGGCTCGAGCGCCGTAGCCTCGTCCCACGCGGGCAGCAGATCCCGGTACTGATGGAACCATTCGATGGCGCGCATCAGCCAGCCGACGAATTCGGCACGAGATCCGGTATCGAGCACCCGGTCCAGATCCTCGTAGCCCCGCAACGCGGTCGCCGCGGTGCCCTGCTCGCCGACCGCGCGCAGCACCTCCAACTTGGACGCGAAAATGTTAGCTTGTTGGCTACGTCACTGGGAGAACGGATCTGCCTCGACAGTGCCCGCGCCCACAACCCGGGCCACCGGAGGGCGGCCGACCAGATGCCCGAGGAGACCGAACGATGCGAGCGCTGCAATTGACAGGGCCCGAAACCCTGGAACTGCGTGAGGTTCCCATCCCCGAGATCGGGCCGACCGACCTGCTCATCAAGGTCGCGGCAGCGGGCATCTGCCACTCCGATCTCCATGTCCTGCACATCCCTTTCATCATGCGCGACGAGCCACTCACCCTCGGGCATGAAATCGCGGGCGTCATCGAGGCGATGGGCTCGGAAGTCACCGGTCGCGTCATCGGCGAGCGCGGCATCGTCTACCTGTGCTGGTCCTGCGGGGTGTGCCGGGAATGCGTGAGCGGCAACGAGAATGTCTGCCTCGCGGCGGGCCGTACCGCCATGCCGCCGTGTCCCGGTCTCGGACCCGACGGGGGCATGGCCGAATACGTCCGCATCCCGGCGAATTCGTTCGTGCCGATCGGCGACCTGGATTTCCTCGAAGCCGCACCCCTGGCCGACGCCGCGCTGTCGAGTTATCACGCCATCGATGGCGCGCGTTCGCACCTGCGCCCCGGATCCACTTCCGTCGTCATCGGCGTGGGCGGACTCGGTCACGTCGCGGTGCAGATCCTCGCCGCCACCACCGCGACCAGGATCATCGCGGTGGACGTCAACGCGGACAAACTGGCGCTGGCGGCACGCTGCGGCGCGACGGAGGGTCTACTCGGTGGCGCGGACACCGCCCGCGCCATCCTCGACCGCACCGACGGACGTGGCGCGGACGCGGTCTTCGACTTCGTCGGCATCGACGCGACCGCGACACTCGCCGTCGAATCGGTGGCGCCCAACGGCGCGTACCGCATGATCGGACTCGGCGGCGGCGCACCCGAGATCACCGCCGCCCCCGCGGGCGGTCCGGGCTGGCCGTGGGGCGCTTCGGTGCGAAAGTCCTACGGCGGCACCAAATCCGATCTGATCAACTCCGTCGAACTGGCCAGGACCGGCAGATTGCGGGTCGAGGTGGAACGTTACGACCTCGCCGACGGACGCGAGGCATTGGACCGACTCGACCGCGGCCTGATCCAGGGTCGCGCGGTTCTGGTCCCCTGATCCACCCATGCCTGCCGTCCCCTTCCCCGTCTTCCAACAGCCACCGAGGATCCGATGATGACGAAATCCGTTGACCCGCGAGCACTCGCCGCAGAAGTGGTCGGGCGGTTGACCGGGCCGGGTGGTCCGTTCGAAATGGCCGTCGAAGATGTGCTCGGCGCGCCGATACCGGTCATCAAGAACCGTGCCCGCTCCCTGAGCGAGATTCTCGCCGCGTCCGTCGCGCTCGGTGCACGCGATTACCTGGTCACCGAGGACCGGCGAATCTCCTACGCCGAGCACGCGGCGGCGGTAGGCGCGCTGGCTCGGGCACTGCGGGAGCGCTTCGGCATCGGCAAAGGCGATCGGGTCGGCATTTCGGCGGCGAATACGCCGGAGTGGGTGATGACGTTCTGGGCGGCACAGTGCCTCGGCGCGATCACCGTCGGCTACAACGCGTGGTGGGCGCCGAGAGAAATCGCCTACGGTATCGAGCACACCACCCCCTCGGTGCTGATCGTCGACGCCAAACGGGCGGCGCAACTGGCGGACCTGGACGTTCCGGTTCCCGTGCTGACCATGGAGCGGGACCTACCCGCGCTGATCGAGGAATTCGGCGACGGCGAGCTCCCCCGCACCCCGGTGGACGAGGACGATCCGGCGATCATCCTCTACACCAGCGGCACCAGCGGACGGCCGAAAGGCGCGGTTCATTCGCATCGAAATCTGCTGGCGGTCATCGACTATCACCGATTCAACGACGCGCTCGCCGCCGCCTTCGCGGGCGGTTCCGACGACGGCGCGCCCAAGGGCAGGCGATTCCTGTTGACCTCCCCGCTGTTCCACATCGCCAGCCTGCACAACCTGGTGATCCCTCGGATGGTGACCGGTGATACCGCGATCATCTACCAGGGCGCGTTCGATGCCGAGCGCATCCTTTCGCTCATCGAGCGCGAACGCGTCACCAACTGGGGAGCGATGCCGACCATGGCGGCGCGCCTGCTCGAGGTCGACCTTTCCCGCTACGACCTCTCCTCGCTCGCCGCGTTCTCGCTCAATTCCGCGCCGTCCTCCCACGCACTGCAACAGCAACTGCGACAACGACTTCCGGTCACCCGCACGGCTCTGGCGACGAGTTACGGCATGACCGAATGCAGTACCGCGGCCACCCTGGCCGCGCCGGCCGAACTCGCCGCCTTCCCCGATACCGTCGGCAGACCGGTCATCGGGGTCGCGCTGGAGATCCGCGACGCGGCAGGTGATCCGGTCGCGGAGGGGGTAGAGGGCGAGATCTGGGTGCGCAGCCCCTACGTGATGCTCGGCTACTGGCAGGACGAGGCGGCCACGGCCGCGGCCATCAGCCGTGATCGCTGGCTGCGCACCGGTGATATCGGCGTCCTCGAACAGGGCAGATTACGCCTGTCCGGCAGGCGTTCGGATCTCATTCTGCGCGGCGGTGAGAATGTCTACCCCACCGAGGTCGAGCAGTGCCTCGACGAACATCCCTCGGTGCGCGAATGCGCGGTGGTCGGCCTTCCCGACGACGATCTCGGTCAGCAGGTAGCCGCCCTCGTCGTCGTCGACGACGACGCGGTCGTCTCCGCACAGGATCTCGCGGAATTCGCCCGCGAGCGCCTGGCCTATTACAAGGTTCCGGCCCGGTGGCGGATCACCACCACCGAATTGACGCGCAATGCCACCGGCAAGGTGGTTCGCGCGGGTGTCGCCGACGCGCTGATCGCGACGTCGGACGCGGGGACCGATCGGCCGTCCGGGTAGTCCACGCCGGTCGTCGCACACCCGCGCCCGGCGCGGTCCGAGCACGACCCACCGGCCGCCGCGACGGCCCCGACTCGAACTGCGGATACGATTGCGCAGGTCATCGCCTCGGCGGTGGACTACTGATCTTGGTGTTTGACCATGAGGTTCCCGGGAATCCGACCCATAAGCCACCGAGAAAGGGTTGTCACCATGTTGCTGCGCCGGCTTGCCCGACCACTGCTCGCGACCGCGTTCATCGCCGACGGTGTCGATACGCTGATTCATCCACAGCCTCGTGCCAAGGCCGCCGCCGCGCTGGTTCAGCAGGGCGAACGGTCGCTGCCGAACAATGTCGCCGCCAAACTGCCCGCCGATCCCGGCACCGTTGTCCGGGTCAACGCGTTAGCGCAGGTCTCGGCCGGAACGCTGCTGGCGCTCGGACGCGCGCCCCGGCTGTCCGCCCTCGTGCTCGCCGCGACGGTCATCCCCGCGACGGTCACCGAACAGGATTTCTGGGCCGAGACAGATCCGGATCGCAAGATCGCCAAGCGCAACGCGTTCCTCAAGGACATCAGCCTGCTCGGCGGCCTGATGATCGCGAGCGCCGATACCGCGGGCAAGCCGTCGATCGGCTGGCGCGGTAAGCGGGCGGCGCACAGTGCCGCGGCCGCGGTCTCGGCCGCGCTGCCGATCGGTGCCTCGGATTCCTCCACCGCGGCGGCCCTGCGCGAGCAGGCCCACGAGGCGGCGCTGAAGGCCCGCGAGATCGGCGGGGTCGCTGCCACGAGGGGCGCCGAACTGGCCGGCTCGGCGCAGGCGCACGGCGCGGAATGGGTCGATCTGGCCAAGGAGCGCGCACCCGAGGTCGCCGCGCGGGTTCGCGGGTCCCGTTTCGCCGAGGCGGCCAAGGAACACAGCGCCGAATTCGCCGGAGTCGCCAAGCAGCGAGGCGCGGGATTCGCCGAGGTGGCCCGGGATCGTGGCCAGGAACTCGCCGAAGTCGCGCGCGAGCGCGGCGCGGACTTGGCCGAAGCGGCACGTGATCGTGGCGCGGAATTGGCCGAAGTCGCGCGCGAGCGTGGCGCGGTACTCGCCGAAGTCGCGCGCGAGCGCGGCGCGGAAATCGCGGAGACCGCCAAACAGCGCGCCCCCGAGATCGCGGCGACCGCACGCGAGCGTCGCGCCCTGCTGGCCGAGGCCGCGCGGGAGCGCGTCGAGGCGCGGCGTCGCTGATCGTCGTTCCGCGACGACAACCGACGAACTCGACACCCCGATCGGGCCGGGTGTGTGCGTTTCGGGCGATTCGATTCGCCCGCACGCACGCACCCGGCCCGATCGGCCGTGAGATCCATCCGGCCACAACACTTTTCTGTCTCAGCGGCCCTTCCGCTATCGCGGTGACATCGGTCACCGCGCGACATCGGACAGCGGCGATCGCGGGGTCTTGCGACAAATCGGCGCCGCGTTCCGGTACAACAGACACGTAGGCACCGGAGTCCGACCGCGGTCGAATCGCCGCGCGGCCCGTCCCTGGACGGGCCGCGCGTTACATTCAGCGACATCGCAGCGAAGGAACCTGGCGACGGTGAACCGGTGACGGTCCGCCTCTTGCCTGTATGTCCAAGGGCCCGAGTTGTCAGATTGTGAGTACCGCAGTGGATCTCGACCATCTCGTCCGATACCCCGATCACGACGATGTCCTGGCAGGCCAGATCTCCGGCATGCGGTTGCGCCGATTGATGCGCACCGCCGTCGGCCTGTCGGAGGAGTCGATCGAACTGCTCACCCAGCTCAGCGAACGGCTGCGTACCGCAGAGGGCGCACTGCCGGATTCCGCCATGATCTAGTGTGCGGCATGACCTTTCGTCGTCGGCATGATGTTCTCGCGCACGGCGGCGATATCCCGGTAGCCGTTCACCGCCATCAGCAGATCGGCCTCGGCGAGAATCATGCGCAGCAGATGCACCAGGCCCGGCACGCCGCCCAGCGCCAACCCGTAGACGTAGGGACGGCCGAGACCGACCATCGTCGCGCCGAGGCCGAGGGCTTTGACGACATTCGAGCCGGACCGAACCCCCGAGTCGAACAGCACCGGCACCCGATCATCGACCGCGGCCACGACGCCGGGCAGCGTCTCCAGTGCGCTGAGCCCGCCGTTGGCCTGGCGCCCGCCGTGATTGGAGCAGTAGATGCCGTCGACCCCGTGGTCGAGAGCACGGCGTGCGTCCTCGGGATGGGAGATGCCCTTGAGGATGATCGGCAGGTCGGTCAGTGAACGGAGCCATTCGAGGTCGTCCCAGGTCAGCGAGTTGCCGAAGGTGCCGATCCAGTGCAGCACGATCATCTTGGGATCGTCGGTGCCCGCCATCTTCTGGAATACCGGATCGCTGGTGTAGTTCTTCAGAACGTGCCCGCGCAGTTGCGGGAAGTTTCCGGTCGACAGGTCGCGGGGACGCCATCCCGGAATCCAGGTGTCCAACGTGACCGCGATGCCCCGATACCCGGCCCGCTCGGCCCGGCTCACCAGACTCGCGGCGAGATCGCGATTCTTGGGCGTGTAGAGCTGGAAGAATCCCGGCGTTGATCCGGCATGCGGAATGACCTCTTCCAGCGGGTCCTCCATCAGCGTGGAGAAGATCGCGGGGACGCCCGTGTCCGCCGACGCCCGCGCCACCGCGATATCGCCGTGTTTGTCGCCTGCGACCATTCCGATCACCCCGACCGGGGCCATGAACACCGGAGCGGCGAAGGTGTGACCCCACGCGCTCACCGACAGGTCGCGTTCGGTCGCGCCGACCAGCATCCGCGGTACCAGGCCCCAGTCCTCGAAGGCCTCGGCATTACGCCGCTGGGTCAGCTCATCACCCGCGCCGCCCGCGATATAGGAGTGCAGCGAAGCGGGCAGCGCGGCGGCGGCCTTGGCCTCGAGTGTCGCGTAGTCCATCGGGAACTCGGGCAGATTCCCGCCCAGCGCGGCGAAGTAGATCTCGTTCTGGTAGTCGGCGAACGCCATCGTCCGGCCCTTTCCGTCGGCGACAGGTCACAGCAGAGGCGCGGCACTGCTCTCCCCGGATCCTAGACACCCGTCCCGCGCCCTCGGACATCCCGAATTCGGGCCGCTACGGGGTGGCGTCGAAATACAGACCGATCCGCGTGATGGCGACGGTCTTCGGGTCGAAATCGATGATCGCGACGCCCTGCGCGTCGCCGAGGTCGACGGTGGCGGTCACCGTACGCCCTGCGGCGATCACCTTGTCCCACCGCATGTTCCGGGTGCGCTTGACGAAATCCTCGACCGAGACCGTCGTTCCCGCCGGCGATTCGAGCACGGCGCGCGCACCGAGCAACTCGCGCACCCGGGCGATATCGGCATCCGCCGCGGCGGTGAACACCTCGTGCACGCGGCGCTTACCCGCGCGCCCGACGCTCGACAGCGCCCGCATCATGCCGATGGCGCCGCCGACACCCTGGTTGACGACCAGTTGCGGTCCCAGTTTCATGGCCGCGCCCACCCCCCGCGCGCCGGTGCGCAGCAGTTGTCCGATCATCGGGGCCAACTCCCAGTGCGCCGCCAACCGCGCGATCACCCAGACCCCGCCGACCTCGGCCAAGTCGTAGCGCAGGTGCATCGGTACGAGGACCGTCGCGCCGGTGGACATGGTGGTGGAAATCGAAAGATCGCGCACGACCGTCCGGTCGACGACGATATCGCGCCTGACGTCGAAGGCGATGGTGTTGGGCCCGATGAAAGTGTCGTAGAAACGACCGATCGCGACCTGCCCCACGTGCGGGCGGGAACCGACCGGGTCGTTGACCGCGGCGTCCGGACCGAACAGGCCGACCCAGGCCGCCTTGTCGTGCGCCGCGACGGCGCGCGGCGAGGCCTGCACGGCCGCCATTAGATCCTCGGCGGTCGAATCCAGCGGCATGAGGGTTTCCTCCATCCACGACAGTACGAATATGTTAGAACATGTTCTAGTTTCTGCGCTCACAAAGGATCTCGATGGATTGGTATACCGGCGATACCGCCTACGACACCGTACTGACCATCGGCTTTGCCTTCGCGGCGTTCGTCCTGGTCGGCGGAATATTCGCGCAGAGTCCCTACGGCCGCTTCGCCACCACGAAGGCCGGTTTCAACCTCAATCCGAAACTCGGCTGGTGGCTGATGGAAATTCCCGCGACCGTGGTGTTCGCGGTGGTCTACCTCGCGGGCCCGCGACGATTCGAGCCGGTCCCGCTGGTGCTCGCGGGCATCTGGCTGCTGCATTACGGCAACCGCGGCTGGTTCTTCCCGCTGTCGATCCGACAGGTTCCCGGCAAACGCGGCAGCTTCAATATCTCGGTCCTGGCGGCGGGCATGTTCGTGACCGCGCTGCACGGCTACCTGAACGGCGCGTTCTTCAGCCGTGACTACCGGCATCAGTACGGTACCGACTGGTTCACCGATCCACGCTTCCTCATCGGCGTCGTGATCTACCTGAGCGGGTTCACCCTGCTGGTCCGTTCGGAGGCGATCGTGCGCAATCTGCGCGACAAGACCGATCCGGGCGCCGCCGAGTACCGGATTCCGTACGGCTTCGGCTTCCGCCTCGTCACGAGTCCCGCCTATCTCGGTGAGTTGATCGCGTGGGCGGGCTTCGCCTTACTCACCTGGTCCCTCGCCGGCGTCGTGATCTTCCTGATCACCGCGGGCAATCTGGTACCGCGCGCCTTGGCGACCCACCGGTGGTACCGGGAGCGGTTCGCCGACTATCCGACCGATCGCAAGGCGTTGCTCCCGTACGTGCTCTGAGCTCACGATGCGGGGCGAGCGCCCCGCCGACGATCGCGACGACGACGAGGAACCTTTTCGGCGGCGTCAGTACCGTCCGGCCGCACTGGAGGCGTCCCAGACCGCACGGGCGCCGGACTCCCCCACCCGATAGACCTGCACGGTGGCGGCCACTCCGGCGGCGAGAGTGAGGACGACGAGGACGGCGGCGAGAACGCGGGCGAGGGGTACGCCTCGACGTTCGCGCAGGTGGACGAAAAGAACCACGGCCGTCAACACCACGAGCGGAAGGACGAACCAGGTGAGCGTGTCGCCGAGTTCGGTGTGGGTTCGCAGCGTTTCGGAGGGACCGAAGGTACTGGCGAATTCCTCGCCCGCGTCCGCCGTGATCGGCGTCAGGACCATCGTGACCACCGCCAGCGCGCTGACCAGCCAGATCAGGGCCCGTCGCGCGGCAGGCCATGCCGCCGCGAGGACGAGTAACAGCGCGGTCAGCGGGACGAGGACGACCACCGCGTGAATGAGTAGGACGTGGGTGGGTAATCCGTCGATCGTCTGCACGTGCGCCTCCTTGATATCGACCGCGTCGGCGGTCCGCCGACCAGTCTCGTCCCGCATCGTATTCTTCGCACGGCGACCAGGAATGTTCAGGAGTCGGCGGGCGCGACCGCGTACCGCAGCCGCAATTCGCGTTTGAGCACCTTGTGGCTCGGACCGAGCGGCAACTCGGTCAGGAATTCCACCCGACGCGGGTATTTGTGCTTGGCGAGATGTTCGCGGCCGTATTCGATGATGTTCTCCGCGGTCGCGGCATCCGCGGACGCGGAATCCGTCGGCACGACCACCGCGCAGATCTCCTCGCCGTAGGTCGGGTCCGGCAGGCCGATGACCGCCACCTGCGCGATCCCCGGATGACGCAGCAGCGCCGACTCGACCTCGCTCGGGTACACATTGAAACCGCCGCGAATGATCAGATCCTTGGTGCGGTCAACGATCCGGACGAAACCGTCGTCGTCTTTGACGCCGAGGTCACCGGTACGGAACCAGCCGTCGACGACGGCTTCCGCGGTCGCCTCCGGATTCCCGACGTATCCATTGAACACATTGTGCCCGCGCACGACCACCTCGCCGAGCGCTCCGGTAGGCAGCAGCGAAATATGCCGCTGCGCTTCGGGATCGGCGATTTCCACATCGACGCCCCACACCGGATGGCCGACCGTCCCCGCGCGCGAGCCGAAATCGGGCTGGTTCACCGCGGCGGAGGGCGAGGTCTCCGACAGCCCGTAACCCTCCAGAATCCGCGCGCCGAAGGTCGCTTCGAAGGCCTCGAGCACCGCGCCCGGCAGCGCGGCGCCACCGGAAACGCACAGCCGCAGCGACGGAAGGGTTTCGGCCCGCGCAGCCGCCGCGATCAATCCGATGTACATCGTCGGCACCCCGTGGAAGGTGTCGACATCCTCGGCGACCATCAGCCGAATCGCCTCGGCCGCATCGAATCTCGGCTGCAGCACCAGAGCCGCACCGGCACGCCATGTCGAATTCATCGACACCGTCTGACCGAACACATGGAACAGCGGCAACGCGCCGAGTGTCACGTGTTCGGGGCGCACATCATTCGCGTCGAAGGCGTTGACCGTGGCGTTCATGACCAGATTCAGATGGCTCAGTTCGGCGCCCTTCGGCTTCCCCGTAGTTCCACTGGTGTAGAAGACCACCGCGGGATCATCGGGCGCTCGGGATATGAAAGCCGGAATCGGTTCTCCCGACAGCGAATTCGGATCCACCTGCGCAATTCCCGCGATCGCCGCCGCCGATGCGCCCACCTGCGCGAACAACGAGTGGCACACCAGCAACCCGGCCCCGCTGTCACGCAGCACATGGGCGGCCTCTCGCGCGGTCAGCAGCAGATGCACCGGCACCACCACCGCCCCGGCCGCGAGGATCGCATAGTAGGCGCGGGGGAATTCGGCCGTATTGGGGCACATCAGCGCGACTCGATCACCGGGACGCACTCCGAGTTCGATCAGCGCGGCGGCCTGGCCTCGCGCCTGTTCCCACAGTTCGGCGAAGGTGATCCGCTGTTCGCCCTCGATCAACGCGACCCGATCCGGCCTGCGCTTGGCCTGCTCGGCGAGGATGCTCGCGAGCGACAGTGTCGCATTCATGCTGAGTACTCCTATCTTTCGCGCGAAACCGCGCTGCCGCACCCGACGCATACTGCCGCCGGGGGTCACACGTTCCGGAGCGTCCACTCCGATCGGCCCACGCGGGCGATCCCGACCGACGCCCTAGCGGATCATCGCGTGCGTCGGCCGAGGCATCGGAAACCACGGATGTCGGCCCGATACCTCGATGACGTGATCGAGGCGGCAATGGTTCTGCGCTGATCATCGGATGCGCCGGGTTCGATATCGCGCGGCGGACCGGCAGATATCCACCGGGAGCGAGCGATATGCGGGGTTCGCGACTCGCAGCCCATTGGTACCTCCGAAACTAGCGGTGCACGTTTCGACAAGGCTAAGCCTGATACATATGGGGGCGCAAGTATCAAATTAGGATAGGCGACTACAGCAACGCGGCACCCCTCGGCCACCCGCGCTTCGCCGGGTGGCGGTCCGCGCGCTGTCCGGCCGTCCGGTCAGCGCGCGGCGACGAGCGTCGGGGAATCAGCCGAAATGACAAACGTAGTGCAGGGTTTCGACGACCTCGATATCGAATGAGCTGTCCCCCGGCACGCTGAAGGACTCCCCGCCGCGGAAGGTCACGGGCTCGGACGCACCCGGCAGGGTCACCTTGCACTCGCCCTCGATCAGTTCCATGACCTCCGGCGCGCCGGTGCTGAACGTGAGCGCGGACGGCAGGATGACGCCCACCGACTTGGATGTACCGTCGGCCAACTCGATGTTGTGGCTGACGCATTTGCCGTCGAAGTACACATTGGCCTTCGTGGACACGCTGACGTTCTCGAACTGCGACATGATCTCTTTCCCGAGGTGATGTGGAGCCGTCAGCTTACTGGGCCGGGGACGCGCCGGAATGTCACACTGTGCACAGCGGTGCGATCCCGGACAGACCACCCGTCGTCGGCGATGTCAGGTACATGCACTGACTCTGCCCGGCCGCTTCGATCGCGGTCCGAATCTGTTGCCACTGCGCCTCGTTCAGCGCGGGCGTGCGCGAGAGCACGAATCCGGAAAGTCTGCTCGGATCGGTCACCAGCGCCCAAGAGTAGTCATCGCCGAGCGCGGTCACGATGTAGTTGGTCGGCCCCTCGAGACTTTCCTGCGTCGGCACGCCGGGGAAACTGACGTGCAGTTGGGCGCCGGTCACGCGGTCGTTCACCGTCGCGGTGCCGCTGATCTCATTGGGTGTGCCCATCCAGGTGGTGCAGCGGTTGCGCACCGAGACATTGCCCTGCGGGTCGAGGGCGTAGGTAGCCATGGTGTCGCGGGCGCAGACCAGATTGAAGAACTGGGGCACGGCGGCGAGTTGATACCAGGTGCCGAGGTATCGGTCGAGTTCGAGCGAGGGCACCGGCGCGGGCCCGGCGACCGGCCGCGCGGGCTCGGCGGCGGCGACGCCCGCGGTGAGCGTCGCGGCGAACAGGGCGCAGGCGAGGGCGGCGGAGGAACGGCGGATCGTGCGACAAAGCGACAAAGGAACTCCTCGGATCGGCGACTCTTCCACCTTAGCTCATAACGATGCATAATTGATGCGTCGGTGCGGACCGTGTCCGACGCGGATCACGCAGGAGGTCGAATGCGTCACGACTTGTTCCCGCGCGTGGCCGGTATCGCGACCGCCGCATACGGCGTCGCGGTCGCCGTGCGCCCCGCGATATTGCTTGGCCCCTGCGGCTGGACCGACGAATCCCCGTCCGTGCGCGCACTGACCAGGATGGTCGGATTGCGCGACGCCGCATCCGGACTCGCGATGATCGCGGCACCGGACGCCCGATCGATGCGTGTCGCCATCACCGTCAGGGTGTGCTCGGATCTCTCCGATACCGCAGTGCTCGGACTCGCGCTACGCGGCAGGCCGCAACGCGCGAAGGCCATCGCCGTGACGGCGGGCTGGGCTCTGCTGTGCGCCGCGACCTCGGTCGCGACCGCGGGACCGTGACCCTCCGGCCGGGTACATCGCGCCGCCTCGGACACCGGGGTGCGGGGCCGTGACGACACACCCGGACTCGACCGGGCAGAATGAGGCGATGCCCGCCGGTTCCGCTCCAGTCTCCGACGCGGCCGGATACACAGTGCGCGCGGTCGCCGAGCGTCTCGGCATTCCGACCGCGACGCTACGAAGCTGGAACCGCCGCTACAACATCGGGCCCGCGCAGGATCGACCGGGAAAGCACCGCCTGTACTCCGAACGGGATATCGCACTGCTCGGCCAGATGCTCGCGCTGATCCGCGAGGGCGCGACACCCGCGGGGGCCGCCGCCTCGGTGCACGGACCGCTTTCGATGCGCGGCGACACGAACACACTGCTCGACGCCGCCTTCGCCCTCGACACGACGACCGTATCGAGTCTGCTCGCCGCCCATGTCCGCAATGACGGGGTGATCGACACCTGGGACCAGCTGTGCCGTCCCGCGTTCGCCGACATCATCGCCCGCCAGGACGACGGCGAGGGCTGCATCGACGTCGAACACCTGCTCTCCTGGTGCATCACCTCGATCATGCATCGCGTTGTCCCCCCGCCGGATACGAGGCGGTCCGCATCGATCCTGTTGGCCTGCACCGGCGGCGAGACACACGCGCTGCCCCTCGAGGTGCTGCGGGCCGCGCTCGCCGAGCGCGGCCGCGGCGCCAGGATGCTCGGCGCCGATGTGCCGACCACCGCCTTGACCGACGCGCTCGCCCGTCACGACGGCCCGACCTCGGTGATGCTGTGGTCCCAGCAGGAATCCACCGCACTCACCTCCGCGGTACGCGCCTGCGCGGGCACCGGCGCGCGGGTGTTCGTCGGCGGACCGGGCTGGGACGAAGTCATCCTGCCCGAGACGGTGACCCGGGTGCGGAGCCTCGCCGACGCCGCGGATCTGCTCGCCTGAGCCTGGCACCGCGTCCAGCACGCGCGCGCACAGCCTGCCGAACGCCCCGCCCCGCTTGATCGACCATCCCAAACGATCCGCACGGCGGACATCTCCGGTCGCGGGTAGCCTTTTTCATCAAACGATGCATAATTGATGCAGAAGGCGGCAGAGGGAGAGTTATGGTCGAGCGCGTATCGCGCGGCACGCGGCGCGTGGCCGTCATCGGCAGCGGAGTATCCGGATTGACCGCGGCGTGGGCCCTGGCCCGTTCGGCGGAGGTCACGCTGTACGAGGCACAGGCCAGACTCGGCGGGCACGCCGACACCCACAGGATCATCTCGGGAACGGGTGCGCCGATCGGCGTCGACACCGGTTTCATCGTGCACAACGACCGCACCTACCCGACGTTGCTGCGCCTGTTCGGCGAACTCGGCGTCGCGACACAGGAATCCGATATGAGCATGTCGGTCCGGTGCGACGGCTGCGGTCTCGAATACGCGGGAGCCCGCGGCCTCACCGGACTGTTCGCCACCCCGCGATCGGTGACACGCGGGCGCTACCTGCGACTGCTCATCGAGGTACCGCGCTTTCATCGTCTCGCCCTCGCGGAACTCGACGCCACCGAATTCGACGCCACCGAACTGGACACCACCGAATTCGACGCCACCGAACCGGACGCCACCGAATTGGAGGTTGCCGAATTGGAGGTTGCCGAACTGGACACCGCCGGTTCGGACGGTCGAACGTTGGGCGAATTCGTCAGGGCGGCGGGGTTTTCCGACTACTTCGTGGCACATTTCCTGACGCCGCTGGTTTCGGCGGTGTGGTCGTGCGATCCCACGACGGCGCTGCTGTACCCCGCCAGGTACCTGTTCGCCTTCCTCCAGCATCACGGCATGCTGACGGTTTTCGGCTCGCCGACCTGGCGCACCGTCGTCGGCGGGTCGGGTACCTATGTCCGCGCGGTCGCCGACCGGCTGGATACCGTGCGCGCCGCCACGCCGGTGCGCGCCGTGCACCGCGTCGCCGATGGCGTGGCGGTGCGGGACGACGCCGACGAGGTCGCGCTGTTCGACGCCGTCGTCGTCGCCACCCATCCCGATGAAGCGCTCGCCCTGCTCGCCGAACCGACCGATGCCGAACGCGCGATCCTGTCCGCGATGCCGTATTCGGTGAATCACACCGTGTTGCATACCGACGAATCGGTCCTCCCGAAGGCGACGCGCGCCCGCGCCTCGTGGAACTATCGCCTGCCCTCGTGCACCACACGGGCCGATCGGGTGCTGGTGAGCTACGACCTCACCCGATTGCAGCGCCTCGACCACGCCGACGAGCGCCGTTTCCTCGTCACGCTCGGCGATCAGGACCGGGTCGCCGAGGACCGGATCCTGGATCGGATGGTATACGAGCATCCGATCTACACACCGGATTCGGTTGCGGCACAGCGCAAACTGGGTGACATCGGCGATAATCGAGTGGCATTCGCCGGCGCGTACCACGGATGGGGTTTCCACGAGGACGGCGCGGTGTCGGGCCTGCGCGCGGCGCGGCGATTGGGCGCCGAGTGGGCCGGCGAGCCCCTGGCCGCGCACGCGTCATGAACGCGCGAATCATCCGTACCCGCATCCATCACTCGCGGCTCACCCCGCTGCGACACGAATTCCACTATCGCAGTTACAGCTGGCTGGTCGACCTCGACGATATGCCACAGCTGCCCCGATGGCTGCGCCCCTTCGCCGAGTTCAGGGCCGCCGACCACCTCGGTGATCCCGACACGCCACTGCGCCGCAATGTCGAGGACTACCTCGCCGAACACGGTGTCGACCTGCGCGGCGGGCGGGTGCTCATGCTCGCCAACGCCCGCGTCCTCGGCTATGTCTTCAATCCCCTCACGCTGTATTGGTGCCGCGACGACACCGGCGCCCCGGTGTGCGTGATCGCGGAGGTGCACAACACCTACGGTGGCCGCCACCGCTACCTGCTCCATACCGACGACAACGGCAGGGCCCGCACCGCCAAACAGTTCTATGTCTCGCCGTTCAACGCGGTCAGCGGTGAATACCGGATGCTTCTCCCCGAACCCGACGACGAACTACGGGTATCCATCGTGCTCGAGGACGGCGCTCCGATTTTCGCCGCCGCGATGACCGGCCGTTGCCGATCGGCCACCCTCCCGACGATCCTGCGCGCGATGATCGCCGTACCCCTCGCTCCACTGCTGGTCTCGGCGCGTATCCGCTGGCAGGGCGCGCGCCTGTGGGCCCGCCGTCTGCCCGTTGTCCCCCGGCCTTCCGATTCGCCCCAGGAGTCGCTGCGTTGAGTATCGAATTCCACGCCGAACGCCACACCCGACCCGCCCCGAGGGTATCGACGTGGCCCGACGTCGACACCGTTCCCACCGGCGCACGGGCCAGGATCGCGGCCACCGTAGCCGAGTGCCTGTTCCGGCGCGCGGTCCGCGACCTGCCGGTACGCGTCGAACTGCCCGACGGCACGCTGTACGGCGACGGCCACGCCGATCCTGAGCAACCGCGACTGATCCTGCACCGCCCGAACGCATTCTTCGCCCGGCTCGGAATCGGGGGGCTGATCGGCTTCGGGGAGTCGTATATGGCCGGGGACTGGTCGGCCCCCGATCTCGCGGCGACCCTGGAGATCTTCGGCGCGCGCATCGATACGCTGATCCCGGCGTACCTGCAGCGATTGCGACGACTCTACGTCACCGCACATCCGGAGGAGGAACGCAACAGTCCGGCCAACACCAGGGACAACATCGCCAGGCACTACGACCTGTCCAACGATTTCTTCGCCCTGTTCCTGGACGACACGCTGACCTACTCCAGCGCGCTGTTCTCCGACCTCACCGCGCCACCACGGTGGGACGATCTCGCCGCGGCCCAGCGCGCCAAAATCGATCGGATCCTGGACGCGGCGGCGGTCGGGCCGGGTACCCGGGTACTCGAAATAGGCACCGGCTGGGGTGAATTGGCGTTGCGTGCGGCCGAGAGAGGCGCCGTGGTTCGTTCGGTGACGCTGTCTGTCGAGCAGCGGGCGCTCGCCCTCGACCGGATCGCCGCCGCGGGCCTCGGCGACCGGGTGAGCGTCGATCTGCTCGACTATCGCCGGGTCGAGGGCAGCTATGACGCGGTGGTGTCGGTGGAGATGATCGAGGCCGTCGGCTACGAATACCTCGGTACGTTCTTCGCCACCATCGACGGCGTCCTCGCACCGGGCGGACGCGTGGTCGTGCAGTCCATCACGATGCCGCACGATCGCATGCTCGCGACCCGCGACACCTATACCTGGGTGCACAAATACATCTTCCCCGGCGGTTTCCTGCCATCGACCCGGCTGATCGACCAGACGGTGATCCGCAGTACCGGACTGGTCGTACGCGACAGCTTCTCGATCGGCCCGCACTACGCGCATACGCTGCGACTGTGGCGACAGCGCTTCGAAGCGCGGCGGGAGGAGGTGGCCGCACTCGGCTTCGATCCGGTCTTCCGCAAGATGTGGCGGCTGTACCTGGCCTATTCCGAGGCCGGATTCCGCTGCGGCTACCTCGATGTACGCCAGATCCTGCTCACCAGGGCGGATTGACTAGCCGGTCCGGCCGAGCAGGTGGCGCAACGTCGCTTCCAGCTCGGGTCGGCGGAAAGTGTGCCCGGCCCGCAGCAAGCGCATGGGCGCTACCCGCTGACTCGCCTCGGCGAGTTCCCTGGAGCCCTGCGCGCCGAGCAGCAACCCCGGCCCGAATTCGGGGACGGGAAGCAATGCGGGCCGGTTCAGCACCGCGGCAAGCGTCTTGGTGTATTCCGCATTCCGGACCGGCTGCGGCGCAACGGCATTGACCGGACCGACGAGGTCGACATCCCACAGCGCGCGATGGTAGACGTCGACGAGATCATCGATCCCGATCCAGGACAGCCATTGGCTGCCGTCACCGATCCGACCGCCGAGCCCGGTCGTGAACAGCGGTCTCAACAACTTCAGGGTGCCCCCGCGCGGCGATTGCACGATGCCGGTGCGCACCCGCACCACCCGGACGCCGGATTCCGCGGCGGCGCCGGTGGCCGCCTCCCAGTCCGACACGACATCGGCGAGGAAACCGTCACCGCGCGTGGATGTTTCGTCCAATACCTCGTCGCCGCGATCGTAACCGTAGAAGCCGATGGCCGAGGCGCAGACGAAGGTTCCCACCCCGGCGCGCGCCGCGCATTCGGCGAGCCTGCGGGTGGGACCGATCCTGCTCTCGGTGATATCACGCTTGTGCGCCGCCGTGAAGCGTCCGGCGATGGACGCTCCCGCCAGATGCACCACGGCGTCGACGCCGTCGAGTAGGCCGGGGGCGGGGTCGTCCGGGTGCCACTGTCTTTCGTCCGCGCTGTCCGGCTGGTGCCGGACCAGCCGCAGCACGGTATGCCCGCCGGTGGTCAGGAAGGCGGTCAGCGCCGAACCGATCAGCCCCGACGCGCCGGTGACGGCGATCGTCGATGGCGCGAAGCCGTGACCGGCGGCGCGACCGTGCGCGGTGAGATCATCGATGAGCTGGCGATAGCGGTAGTCGAACATCGGACGCAGCGCGAAGGCGGGGATCCAGGAATCCACCCTGTCCACCACCCTGGTGTGGGCGTCATCGATGATGTCGAAATCGTGGGTGTGCCGCCAGCGCAACAGCAATCCGGCCGGCAGCGAGGCAGGTCCGTCGGTGACCAGCGCGTCGACGAAACGGTGCGGCGGATCGTATCCGGCGGGGTCGTGCCTGGCGATCCAGCGCAACCCGCCGGGCAGGCCGAGAACCGCCTGGCCGTCGCGCAGGGAATCGGCCTCCGCGACCGGCGTCACCGGCTGCCACGGTGGTGCGAGCCGGGCGAACGCCCCGGGGCGGGAATACCAGGCGAACACCTCGGATCGGGGTACGGCGACGACACTCGAACACTCGATGCCCATGTTCCCGACTCTAACCACGAAATGCGTGTCCGCAACGTTCATGCATCGTTTCATCGCGATTCGCGACGAACTCTAGAAGAATGAGGCAATGACCGATGCACTCGGTGCCACGCCCCGACTCGACACCTTTCTTGATCGGACCATCGTCGCGGGCTTCACCCGCCTCGGCGTCGCACTCCGCCGCAAACACTGGCCGGCCGATCCCGCCCCGCACGCACTACGCGGCGCGACGGCCCTGGTGACGGGTTCCAATTCCGGCATCGGCCTGGCAATCGCCGAATCACTCGCCGGACTCGACGCGACCGTAGTGCTCGCGGTGCGCGACCGGACGCGAGGCGAGCGGGCGCGCGAGCAGATCCTCGCGGCGCATCCGGGCGCGAACATCCTGGTCACCGAATGCGATATCTCCGATCTCGGCGCCGTCACCGCCTGCGCGGACCGGCTGTGCGCACAACTGTCCGGGCTCGACGTGCTCATCCACAACGCGGGCGTGCTGCCGTCCGAGCGCACCGAATCGGTCGACGGACACGAACTGAGTTTGGCCACCCACATCCTCGGACCGCTACGCCTCACCGACGGGCTCGCACCGCTGCTGGCCGCGACGGAGGCGGGCCGGGTGATCTTCGTGTCATCGGGCGGGATGTACACCCAGCCGCTGGCCGTCGACGATCCCGAATACCTGCACGGCGAGTACCGCGGCGCGTCGGCGTACGCGCGCACCAAGCGCATGCAGGTCGCTTTCACCCCGATACTCGCCGAACAGTATGCGCCCCAGGGGATTTCGGTGCATTCCATGCATCCGGGCTGGGTGGACACCCCCGGCATATCCGACGCGCTGCCCGGCTTCCACCGCCTGGTCGGCCCGCTCCTGCGCACCGCCGCCGATGGCGCGGATACCGCGGTCTGGCTGGCGGCGACCCAACCGCCGCCGCCCTCCGGACATTTCTGGCACGATCGGCGGCAACGGCCCGAACACCGGCTGCGTCGAACGCGTTACTCCTCGGGCGAGGTCTGGCGTCTGTGGCTGGATTGCAACCGCGCGGCGGGGGTCACCGTGGGGTGAAGGGGGTGTTCTGTTCTGTGCTGCCCATGACGATGGCGGTTTGGTGGGTACCGTCGCTCGCCGCGGTCCACGACCGCATCGTGATCGTGGCGCTACCGGGGCGAGGGCAGGTCTGTACGAGCGGATCGAGTTTGGCGGTGTTGCATTGGTGAGGGAGCTCGGAATGTCAACCCCGCGAACGCGACTGATCCACGAGATCGCCGCCCGGCTGGGCCGCACTGTGCAGTGGGGTATGCGGATGAACCACACCGCCGCGGCGTCCCTCGGCGTCAACGCCACCGATATGGGCGCAATCCAAGCCCTGCAAGACGGACCGATGACCGCCGGTGAACTCGCGCGCCACCTCGGCGTCACCACGGCCGCGACCACCGCCATGATCGACCGGTTGGAACGGGCGGGTTTCCTCGCGCGCACCCGCGACCCGAACGAACGGCGCCGGGTGGTGGTCCAACTCGACGGCGCCCGCGCCCGCGCCGATATCGCCCCACTGTTCGCGCCGTTGATCCACAGCTGGCTCGACCGCCTCGCCGACTACGACGAACATGACCTGGAGGTCATCACCGGATCATGACCTTCAACGGAAGCCCCGCGCCCCAGCAACATGTCGCAGAAGGTTCCAGAAGTACTCATTCCCGGGACAAAAGGAACGAGTAAAAGACGACAGCCCAGAAAAATGACCCAGGCCAGAGAGTAGAAAAACTCTCTGGCCTGGGCCGTTTGTAGCGGGGACAGGATTTGAACCTGCGACCTCTGGGTTATGAGCCCAGCGAGCTACCGAGCTGCTCCACCCCGCGTCGGTAAACACCACATTACACACGTCTACGCACGGATGGCAAATCGCCGACCTCGCACGCGATCCTCGCAGGTCGGCACCCCGGATGATCGGCCGGAAGCCGCGTTCAGGACGGGTGTAGCACTTCGGATCATCGCAGTGACACGGCTCACTCGACGCCCCGCGGGGCTCGGGTCGAGGAGGAACGGACCGCGGAGCGGTCCACGTTTTCGGACAACCGCTCGGCGGAACGTGAGCGCGCGTGAACCCCGATCGGATCGCACAAACGTGACGCGGGACACTATTTCGTGGTAATCTCGATCACATTACGACGCTATAACATGCTGTCCGAAACGCAATCAGATGACGTTTCCGACCTGCGTGAATACAGCTATACCCGCTATTCGCTTCAGACAATGCTCACGTTATCAAGATGTGATCTGCCGAGATTTCTTCGTTACCGTCGAATCAGGCCCGGAGGCAATCCGCGGATGGGCTCCAGCTCGCACCGTTGCACACCGGAGACCCTGTCCCGCGGTACGAGAACCCCGACCTCCTGGGGACAGGGACCGGCAGTTTCCGCGCCGAGTCGGTGGACACAGGGAGGGAATACATATGTCTGAGAACCGGAAGTTCAGCGCGCGCGCCCTCGGCTTCGCTGCCGTCACCGGCGCCCTTGTTGCCGTCCCGTTCGCACTCTCCACCGGCACCGCCTCGGCTGCGCCCACCCACGACTGGGACGGCGTCGCACAGTGCGAGAGCGGTGGTAACTGGGGGATCAATACCGGTAACGGCTACTACGGCGGTCTGCAGTTCGCGCCGAGCACCTGGGCCGCGAACGGCGGACACGGCTCGGCCCACACCGCGAGCAAGGAAGAGCAGGTCCGCGTCGCGGAGAACGTGCTCGCCACCCAGGGTGCCGGGGCTTGGCCGGTCTGCGGCCAGTACCTGCGTTCCGCGGAGCCCGCGGTCGTCCAGGAGCCGGAGCCGGAGGTTCTGCCCGCACTGCCCACCGAACTGCCCACCAGCGCAACCTCGGCCGTCGACCAGGCCAAGAGCGCGGGCGCCGAGCTGGCGACGCAGTACGGCCTCGAGTCGCAGTACCGGGCCGTGCTCGAGCAGAACAGCGGGCTCATCGACTCGCTGTTCCGCTGACGCCGACCCCGTCAACGGAACAGCGTCTACAGGAACGGCGCCGCTATCACTGGGAGATAGCGGCGCCGTTCTGTATCAGTGGAACTACCGGATCAGCGACCGGCGTCCTGGTAAGCCTTGACCGCGGTCTCCAGTTCCTCCAGCGCCTTGCCGAAGTCCTGGAAGTTGCCCGAGCGCATGGCAGTTCGCACAGCCTCGATCTTCCTGTTCAGCTCCGCCGCCGCGGCATCCTTGGCCTGCGACGAACCCGCGGGCGGGGTGACGGTGCCCGCCGGCGGCTGGGTACCGCCTGCCTGCGGGGTCTGGGTGCTTTCCGTGGGCTGGGGCACGGTACCCGGTTTCGGCCGGGTGGACGGATCGCCGCCGAACGGCGTCGCCAGCGCACCCGCACCGGGGAGCAACTGATTGAGCGCCTCGGCAAGTGTCGCCGCATAGCCGACCTTCACGCTGCCCGCCTCGTCGCGATAGCTCACCAGCACGCGCAGCAACTGCGGGAAGGTGGACGTGGTCGGACCGGTATTGCGTTCGTTGTAGAACGGCTCCACGTAGAGGATGCCGCCGTCGGCGATCGGCAAGGTCAGCAGATTGCCGTATTTGATCTTGTTGGAGTTGGACAGCAGGGTTTTCTCCCGCGAGACCTGGTCCGCGGTCGTCATGCTGTTCTGCGTCTGCTGCGGACCCTGGGTCTGGGTGTCGGTCGGCAATTGCAGAATCGTGAACTTGCCGTACCCGTCGGGATCCGAGCGCACCGAGATGTAGGCGGACAGGAACTGACGGTTGTAGCCGACCATGGCGCTGGTCAGATTGAACACCGGTTTGTTCGTCGAAGCGTCGCCGAGCAGCACGTAGTACGGCGGCTGGTTGAACGTACCGCCGCCCTGGGCCTCGACGGTGGGATCCGCGGGCACCGACCAGAACGCGTTATTGGTGAAGAACTCACGCGGATTGTCCACGTGGTACTTCGTCAGCATTTCGCGCTGGACCTTGAACAGATCCTCCGGATACCGGAAATGCGCCCGCAGCTCCGGGGAGATCTCGCTCTCCGACTTGACCGCTCCGGGGAAAACTCCCCGCCACGCCCGCAGCACCGGATCGGAGGAATCGGTCTCGTAGAGCGTCACCGTGCCGTCGTAGGCGTCGACGGTGGCCTTCACCGAGTTGCGGATGTAGCTGACTTCCTTGCGCGGCAGCAGGCGGCCGGTCTTCTTGTCGATGCTGTCCTCGACAGCGCCGTCGAGCGAGGTGGTCTGCGCGTACGGGTAATTGTCCAGCGTGGTGTAGGCGTCGACGATCCAGACGATCCGTCCGCCGACGACCGCCGGGTAGGCATTGCCGTCGGTGGTCAGCCACGGCGCCACCTTCTGTACGCGCTCCTTCGGGCTGCGGTTGAAGATGATCTTCGAATCGTCGCCGATGGCCGAGGAGAACAGAATGTTGCGCTCGGCGTATTTGGCGGCGAAGGCGAGCCGGTTGAACCAGTTGCCGATCGAGACGCCGCCCTTGCCGTCATAGGTGAACGAGGCGGTGTCGGAATCGTATTCGCGGTTGTTCTGGCCGTCGACAGCGCCGACGATCGAGTAGTCCGGATTGGACTGCGAGATCAGCTCACCGAAGTAGACGCGCGGCTGGTCGACCTTGATCCGCTGCCGGTCCGGCGCGGTGAACAGATCGCTGACCATGAAGATCGGATAGCCGCTGTCGCTGCTGCCGCCGGTCGTCGCGTTCGGATCCTCCGACTGCGGTTTGTTGACGCGGTTGGCGGGCGCGGCGACGAAACCGTTGCCGTGGGTGTAGACGGTGTGCTTGTTGATCCAGTCGGTCTGGTTCCCGCTCAACGCCGCTGGATGCAGTTCACGCGCCGCGACGATGTAATCCTGCACGTCGCCGTTGAGGGTGTAGCGGTCGATATCCAGCGACTCGGGGAAGCCGTAGAAGTTCTTCAACTGCTGCAACTGGGTGAACGTCGGCGAAAGAATATTCGGGTCGAGCAGTCGGGCGTTGCCGATCGTGGCCGCGTCGACCGGGATCTCGAGCGGATTCTTGCGGCTCTCGCCCTTGTAATCCTTGTACTCGATCTTGTCGTCGGTGATCCCGTACGCCTGCCTGGTCGCGGCGATATTGCGCTCGATGTAATCGCTTTCCTTGTCCGCCGCGTTCGGACGCACCGAGAACTGCTCCACGATCAGCGGATACACCGCACCCACCAGGATCGAGGAGAGCACGAGCAGCGCGGCCGCCATCGCGGGCACCCGCAGATCACGCAGCACGATGCCGGCGAAGAAGGCGACCGCGCAGATCACCGCGATGGACAGCAGGATCAACTTGCCCGGCAGCACCGCGTTGATATCGGTGAACGAGCCGCCGGTGAAGGTCGGCTCCTTGCGACTGCTCATCAGCAGGTCGTAGCGGTCGAACCAGTAGGCCACCGCCTTGAGCAGCACGAACGTTCCCGCGAGCACCGCGAGCTGGATGCGCGCGGGCCTGGTCAGCGTGCCCTCTCGGCCGGTCAGCCGCAGCCCGCCGAAGATGTAGTGGGTGACCAGATTCGCGAAGAACGCGATCACGATCGCGACGAACAGCCAGTTCAGCACCATGCGGTAGAACGGCAGATCGAAGGCGTAGAAACCGACGTCGAGGTGGAACTGGGGATCTTGCTGACCGAAATCGCCGCCGTTGAGAAACAGTTGCAGCGTCACCCAATTCGATTGCGCGACCAGTCCCGACAGCACGCCGATCACCACGGGGATGCCGATGCCGAACAGCCGCAGCCTGCTCATCACGGTGGTTCGGTAGCGCGCGATCGGATCGTTCGGGCCCGCGACCGGAATGAAGACCGGACGGCTCCGGTAGGCGAGCAGCAGTGCCAGCCACACTACGAGGCCGACGAAGATCGCCACCACCACGAAGAGGATGACGCGGCTGCGCACGACCGTCAGGTACACGTTGCGAAAGCCGACTTCGCCGAACCACAACCAGTTGGTGTAGGCGTCGGTCAGCCGTGGTCCCAACAGGAGCAATGCCGCGATGACGACGGCTGCCACGAGCAGCACACGGCTGCGGCGGGACAGCGAAGGTAAGCCGGTGGGGGGCCGCATGCCCACGATGCCACTCTCCAAGGTCCGGCGGCGATCGCGCCGTTGCCGGGCGATGCACCGCAGTCCGATGATGCGGGTGGTCCTGTTCGGACCATCTCGCGCCCACTCTACGGAAACGGACATCGAATGGGCTCGGTGACCTTGTTCGGCATCGAAACGCGATTCTTCCCCGGTCATCCGATCCCGTGGGCGCACCAGTCGCCGAGTCCCGCTCCACCCGGCCGGGCCATGATGCGAGGATGTTTCGGTGACCGCTGATCTGCACGCCGAACTCGTCCTCGCCCGCTCCGTCCGGGAGGTGGCGGAATTCGCCGACGCCGAGGGCTGGGGCCATCCCCCGCAGATGTTCGCGCTGGTGCCGACAGCCGATCTGGTAGCCGCCGAACCCGCCTTGATCGATCAACTCGACCAGGGCAACGAACTCACCCCGGTCGCCCAGGAAGCGTTTCCCGAGGACATCACCGGCGGATCGATGGCGCTCGATGAATTCCTCGCGACCACCACCTGGCCACCCGCCGTCAAAGGCTGTGTGCTCGTCCAGGAAATCGTCGTGCTGCCGCCGGACGCCGAGAGCACCCTCGACGACGCGCTGGCCCCGCTGCTCGCCGATCACGACGCCGCCGACGCGGCAGCCCGCGCGGCGGCCGAATCATATCCGGAACGCCGGGAGGCGCGGCTGCTCGCCGCGGTTCTGCGCGAGGGCGCTTCCCTGTGCCTGCTGCAACTGCGTCCCGAGGACGACGAAGAATTCGCCGACCTCGAGCTGCGCACCTACCCCAACCTCGCGCCGAACCTGGTCGAGGCGCTGCACAACACCTTCGACTGACGAGACGACTCAGCCGCAGCCGACGGTTTCGCGGCCCGCGCCGATGTCGTTGAGGGATTGCACGGCGCCGCCCAGGTTCTCCACCTTGACCAGCCGCAATCCCTCGGGGGTCCGCTGCCTGGCCTCGTTGCAGTTCGCGGCGGGGACGAGGAAGGTCTCGGCGCCGACCTCGCGCGCGGCCATCATCTTGTACTGGATACCGCCGATCGGCCCGACCTTGCCGTCCTGGTCGATGGTGCCGGTGCCCGCGACGAATTTGCCGCCGTCCAGTTCACCGGGGCTGAGTTTATCGATCAGCGCGAGGCTGAACATCAGTCCCGCCGAGGGGCCGCCGATATCGGCCAGGTTGAAGGTGACCACCATCGGCGGGCGGGAGCCCTCGCCGGGGGTGACCCCCAGGTAGCCCTTGGCGGGATCGTCCGGGCGGGCGGCGAGGACGATATTCGCGGTCTGCTCCCCCGCGCCGCGGCGGAACGTCACGGCGAGTTCACTCCCCGGCGGCTGCGAGGAGACGGCCGTCACCACATCCTTGGGGGCCGCGATCGGCGCGCCGTTGATGCTGATCAGTTCGTCGCCCGGTTCCAGCACGCCCTTGGCCGGGCCGTCGCCGACCTTGCGGATGAGCACGACCGTCGGCAGATCGAGGAAATGCAGGGCGGCGACCTCCGCGTTGCCCTCGGAGTCCTTGAAATCCTGCTGGTTGGACTTGTCGATCTCCTCGCGCGGGACACCGGGCGGATAGACCTCGGCGCGCGGCACCAGCCCGTGCTGACCACTCGCCCAGAACCCGAACGCCTCGAAAAGGTTCAGCCCGTCGCGCACCGAGACCGTCGTCATATTGAGATGGCCCGTCGTCGGATCGACCGCGGCGCCCTGGACGTCGACCACTTGCTTGCCGTCGACCGCGCCCAGTGTGTTGAACGTGGGTCCGGGTCCGAGCGCGACATACGGCACGGTGACCACGGTGCCGATCACACCGAGTACGAGCACCGGGACGAGGGCGGCCACCAGGGTCATGATCCGACGATTCACCAGGCCCACCATAGTGATCGGCCCGGCAGACGGGCGGCTGAGGCAGGTTTTTCGGCGCCAGCGCGTCCTCTCGTTCGCCCCTCGCGAACATCGCGGCGCGACCAGCGCGAGCCGCGCCACCATCGGTTGTTCGCGCCCATCGCACGCGTAACGTTAGCTGTATGACTGACCTCCCATTCGGATTCTCGAACCGCGATGACGACGACGCGCGCAAGCGTGGCGAGGAGCCGAGCGGTGCCGATCCGAACAACCCGTTCGGGTTCGCGATGGGTGGTGCGGGCGGTTTCGATCCGTCGCAGCTGGGACAGATGCTGACCCAATTGGGGCAGATGCTCAGTGGCATGGGCCAGCCGGGCTCGGCGCAGGCCGGTCCGGTCAATTACGACGTAGCGAAGAGATTGGCCCGCCAGCAACTCGGATCGGCGAACTCCCCCGTATCGGCGGGCACCGCCGCGGCGATCAGCGATGCCGCGCACCTGGCCGAACTCTGGCTCGACGGCGCGACCACTCTGCCCGCGGGCGCGGGCCGGACGGTCGCGTGGACGCCCAACGATTGGCTGGAGGAAACACTGCCGACCTGGAAGCGATTGTGCGATCCGGTGGCAGAGCAGATCTCGGGGATGTGGACCTCGCAGTTACCGGAGGAGGCGCGCGAATTCGCGGCCCCGATGGTCGGGATGCTCGGCCAGATGGGCGGACTCGCCTTCGGCTCACAGCTGGGACAGGCGCTCGGGCAGCTGGCCAAAGAGGTGCTGACCTCGACTGATATCGGCCTGCCGCTCGGTCCGAACGCCACGGCGGCGCTGCTGCCCGCGGCGATCTCGGAGTTCAGCGCGGGCCTGGAACAGCCGGAAAGCGAGATCATGGTGTTCCTCGCGGCCCGCGAGGCCGCCCACCAGCGGTTGTTCCAGCATGTGCCGTGGCTGCGCCAGCAGGTGCTCGGCGCGGTCGAGGACTACGCGCGCGGCATCACAATGGATTTCTCCGCATTGGAAGAGGCCGCTCAGGGCATCGACCCGATGACGCTCGGCGATCCATCGAAGCTGGAGGAACTGCTGTCCAAGGGCACCTTCGAGCCGCAGACCACTCCCGAGCAGAAGCAGGCGCTGGAACGTCTGGAGACTCTGCTCGCGTTGATCGAGGGCTGGGTACAGGTGGTGGTCACCAAGGCCGTCGGCGAACGGCTACCCGGCGCGGGCGCACTCGCCGAGACTTTGCGTCGGCGTCGCGCCACCGGCGGCCCCGCCGAACAGACCTTCGCCACCCTGGTCGGCCTGGAACTGCGTCCGCGCAAACTGCGCGAGGCCGCCGCGCTGTGGCATCGCCTCACCGTCGATGCCGGAATGGAAGCCCGCGACGGAGTGTGGGCGCACCCCGACCTGCTGCCGAATTCCGACGATCTGGATTCCCCCGCCTCGTTCATGGATTCGGTGATCGGCGGTGGCGCAACGGCATTCGATGATCCAATGGCGCAGTTGGCGGAGACCGAGGCGCGCGAGGCCGCCGAGCGGGCCGCGCGCAAGGACACCGATACCGACGACGACACGGTATGAATCCGCGGGGTGACTCGTCGAATTCGGCAGCCAGGTAGCCGCTTTCGAACAAGGTAGCCGCTTTTGAACGAGGTAGCCGCTTACGAACGAGGCGGACACGCACGGGGACAGTGGCACGTCCGGCAATTGCCCTGTTAACAACAGACAATCCTGTGGATAACCCCAGGATTCCGGCCGTTCGCACGGTGTCGGCACCCGCATACTTCCTGGCATGACTACGAATCCTGCGCGGGGGCCGATGCTGAATCCACGGGTGACGGTGCTCGTCCGCCCGTCGGGCGTGGTGCAATTGGGTTGGGATCCGGAAAAGGCTCTGCTGATCGATCCACCTGGCCTCGACACCGCGACCGTACTGGCGTTCATCCGATTACTGGACGGTTTGCAGACCCGGCCGCAAATCATCTGGCAGGCCGGAGAAAGCGGTATCGGAGCGGAGCAGGCGGTGGCACTGCTGACCGAAATCGATGAGGCCGGCCTGCTCGTGCATCCGCGAGTCCGCGAACGACAGGTCCGATCGGTGCGGCTGCACGGACTCGGTCCGCTCTCCGATGCGCTGATGACGGGCCTGCGCCGACTGGCGATCCGTCCGACCCGCTCGCGCGGGTCCGTGCCGGATACCGCCAGCGCCGGGTGGCGGGCGGATCTGGTGATCCTCGCCGATGACGTGGTCGTCGATCCGCAACTGGTGAGCGAACTGGTCCTGCATCGCATACCTCACCTCCAGGTGCGCATCCGCGACGGAAAGGGAATCATCGGGCCCCTCGTCCTGCCCGGCGAGACGAGTTGCCTGCGTTGCGCGGATCTGACCCGGGCCGACTACGACGCGGATTGGCCGCATCTGGCCGCCCAACTCCTCGGACGGGTCGGACATGCCGGGCCCGCCGCGATCGCGGCGACGGCCGCGCTCGCACTGAACGAAGTCGAGTCGATCGTTGCCTGTTCGCCCCTTCGGACGCCCGCGACGTTGGACACCACGCTCGAACTCGACCTCGATTCCCATCTCATCCAGCAGCGTTACTGGGCGCCGCACGACGAATGCGGTTGCCGTGCCGTTTCGGCGGGCATACCGGCGTGATCATGCCGATTTCCCGGTGCCGGCAGGGACCGAGATCACATTACGATGGCGATCCCCCTGGTCTTTCCGCCATGATGGGTACGTGCCTGAGATTGTGCGTCGTCGCTCGTCCCGCAATGCCAAGTTGGCGAAGATTCCGCTCGGTATCGCCGGACGCGCCGCTGTCGGATTCGGCAAGAAGCTGGCCGGGGGTGACAAGTCGGAGATCAACGCTCAGCTGAACCAGAAGGCCGCCGAACAGTTGTTCACCGTGCTCGGCGAACTCAAGGGCGGGGCGATGAAATTCGGCCAGGCATTGAGTGTGATGGAGGCGGCGGTACCGGAGGAGTTCGGCGAGCACTACCGCGAGGCACTGACCAAACTGCAAGCTGCCGCGCCGCCGATGCCCGTCGACACCGTCCACAGGGTGTTGGATCAGCAACTCGGCACCCAGTGGCGGCGGCGTTTCCAGTCCTTCGACGACGTCCCGACCGCCTCCGCGAGCATCGGTCAGGTGCACAAGGCCGTGTGGTCGGATGGCCGGACCGTCGCGGTGAAAGTGCAGTATCCCGGTGCGGACGAGGCGTTGCGCGCCGATCTCAAGACGTTGTCGAGGATGACCGGCCTCATCTCCTCGGTGATTCCCGGCGCCGACGTGAAGCCGATCCTCGCCGAGATCACCGAACGCACCGAAGAAGAGCTCGACTACCGCAACGAGGCGACCAACCAGCGCACCTTCGCGAAGGCCTTCGACGGACATCCGGAGATCGTGGTGCCGAAAGTGGTCGCCGGCGCGCCGAAGGTGATCGTCACCGAATGGCTGGACGGAACCGCGGTGTCGAAGATCATCGCCGAGGGCGCACGGGATCCGGAGGGCACCCGGGACCTGCGCAATCGGGTCGCGCTGTTGATGGGCCGTTTCCACTTCTCCTCGCCGGAGACGGTCGGCCTGCTGCACGCGGACCCGCATCCGGGCAATTTCATGATGCTCGAGGACGGCAAACTGGCCGTCATCGATTTCGGCGCCTGCGCACCGCTGCCGAACGGATTTCCCGCAGTCCTCGGCCGGATGCTGTCCCTGGCCGTCGACGAACGGTTCGACGAACTGACCACCCTGCTCTACGACAACGGATGGATCATTCCGGGCAGGCAGATCACCGATGAGGAGATCGCCGACTATCTGCGTCCGTTCACCGATCCGATCAGGACCGAGTCGTTCCACTTCACCAGGAAATGGATGCAGCGGGTGGCAGGCAAGGCCTCCGACATCTCCAGCCCGGAGATGAAAACCGCACGCGCCATGCAACTTCCCGCCGAACACGTGATGATCTTCCGCGTGCTCGGCGGCTCGGTGGGCATCCTGGCTCAACTCGACGCCGAGATCCCGTTCATGCAATTGGCCAATACCTGGCTGCCGGGACTGCGCGAGGAGCGCTCGGCCAGCTGACGGACACCGTTGCGGCACACCACTTCTCGGCATGATCCCAGGGATCGTGCCGACGAGAAGTGCGCCGCCCCGATATCGAAAATCGTTGTCGTGCAACGCAGACCAGCCGCGCACCGGATCTCGGGGTGCGCGGCTCGTCTGCTTTCTCGTTCCTGGGCCCGGCATGGGTGCGGCGATAGCGGGGCCTCAGCGACCGGAGGGAGGGAAGACCTCGGCTCCGGGCTCACGACCTGTGCCACGACGACGCGTGGCACGGTCATGAGCCCGGTGAACCGTGTCCGGTTGTGCTCGCGAATCCCGCTCATGCGGAGATCGCGACCTTGCGCGGACGACCGCGCGGACGCTTGCGGGCGATCACGACACCCTGGTCGAAGATCTCACCGCCCCAAACACCCCAGGGCTCACCACGATCCAGGGCCGCGCTCAGGCAGCCCTTCCGGATCGGGCAGGACTCGCACAGTGCCTTCGCCTGCTCGAGTTGAGCGGGACTTTCGGCGAACCAGAGGTCCGGATCGTCGCCCGACCGGCACGGCAGGACTTTGGTGACCTCACGGGTGCGGGTCGGCCGCGCCACGGTTCGGCATGTCACGTGAGTAGTGGCCTGCGGCCAACTCTCGGCGGTGAACACGTCGTTCTCCTTCAGCTTTATTTGCAGCGGTTCGTTACTTTGTCCACGAAACCGGTGGCAAACGGCTGAAGAGCCGCTTAAAACAAATGGCCACGGGTTTCGCTTCGTATGCGATCCGTGGCCTGGAGGTCTGGGAGAGTCCCCTACCTAGATCGACATCTGTGTCGATTCCAGATCACGGTCGCCGGGTGTGCGGTGCGGAGGCGGGCTGCTTGCGTATCGACCTCGGCCGGGAGTTCCAGCAGTGCGGATGCCTGCTCATATCCGGTGTCGAATGCGAAAGCGCCGGGGCCCTCGATGGCCGCCGGGTGCCAGCTACCGCTGGGCTTGTCCTGACGCAGAGCGCAAATCGGCTGATGGGTACGCGTGACTTTCGCCTGCGCGCCGATACCGCCTACGAAGGACAGACCGGTCCCCTGCAAAGCGAGGACCCCCCGGGAGGCTGACATAGGCATACTCACCACACCGCCGATGGCGTTGTCAGCGTTGATATTCACGATGCCGTTCACCGGTCTGCCTCCCTCCTGTACTCGAAATCTGTCGGAACTGTGCGCGCCGGGATGACCTCCCGGTGCGTGATTCCCACCATATGCAATGTCGCCGAAACCGACAACATATTTTCTACCTGCGGTTTTGTGAGGTAGATCGGAGCCGCGACGCGACGATGGCGAGAACGTCCGCACCGTACTGGACGATCTTCTTCGCGCCGATGCCCGGAATCGCCTGCAGCGCCTTGTCATCGGAGGGCAGTTGTTCGGCGATGGCGGTGAGCGTGGTGTCGGTGAAGACCACGAACTCTCGCACCCGCAGTACCTCGGCCTTCTCGCTGCGCCACTCCTTCAGCGTCTCCAAGAGCACGGCGTCGAGTTCCGCGGGGCAGCGACGGCAGCGGCCGAGCATGGTGGCGTAGGTGCCGATGAGTGGTTTGGCGCAGATCCGGCAGGTGGGCCTGATCCCCGAGGCCTCCTTGACGGGCGCGGCGATCCGCGAGGCGGGCGAATCGTCGGGAACGACGCCATTGAGGAACCGGGACCGGCGCCTGGTCCGCCGCGCGCCCTCGGTGCGCGCCAGCGCCCAGGACAATCGCAGATATTCGCGGGCCCTGGTGACGCCGACATACAGCAGCCGCCGCTCCTCCTCCAATGCCGCGAAGTCGGCGACCGAGCCGTCGTCGGCGAGAACATGGGCGATCGGCAGGGTGCCGTCGGCGAGGCCGACCAGGAAGACCGCGTCCCATTCCAGCCCCTTGGCCGCGTGCAGCGAGGCCAGCGTGACGCCCTGCACGGTGGGCGGATGTCTGGCCTCCGCGCGCGCGGCCAGTTCCCGCAGCAGTCCGATGAGGTCGAGGTTCTCGTCCTGTTCGACCAGTTCCTCGGTCAGCCGGACCAGCGCGACCAGCGACTCCCAGCGTTCCCTCGCCTGCGCACCGGCCGGTTCGGTCGCCGTGAGTCCCACCGGGGCCAGTACCGCCCTGACCAGGGTGACCAGCGATTTCCCGTTCCGGGACTGGTCGGGCAGATCCTCGCGGGAGGCGGCCTGGCGCAGCACCGATACCGCCTGCCGCACCTCGGCGCGCTGGAAGAAACCCTCGCCGCCGCGCACCTGGTACGGAATGCCCGCTTCGGTCAGCGCCTGCTCGTAGGACTCGGACTGGGCATTGATCCGGTACAGCACGGCGACTTCCGAGGCCGGGGTGCCCGCCGCGATGAGTCGCCGGATCTCCTCGGCCACCGCGGCGGCCTCGGCCGGGACATCGGGGTGTTCGGCGAAAATCGGTTCCGCGCCGTCGGGCCGCTGGCCGATCAGCTGCAAGCGCGTGCCAGCGATACGTCCGCGCGCCGCACCGATCACCCGGTTCGCGAGCGAGACCACCTGCGGGGTCGATCGGTAGTCGCGTTCCAGACGCACCACCGTCGCGTCGGGAAAGCGACGGGAGAAGTCGAGCAGATAGCCGGGGGTGGCGCCGGTGAAGGAGTAGATGGTCTGGTTGGCGTCGCCGACGACGGTCAGATCGTCCCGCTCGCCCAGCCAGGCATCGAGCACCCGCTGCTGCAACGGGGTGACGTCTTGATATTCGTCGACGACGAAACTGCGGTAGCGCCCGCGGAATTCCTCGGCGACCGCGGGATAGTCCTCCAGCGCCGCGGCGGTATGCAACAGCAGATCGTCGAAATCGAGCAGCAGGCCCTCCGGCGAGGTCTTCAGCGATTCGTAGCCCGCGTAGACCTGCGCCACCAGGGCCGCGTCGTACGGCGGTTCACGATGGTGCGCGGCGGCGGAGGCCGGGTAGTCCTCGGGCGCGATGAGCGAGGCTTTGGCCCATTCGATCTCGCTGAGCAGATCGCGCACACTGTCGGTGGCCGAGGAGAGTCCCGCACGATGGGCGGCCTGCGCGACGATCGAGAATTTGCCGTCGATCAGTCGCCACGGAACCTCGCCGACGACCTGCGGCCAGAAATATTTGAGCTGACGCAGCGCCGCCGCGTGAAAGGTGCGCGCCTGCACCTGATTCGCGTCGCCGCCGAGGCCGAGTTCGCGAAGCCTGCCGCGCAACTCCCCCGCCGCGCGCGCGGTGAAGGTGACGGCGAGCACTTGATCGGCCTTCACGTGTCCGGCCGACACCAGATGCGCGATCCGGTGGGTGATCGTCCTGGTCTTACCTGTCCCCGCCCCCGCAAGCACGCAGACCGGACCGCGTGGCGCCCGTACGGCGGCGGCCTGCTCGGGATCCAGGGCGGCGAGGTCGGGTGCGGGCACGGCGTCCATCATGACAGTCCCCTCCGACAGCCCGGCGGTCACGGCGAATGTCGGTGAAGAAGGAACAGGATCGGCGCACACAGCGTTGAAGGGTCCGTGACTGACGCAACCCCCGCCCTGACCATGTACTCGACCACCTGGTGTGGTTACTGCCGCAGGCTGAAGAAGCAGCTGCAGGAGTCGGGCATCAGCTACGTGGAGATCGACATCGAGCAGGATCCGGCTTCGGCCGAATTCGTCGGTAGCGTCAACAACGGCAACCACGTGGTGCCGACGGTGAAATTCGCCGACGGTTCCACCGCGACCAATCCGTCACTGGCGGACGTCAAGAAAGTCCTCGCGACCCTCGGCTGACCGGGTATCGCACAGTTCCAGCGCAACAACTCCGATCCAGCTGCCGCCGCCGTCGCGGTTCCTGCCACGCGACGGCGATCCGGCGTGCATCAATCCAGCGCGGCCCAGGATTCGACGATGGTCCTCGCGATGGAAATAGAGCCGGGCAGCAGCAGCCGCGCACCGTCCTTGCGTGCGGACCAGTCCCCGACCGCCAGCGCCGCCCTGACCTCGGCCCGCGTGAACCAGTGCGCCTCGGCGATCTCGCCGTCCGAAAAGGCCAGCGGCTGTTCGGGATCGGCGACAGCGGCAAAGCCCAGCATCAGCGAGCGCGGGAACGGCCACGGCTGGCTGCCCAGATAGTGGATATCGCGGACGTCGAGACCCACTTCCTCCTTCATCTCGCGTTCCACACACCGTTCGAGTGACTCACCGGCCTCGACGAATCCGGCCAGAATCGAGAACAGCGTCGGCGGCCAGGTGTGCTGGCGGGCCAGCAGTACTCGGTCACCACCGTCGTGGATCAGGCAGATGACCGCCGGGTCGATACGCGGGAACTCTTCGTGGCCCTCCTCGGTGACCCGGGACCAGCCGCCCTTCGTCGCCACCGTCGCCGAACCGTCGCCCGCGTGGAATCCGGCCTTGTCGTGCCAGTTCAGCAGGGCCATCGCCGAGGTGAGGACACCGGCGGTGAAATCATCGATCTCGTCGGCGAGCGCACGCAGATCGGTCAGTTCACCCGTGAGATCCTTATCGCGCACCGCCCACAGATGCCTTCCGTCGCCGATGCCGAGGAAAACCGCGGCCGGGTCCGGTTCGGCCGACAACTCGACGGCCGCCTCGAGCAGCAGGGCGCCTTCGGCGAAGCGGAACTGCCCCTTGCGGTTGACGCGAAGCACTCTGGCCTCGCCCCAGCCCTCCTTCAGAGCCTGGTCATCGGCCCGGACTTCATCGGCGCGGTCGACGGCGGAACGCGACAGCAGCGGCACGGCATTCAAATCGAACGACACGCTTCGAGACTAGTCTCATTTGAGCACGCGACGAATATAGAGCAGCTTGTCCCCGCCTTCGATGGCGTCGACCGCGGGTTCGCCGACCCGGATCAACTCACCGTTTCGCACGACTCCCAGCACGATATCGCTGAGATGGCGTGGGGAACCCCCGATCTCGGACGGCTCGACATCGCGTTCGGCGACGGCGAAACCCTGCTCCGGGGTCAGCAGATCCTCCATGATCTCGACCACCGTGGGGGTGGTGGTGGCGATACCGAGCAACCGGCCCGCGGTCTCCGAGGACACCACCACCGAATCCGCGCCGGACTGCCGCAGCAGATGGGTGTTCTCCGCCTCGCGGATGGCGACCACGATCTTGGCGGTCTTGTTGAGTTCACGCGCGGTGAGCGTCACGAGGACGGCGGTGTCGTCGCGGTTGGTCGCGACCACCACCGAGGCCGCGTTCTGCACACTCGCCAATCGCAGCACGTCGGATTGGGTGGCCGAACCGTGCACGGTGACCAGGCCCGCGTTACCCGCCGACTCCAGCGCGAGGGAATCGGTGTCCACGACGACGACATCGCCCGGCTGCACACCGTCGGCGATCATGGCGTGGATCGCGGTCCTGCCTTTCGTGCCGTATCCGACGACCACGGTGTGATTACGCACGCTGCGCCTCCAACGCTGGATCTTGAATGCCTGGCGGGATCGCTCGGTGAGCACGCCGATGGTTGTACCGACGAGCACGATCAGGAAGAGCAGCCGCAGCGGCGTGATGATGATGATGTTCGCGAGCCTGGCCTCGGGAGACACCGGGGCGATATCGCCGTAGCCGGTGGTCGAGAGAGAGACCGTCGAGTAGTAGAACGCGTCGAGGAACGAGATGTCCTCGCCCGCGTTGTCGTGATAGCCGTCGCGACCGACGTAGACCACCAGCGCGGCGGCGAACAACAGACCGACCGCGAAAAGCACCCGCCGCACCAGGGAAACCCACGGGCTGTTCTGGATCTCCGGTATGCGAAGCAGACCGACCAGCGCGAAGTCGGGGCGACCGGATATTCCGAGCACGCCCGACCTGTCTCCGAAGTCACCCAACACCGGTGCCATCACTCCTGCCGCCCATCGAGCCGGCCATCTCCGGCATTACCTGTACCTCCGGCACAGCACGGCAGCCTACTCTGTCTCGGCCACACCGTTCGGTCTCGACGCGAACAGCCGGTCGATGCGAGGGTAGGGCATGGCAGAAACCACTTCGGATGACGGACGGCGCCCCGCGCTGGCCCTGGCCCTACTTCTCTTCGGTGTCGGGGTGCTGCATTTCGTCGCCCCGAAATTCTTCGACTCGATCGTGCCCAGGGCACTGCCGGGTAAGGCGCGCGACTACACCTACGCGTCCGGCGTCGCCGAGATCGGCGTCGCCGCGGCGCTGGCCGTGCCGCGCACCCGCGGCCTCGGCGGACGACTGGCCGCACTGCTTTTCATCGCGGTGTTCCCCGCGAATATCCAATTCGCCGTGGACACGGTGAAAAGCGAGAAGGCCTCGCAGGCGATCAAGGTGGGATCGGTAGCCCGGCTGCCATTGCAGATCCCGATGATCACGCAGGCGTTGAAGATCGCGCGCCTGGCTCGGCGCTGAGGCCCGCCGAACTCACTGATCGGCCTGCTCGCGCGGCGGCGCCGAGGTGCGGATGAGTTCGGCGAGTTCGTCGTGCCCCGGAAGTTCCGCGGGCGCGACGGTGCGGCCCGAACGCACGTAATGGAAAGCCGCACCGATCTTTTCGAGCATCTCCGACTCGGTCCCGCCGGTCCGGGCCGCCATCAGCCGCGCCCAGGCCAGACGGTAGATCGCCAACTGCATGGCGACCGCGGGTTCCTCGGCGGGGCCGGGTTCGGCGCCGGTCTTCCAGTCGACGACGATCCAGCCGCCACCCGGTTCGGCGAAAACCGCGTCCATCCGACCGCGGATGACCGTGCCCGCGATCGAGGTCTCGAAGGGAACCTCCACCTCGAGCGGGCTGCGGTGCGCCCACGGCGATTCGAGGAACGCGTCCTGCATGCGGGTCAGATCGGTGTCGACGCCGCCGTCGGCCGTCTCCGGTTGCCCCGCGCCCGGCAGGTCGTCCAAACCGAGCAATCGGCTACCGCCGAACCAGCGCTGCACCCAGGCATGGAAGGCGGTACCGCGCCTGGCCAGGGGATTCGGCGGGAACGGAAGCGGACGACGCAGTCGCCGAGCGAGTTTCGCCGGATCGGCGCGCATTTCCACCAGCGCGGTCGCCGGAATCTGCCCGGGCAGTTCCACCTCCTGCGTGCCCACGCGACCCGATTCGAATTCGGCGAGCAAGGCGTCGACATCGGCCGCCCATCCGTCGGGATCGTTCGGGTCGCCGGAGAATTCGGCGGGCGGGAGGTGATCGTCGGGTGGTGGGAGGAAGTCGTCGGGCAGGGGAGCGTGATCGTCGGTGAGGGGCAGATAGTCCTCGGGCGGGGCGAAATCGTCCGGCGGGAAGTCGTCGCGGAGGTAGGGGTCATCCGGGGTGGTGTAGTCCTCGGCTGGGTAGTCCTCGGCTGGGTAGTCCTCGGGCAAGGTGAAATCGACAGGCGGCGGGAGGAATTCCCGCCGGGGCGACTCGTCGTCGTCCGTCGGCGGGGTGGCCCGCGGATCAGCTCGGAGTGCGTCCAGGGCGGCGCGCACGAGGGCGGCGCCCCGTTCGACGGGGACGCGGCGTGGGCCGAGCGGGTCGCGCGGCCATTCGGCGGTGGCCGGATTGTCGGTGAAGGGGTTGACGGCGTCGACATCCGGCGGGTCGTCCCAGCGGGCGATATCGACGGCGCCGTTGACCGGGCTCCCCGGGGTTTCGCCCGCGGTCTTCAGCTCGAGCAGGAAGTCGGACGGCCCCTTGGGGGATGATCCGGTCTCGGCCCAGTGGTGTGCCGAAACCAGCAGTACGTGTTCGGTTCTGGTGAGCGCGACATAGAAGAGGCGGCGCTCCTCCTCGATCCGCCTGCGCTCGAGGGCGTCCTTGTGCGCTTTGACAGCGCGCTCCAGATCGGCGCGATCGTAGAGATCGGACAGGTCGAGCACGGGGACACCCTCGGCGGCGTCGTCCCGGATCCGGTCGCCGCGCAGCGTAGTCGGGAGTTCGGCGAGTGCGCCGAGCCAGGTGCCGGAGGCGGTACCGGAGGGAAATACGCCGCGCACCACGTGCGGAACCGCGACGACCTCCCATTCCAGGCCCTTCGCCGCATGCACCGTGAGCACCTGCACTCGATCACGCGCGACTTCGACCTCGCCTGGCTCGAGTCCGTTCTCCACGGATTCGGCGGCGGCGAGGAAGGCGAGCAGACCGCTCAGGGACGCGCCGGAATCCGCCGCGTAACCCGCGACCACCTCCGCGAACGCGTCCAGATGCTCGCGCCCGGCGCCGGTTCCCGCCATCGCGCGACGCGCCTGGGTTTCCACCCCGACGCCGATGGTGCGTTCGACATCCGCGACCAATTCGGCCAGCGGCTGCCCGCTGCGCTCCCGTAACGCGGACAGCTCACGGCCCAGCGCTTCGACGCGGGCGAATCCTACTTCCGAATACTGTTCGGCCGGACCGGGATCGGCGATCGCGTCGGCGAGTCCGGCCTGCTCCGCCGGTTCCGGCGCGACGTCGCGCAGCGCCTCGGCGAGGGTGGAACTATCGGTGATCGCTTTCGTCTCACCGCCGGATAGCCGACTGATCGACAGGTCGCGGGCCCGGCGGGCGAGCGCGGCGATATCGGTGACGCCGATCCGCCAGCGGGCGCCGGTGAGGATACGCATGGCGGCGCTGCCCGAGGCGGGTTCGGCGATGAGCCGCAGGGTGGCGACGATATCGGCGACCTCCGGCGTCGCGAGCAGTCCACCGAGCCCGACGATCTCCACCGGCAGACCCTGCTCACGTAGCGCCTCCGCCAGCGGCGCGGCATCGGCGTTGCGGCGTACCAGTACCGCGGAGGTCGGTGGCGGCTCGCCGTCGCTGCGCCGTCGCCCCCATTCCGCGGCGATCCGCTCGGCGAGCCAATCACGCTCCTGGGCGACAGTCTCGGTCAACGCCAACGCGACGACACCCGCTCCCGCATTCGGTTTGGCGCGCAACGCGTCGACGGTCACCCCGCCCTTGTCCCTGGCGCTGACCCGCAGCGGTTCGGCCACGAGATTCGCCAGCGCCAGCGCCTCCGGCGGATTCCGCCAGCTCGTCAGCAGGGGCAACGTCGGTGCGGGAACTCCTGGGGCACAGGGAAAATCCGTCGCGAAACGCGGCAGATTCGCCGCCGAGGCCCCGCGCCAACCGTAGATCGACTGCATCGGATCACCGACCGCGGTCACCGCCAGCCGCGGCCGGTCATCGGTATCGACATCCGGCGCAGCTTCGGCGATCGGCCGGTCGGAGCCGGGGGCGGTCGCGGCACCGCCGAAGAGGGCGGCCAGCAGGATGCGCTGGGCGTGCCCGGTGTCCTGGTATTCGTCGAGCAGGACGAGGTGGAAACGGTCGCGTTCGGCACTGCCGACTTCGGGGTGTTCGGCGGCGAGGCGGGCCGCGAGGGACATCTGGGCGCCGAAATCGAGGGCGCCGCGCCTGTGCAGGGCCGAGGACAGCTGGCGGACCAGCGGGAGCAGAGCGACGCGTTCGCGCTGGACCTGCACCAATCCGCGTAGGTACTGACTCGGACCGCCGCGCTGTCGAGGTCCCGCGGGCAGGGTGTGCACCAGCTTCTCCAGTTCGGTGTGCGCCTGGGCCAACTGTTCCGGCTCCACCAGATGTTCGGCCAGCTGACCGGACAGCGCCAGCACCGCTTCGGTCACCGATACCGGGGTGCGGTCGGTTTCGAGGTCACCGTCCCAGGTCCGCACCACCTGGTGCGCGAGTTGCCAGAGCTGGGTCTGGGTCAGCAGCGTCGCCGACGGTTCCACCGGCAGCAGCAGACCGTGCTGGGTGAGCAGGCGGCCCGCGTAGGAGTGGTAGGTGCTGATCTCCGGCTCCGTACCCGAGAGCCGCGCGCGCAGTTCTCCCGTGGCGTCGAGCTCACGCAGCAGCGGCGCTCCGGCGAGCCGTGCGAGCCGGGTGCGAATCCGGGAGGTCAACTGCTGCGCGGCTTTTCGGGTGAAGGTCAGCCCGAGCACCTGCTCCGGCAGTACCAGCCGATTGGCCACCATCCACACGACCCGCGCGGCCATCGTCTCGGTCTTACCCGCTCCCGCTCCGGCCACCACCAGCGTCGGACCGGCCGGTGCGGCGATCACCGCCGCCTGCTCGTCGGTCGGCGGTGGCAACCCCAGCGCCGCTGCCAGCTGGTGCGGCGTGACCTGGGTCATCGCCGCGCCCCGGCACCCATACGCGCCACGACGCGAAGCCACCACGTGGCTCGCGGCACTGTCGGTGATGCGTGGTGATCGGGTTCGCCGGGGTGGGGCGGGGTCATTCGTCGGTGACCTGCCTGCCCGTGTCCTGGACGGGGCAGCTGCCGGAAACCGCGCAGTGACGGCAGCCGTCATTGCGCATGGCCAGGTAGCTGGGGCCGCGGGTGGAGGTGGCGGCGTCATGGATGGTGGTGCGCCAGGTGTCGAGGGCTTCGGCATCGAGCGGATCCTGCATGCGCTGGGTGGCGCCCTCCTTGCTGGGTTTGGCGACGTACACCAGGCGCGCGCCGCCCGGTTCGCCCAGAGCGGGGGCGTCTGCCACCGGGGCAGCGCTACCGATGGCGTCCACGGCATCGGTATCGGGACCTCCGGTCGCGTCCTCCACGCCGACGCGCATATCCAGCGCCCCGAAGGCGGCGGCGACCTGGTAGGTGGCGAGCTGGGCGTGATCGGCGGCGGCCTGTTTCGAGATGGGTGTCTTACCGGTTTTCACGTCGACGATGACGAAGCGGCCGAAAGCGTCGCGTTCCAGCCGGTCCACCCGGCCCTTGATCCGAACCGGAGGCTCGTCGGTCGTGCGGGCGGGCAGTTCACAGTCGACGCTCACCTCGACCCCGGCCTGGGTGAGTTCCCCTCGGGTATTGCGCACCCACGCCATGAAGGTTTCCAACATCGCCTCGGTGCGGCGCAATTCCTGCCGGGAATGCCAGCCGGTACCGGGATCGATGGCCTGCCATGCCCTGTCCAACGCGGCACGCACCTGGGCTTCGGGGACACGGCCCGCGAGCGCCTGCACCAGTGTGTGCACCAGATTGCCCTTGACCGCGTGCGGATTGTCGCCGTCGGTGCCGCCGTGACGTTCCAGTGCCCAGCGCAGCGGACAGGTGCGCAGCATTTCCACCGTGGACGGCGAGAGCGCGACCGCGGTCTCGTCATCACCCCACAGTGGACGCGGTGAGCTGAGTCCGCCTGTGCCGTACCACTGCTCGGGGTGGGTGCCCGGCACCCCCGCCTCCGCCAATCTGGCCAGCTGGTGGGCCGCGCGCTTCCTGCGTTCGGGGTCGGCCTCGTCGTCGCAGACCACCCCGCGCAATTCGGCGACCAGCGCGTGCATCACCAGGGCGCGGCCCGGATCGGCGATCGGCAGTGCGCCAGGCTCACTGTCGTCGTCGTGGCCGAGCAGTTCGCCGAGGAACCGGGATGGCACCAGATCCCTTTCCCCCGACACCGATTCGACCGCGGTGACCAGCAGCGACCATCGGGCCCGGCTGCACGCGACGAGAAGGAGTCTGCGTTCCTCGGCCAGAATCGGGGCCGCGCGGCTCAACTGTTCACCCGACGGATCGATGCCCGCGGTGAGGTCGACCAGATCCTCGGTGTGCAGCAGGGTGCCGCGCGGGCGCGGGTTCGGCCAGATCCCTTCCTGCACGGCCGCCACCGCGACGACATCCCATTCCCTGCCCGCGGCGGCATGCGCGCTGAGCAGCGCGATCGCCTCACCCGGCGCGGTCAGTGGCGCGGTGTCCTGTGGGATCTCCTGCTGGACCAGATATTCGACGAACCCTTCGATACTCGCGCGCGGCAACCGGTCGACGTAGGCCGCCGCGGCGTCGAAGAGTCCTACGGCGGCATCGAGATCCCGATCGGCCTGCATTCCCATCGCGCCACCGCGTTCGGATTGCCCGAGCCAGCGCCGCTCCAGGCGCGAGGCGATCCACAGCGCCCACAGCACATCTTCCAGACCCGCGCCGTCGCTCCTGGCCTTGCGGGCCTTGTCCAGCGCGTCGATGACGCGTTTCAGCGGAGCCGCTTCGACCTCGGTCAGGCCGGAGAGCAGGTCGCGCTCGCCCATGTCGACGAGCAGGGCGCGCAGTACTTCGGCGGAGGACCGGTCCGGCGGGGAGTTCCGTTCGGCGTCAAGGACATCACGTTCGGAAACATCGCGTTCGGAAACATCGCGTTCGGGGACATCGCTTTCGGGGACATCGCTTTCGGGGACATCGCTTTCGGAGAGGTATTCGAGCCATTCGGGGTGCTCCGGCGCGCCACGGTATCGAACCGCGCTCATGTCGGAGGGCGTCTCGGCTTCCAGCCCCCAGTCCGCCTCGTTGTCGTGCCAATCGGATTCGCCGGCCGACCATTCGGGTTCGTAGGCGGCCCATTCGGGTTCCCTACCCGCCGGATCGTTGTCGTCGCCGGACGCCGCGGCGGCCTCGGCACCGGCTACGTAATCGGCCTGTTCCCAGTCGGATTCGCTGATATAGCGTTCGTCGTCGATCGGCCCCTCAGTCAGGTTCTCACCGGAAACACCCACGCCGCGAGCCGATTTCGCCTTGCGTTCGGAGTCGCGCACACTGCGCCGGATACCGCGACGCAATCTCCGCAGGCTGATCTGGTCGGCGCCGCCGAGCGGGCCGCCGAGCAGATCCAGCGCATCCTCGGCGGAGAACAGTTCGGTCGAGGCGCGCGGGCCCCGCTCCCCCGCCAGCACCGCGCGCAATGCCAGCAGCATCCAGGCCGCGCCGCGCCGCCGGGCCAGCGGCACGTCCAGCGCGGGCTGTTGCACGGGGACGCCCGCAGCGAGCAGTGCGCGGCGCAGGGGTGCGAGCGAGAGCGGGACCGAACGGACGATCACCGCCATGCGCGACCACGGCACACCCGCCGTGAGGTGGGCCCGCCGCAAATGATCGGCGATCAGCGCCGCCTCCTTGGCGGGCGTGGCCAGTACCCGGACGCGGACGGCCGCGCCGCCGTCCAGCGGTTCCGCGTCCCGCGCGGGCGGGGAGAACCGTTGCGGCCCGCTGCCCGGCAATCTCGCCGCGACACGGGCGACCGCAAGACGCACCGGCGCACTCGCCCGATGACTCTCCCGCAGCACGATGCGCCGCTGCGGCGGAATGTCGAGGTCGGTGAGGAATCCGGAATCGGCACCGCGGAAGGTGAAAATGCTCTGATCCGGATCTCCGGCCACCACCGAGGTGTGGGTCGAGTCGCCGATCACGCGGACGAGCAACGCGGCCTGCGGATCGAGATGCTGGGCATCGTCGACGAGCAGATATCGAATCCGCGATCGCTCGGCGGCGAGGAGTTCGGCATCACCGGCGAGCGCGTCCAGTGCCGCGCCGACCAGTTCCGCGGCATCCAGCGCGGGCGCGGTGGCCTCCGGGGCTTCGACCCCGACCGACCAGCGCAGCAGCATCGTCTGCTCGTAGCGCATCGCGAACCGGCCCGCGGCCACCCATTCCGATTTATCGTGCTCGCGGCCGAGGCGCACCAGATCCTCCGGGCCGAGTCCGCGTTCGGTGGCCCGCAGCATGAGGTCGCGCAACTGCTCGGCGAAACCACCGAGACCGAGTGCGGGCCGCAGTCGCTCCGGCCACAGACCGGTCGCTCCCGCGGCGATGTCGGTCAGATCCCCGCGCAGCATCTCCCGCAGAACCGCGTCCTGTTCGGCACCGGTCAGCAAACGCGGCGGCGGATTGCCGTGCGCGGTGGCATGCCTGCGCAGCACCGAGAAGGCGTAGGAGTGCAGGGTGCGCACCAGCGGCTCCCTGGTCGCGCCCGGCACGCCGCCCTGGTCTGCCAGGCGCATGGTGACCGCGTCGCGCACGGCGCTCGCCGCCTGCTTGGAATGGGTCAGGACCAGCACCGATTCCGGATCGACTCCGGCCGCGATCCGTTCGGCCGCCAGGTCGATCAACAGCGCGGTCTTCCCGGTCCCCGGTCCGCCGAGCACCTGCCACGGACGCCACCCCGGGCGGATCGGCCCACCTTCGGCATTGGCCTCGAACAGCGGGCGCACCTCGGCGCCCCAGAGCCTGGCCCCGGGCGCCGCCGCGTTCCGGCGAACAAGTCGCACCGCGCTATCCGATCGCACCACGCGGGCTATTGCAACAGACGCGACCGACAGTCCGGGCCGCCCCCCACCTCTGTGAGTTGCCCGCCTGCCCGCGCCGAGCAGAATAGTCGGGTGTCGATACTTCACGTGCACCGTTTCGGTCCCGCCGCCGGACCACTCGTTCTCGCCCTGCACGGGCTGACCGGTCACGGCAAGCGTTGGGCGGCGCTCGCGGAGGAGTATCTCCCCGATATCCGCGTGATCGCCCCCGACCTGCGCGGCCACGGCCGCTCGAGCTCGCTGCCACCGTGGGATTTCGAACGGATCGTCGCGGATCTGGTCGACCTGCTCGCGGCCGAAGCCGAGGAGCCGGCGCTGATCGTCGGACATTCGTTCGGCGCGGCGACGGCGGTGCATCTGGCCCATCGGCATCCGGAACTGGTACGCGGCCTGGTACTGCTCGATCCGGCCATCGCCCTCGACCCCGTTCGGCTCGACGAGATCGCGCACAACACACTCGCCCACCCCGACTACGCGAATATCGACGATGCCAGGGGTGACAAGCTGGCCAGCGCCTGGGCCGACGTCGCCCCCGCGCTGCTCGACGCCGAACTGAACGAACACCTGATCGCGACCGGTGACGGTCGCGTCGGCTGGCGTATGAGCCTGCCCGCCATCACCTCCTACTGGGGCCAGCTCGCCCGCGATTTCGTCCTGCCGCCCGCCGATCTGCCGACCGTCCTGGTGCAGGCGATGAAGGTGCGTCCGCCGTTCGTGACCCCGGAGTTCCGCTCCGCCCTCACCGCGCGTCTCGGCGAACGGCTCACCGTGCGCGAATTCGATTGCGATCACATGGTCGCCCAGTCCATGCCCGCCGAGACGGCGGCACTGGTGCGCGCGGCGCTCGGCTGAGCGATGCCGACGTCCGACGCCGAGATCGAAGAGGTCCGCGCCCTGGTCGGCCGCATTCCGCGCGGTGCGGTGGCCACCTATGGCGATATCGCCGCCGCCGCGGGACTTTCCACCCCGCGTACCGTCGGCTGGATCATGCGCACCGATTCCGCCGATCTGCCGTGGCACCGGGTGATCGGGGCGAGCGGAAGGCCCGCCGCGCATCTGGCCGACCGTCAGCTGCGACTGCTCGCGGCGGAAGGGGTGCCGGTCCGGGACGGGCGGGTGGATCTGGGTGCCGCGCGTTTCCGGTTTACCGAACTTCGGGATCGGTAGACGCGGCGCGGGTTACCGTGGAGGCATGTCCACCCGCCTGGCGCGTGTCGTCTTCGATGCTGACCGGCCGCGGTCCGTCGCGGGTTTCTGGGCCGAACTACTGGGCTGGGCGGTACCCCTCGATCGATCCGACGAGGTCGATGTGGCGGCACACGATCCGGACGGCCTGGAGATCGCGCTGACGTTCCTGCCCGCAGCGCATACCAAGCAGGGTAAGAACCGCATCCATCTCGATCTGGCGAGCCGGTCACTTGACCATCAGCGAGTCCAGGTGGATCGCGCGCTCTCCCTCGGCGCCCGCTGTATCGATATCGGTCAGGGCACCGTGCCGTGGGTGGTGCTCGCCGATCCCGAGGGCAACGAGTTCTGCGTCCTGGAGCCCCGCGAGCAGTACGTCGATACCGGAGCCGTCGCGGCCATCGTGGTCGATACCCGGGATCCGGTGCGGCTGGCCGAATTCTGGTCGACCGCCTCGGGCTGGCCGGTGACCTACGGCGGTTCCGAGATCGCCGGATTGCGATCGGCGACCGGACTCGGCTGCTGGCTCGAATTCGTGCACACTCCCGAACACAAGTCCGGTCGCAACCGTCTGCACCTGGACCTCACGTCCTTCCCCGCGGACGATCCGGCCGAGGAGGTGGCCCGGTTACGTGCGGCGGGTGCGACGCCGCTGGCCGCGGGCAGTCTCGGCATCGCACCGGGACTGCCGCTCGCCGATCCCGAGGCCAACGAGTTCTGCCTACTTCGTCCCGCACCCCATTACGCGATCTGATCCGATTGTCCGCCCCGTCCGCCCCGCGCCTCGCCGTCGGCGAGGTCGCGCTGCGTCCACCCGAGCCACCGACGAATTAGCATGTCGCCCATGCTGTACCTTGCCTCCGGACGGCTCCGATGAGAGCCGCCGACGCCATCGTGCTCGCGGGCGGACGCGCCAGCCGCATGGGTGGAATCGACAAACCCGGACTCGTCATCGGAGGCCGCTCCCTGCTCGACGCGGCGCTGTCCGCCGTCGCGGGCTGCGAGCACACCGTGGTGGTCGGCCCGCACCGGCCGGAGCTGGCTCCGAACCTCCTGCAGGTGCGTGAGGTGCCGCCGGGCTCGGGTCCGGTGGCGGCGATCGACGCGGGTCTGCGCGCGTTGAACGCCGATCCGGCCCCGCTGGTGGTGGTACTCGCGGCCGATATGCCGTTCCTGACCTCCGCCGCGATCGCGGCGCTGATGCGGCGGGAGGCCGAGACCGGTGCGGACGCGGTCTTCGCCGCCGACGACGCGGGCAGACCGCAATACCTGATCGGGCTGTGGCGGCGCGCCGCGCTGGTCGCCGAACTCGCCAAACTGGATTCGCCGGTCAACCAGCCGATGAAGGCACTGATACCGACCGATACCGTCATCGTCTCGGTTCCCGGTGTCGCCGATGTGGACACCGACGACGAGGTGCTGCGGGCGCGTGCCGAAGCCGCCACCGTCACCGCCGTGGCCGGATCGTCATCCGAAGCGGGCGCCGACGATTCGGATATATCGCCTCGGCCGCCCCTGACCGTGGACGAGGCCAGGAATGTCCTGCGCAGCGATCTGTCCCGGCTCACCGCCTACCGCACGCAGTTGCGCGCGGTGCGCGGAGCGGCGCTGGCCGCACCGCTGACAGCGCACGGACCGCTGCCACGATTCGACGTGTCGGCCATGGACGGCTACGCGGTCTCCGGTGACGGGCCGTGGCGGCTGCGCCGCGATATCGGATTCGCGGGCGGGCAGCGCCCGGTCGGGCTGCTCTCGGGCGAGGCGGTGCGCATCGCCACCGGCGCGCACGTGCCCGACGGCACCACCGCGGTGCTGCGCGACGAATTCGCCGAGGTGCGGCCGGGGCATGCCCTGCACCGGCTGCCGGATACGCCGCTGCGCGAGGATATCCGCCGCCGCGGCGAGGATCGGGGCGCCGGTGACCTCGTCGCCGCCGCGTCCACCCCGGTCTCGCCCGCTCTCATTTCCGCCGCGGCCAGCGTCGAGGTCAGCGAGGCGCTGGTACGCGGCCCGGTGCGGGCGCGAATCGTGATGACGGGCGACGAGATTCGCAGCGACGGCCCCCTACAGAGCGGCCAGACCAGGGACTCGATCGGCCCCGCGCTCCCGGATATCCTGTCCTACTACGGAATTCGCACGGTGGATCGGGTGCATCTACGCGATACCCCCTCCGGATTCGACGAAGTGCTCACGGCCACAGAGGATATCGATCTGCTGGTGGTCGTCGGTGCGACGGGTGGCGGCGCGGCCGATCAACTCCGCGGCGCGATCGCTCGCGCGCAGGCCCGGCTGCTGGTGCACCGGCTGCGACTGCGGCCCGGCGGCTCCACCCTCGTCGCGGAACTCCGGTCGGGCACCACCGTGCTCGGCCTGCCGGGTAACCCGTTCGCCGCCGTCGCGACCCTGATGGCACTGGCCGCCGCCATCGTCGAGGGGCGCACCGGCGCCAGGCCGGGACGCCCGCTCACCGGGCCGCTGCACAATGCCGCGGCCATCACCGCCGCCGTCCCCCGCATCGTCCCGGCACGGATCGCGCCCTACGGCGGCTGGCTCGGCGAGCCCCAGATGAGCACGGCGCACCTCGGTGACCTCGTCGACCGGGACGGTCTCGTCCTCGTGCCCGCCCAGGCCGCCGACGGCGTCACCGCCGAATTCCTGCCGCTACCGGCCTGAATACCTACGCACAATTAAATATCCGCAATTTCCCTTCCGATCCCCTTGCCTGCTCGCTATTGTGTTGATGTTAGGCGAATAACACATCACTTCGGAAAGGACCGAGTGGAGATGGCTGAAAAGTCGAAGAAAACGCCTAAGAAAATGCCCAAGCAGATGCCGAGGCAGCAGCAACAGCAGCGCCAGGAGCAGGGCATAGGCCGAGCAGGTTCGCACGACGAGCAGCAGATGGAAGGCCGTCAGCGGCCTTCGTCGCAGCGCGACACAGAGCGCCGCCACGGCCAGAACTGATTGACCAGCATACTGCGACCGCCGGTACCGGTACCGGCGGTCGCAGTATGTTTCCGCTAACTCCCGAATAAAACGGGAAATCGAGAATCCGCACGCACCGAGTCGTAATAATCAACCCGGTGTGCGGTAACTCGGCGCGCTTTAATCACCCCGGCGTGCGACAGCGAGAATCCGGCGCAGGCGGCAGGGGCGGCGAATCTACCAGCGGCCCCACATCCGATCACCCGTTCCGAGCATCCTGCGTCGAATACTGGCGACCCGGTGGCGTGCCGCTTTGACTGACCGGATGGCTGTTCCACCCCATGCCCGCGGCTACGCGTCGTTCCGCGGTTCCGTCGGGCGCACCACCGCGGACTCCACCCCCGAGTGGACCTACCCGCCGAGCGCGCCCGCGGACGCGCCCAACATCATCGTGGTCCTCGTGGACGACATGGGTTACAGCGATATCGGTCCGTTCGGTTCGGAGATCGACACCCCGACCCTGGATCGTCTGGCCGCCAACGGCGTACGGCTCACCAACTATCACACCACCCCACTGTGCTCGCCGTCGCGAGCCGCGCTGCTGACCGGAATCAATTCCCACCGAGCCGGTTTCGGTTTCGTCGCCAATGCCGACCCCGGATATCCCGGGCTGCGACTGGAACTGGCGGACGATGTGCTCACCCTGCCGGAGATCCTACGCGCCAGCGGATACGCCACCTACGCCGTCGGCAAATGGCATCTGGTACGCGATGCCACGATGAACCCTGCGGCACACCGTGATTCGTGGCCGACCCAGCGCGGTTTCGACCGTTACTACGGCTCGCTGGAGGGTCTGAACTCCTTCTACTATCCGAACCAACTCGTCTCGGACGCCTCGGTGGTCGATATCGAGGAATACCCGCCGGACTACTACCTCACCGACGATCTGACCGATAAGGCCATCGGCTATCTGAAGGATCTGCGCGCCCACGATTCGGCCAAACCCTTCTTCCTGTATTTCGCGCACGTCGCCATGCACGGCCCGCTCCAGGCCAAACCGACCGATCTGGCGAAGTATCGCGGTCGCTACGCCGGGGGCTGGGACGCGCTGCGGCAGAACCGTTTCACCGCTCAGCTCGCCCAGGGATTGTTCCCGGCGGGCACCCGTCAGAAGCCGCGCAATACCGAACCGGGTTACGAAGCGGCCGAATGGGATTCGCTGACCGAGGACCAACAGCGGCGCTTCGCCCGGTATATGGAGGTGTACGCGGGCATGGTCGACAGCGTCGACCAGAGCCTCGGCCGCGTTCTGGATGTGGTCGAACAGCTCGGGGAGCTCGACAACACCATCGTGGTCTTCACCTCCGACAACGGGGGCACCGCCGAGGGCGGGCCGGAGGGAACCCGAAGCTATTTCGCCGAATTCGCCCATATCGATGACCCGGACTGGATCGGCGATATCCCGCACGACGAGGAACTCATCGGCACCGCGCGACTGGGCGTGCACTATCCGCGCGGCTGGGGGCAGGCGTCCAATACGCCGTTCCGCTTCTACAAGGGGCAGACTTTCGCGGGCGGCGTGCGGGTGCCGCTGATCGTGTCGTGGCCGCGCGGTCTGCCGCGAACCGATGGCGACGACGGTATCCGGCACGAGTACGCCTATGTGACCGACCTCGCGCCCACGCTGCTCGATCTGGCCGGATTGCCGCGTCCTTCGGTGCGCAAGGGGGTGCCCGCCAAGAGTTTCGACGGTGTCTCCGCGGCGCGGCTGTTACACGATCCGCGGGAGCGGACACTGCACACCGAACAGTATTCGGAGATGACAGGGCACCGGGGTTTCTACCGCGACGGCTGGAAACTGCTGTCACTGCACGAACCCGGCGCCGATGTGGACGCCCCGCGCTGGCAACTGTTCGACGTGCGCGCCGATCCGACCGAATTGCACGACCTCGCGGACCGATTCCCCGACAAGGCCGCCGAGCTCGCGGCGGCCTGGGACGAATCGGCGTGGGCGAATACCGTTTTCCCGCTGCTCACCCGCCAAGATCTCGCACGCCGCCGCCCCGAGGAGGCGCGCCTGGCCGCGCCGTTGCGCCTGCTGCCCGGCACGCCGGTCCTCGAGCGCTACCGCTCCCAGCGCCTGATCGCCTACCGCGATTTCACCATCGCCGCCGAACTCGGCGGCTATCGCACCGGCGACGAGGGCGTCCTGGTGGCGCACGGCGATCCGCTGGGCGGCTATCTGGTCTACATCGAGAACGGACGGGTGGTGCTCGGCGTCAACGGTTACGGCGTCTACCGGTCCGTGACATCCGCGCCGCTGTCCGCGGGGGCGAGCCGGATCACCGTCGATGCGGTCATCCGGCCGCGACTGCGTCAGGATTTCCTGATCGCCGTCGACGGCGAACCGGTCGCCGAACTCGCCGATCAGGTGCAGTTGGTCGGCATGTCGCCCTGGACCGGAATCTCCGTCGGCGTCGACGCCCGCGGTCCGGTCTCCTGGGATCTGCGTGCGCGCCGCGGGCCGTTCCGCTATACCGGTGACCTGCGCGCGATCACCTACAACCCCGGCCCGATCCGCGTTCCCCGCCAGACCATCGAGGCCGTGGAACGTGAGGCGGAGTTCGTGGCGGAATGACAGACGGAATGCGGTGCCGCGCCCGCACCCCTCGGGGCCATGCCCGCGAATGCCTTACCCGCGAGGTAATTGTCCAGGCGTCGGGCCGGAGTTACGTTCGGCTGGTCGCCATCGCCCCGACGGCGACCAGCATCGGAGGAACCACCCATGCCCGCCTATGGCTTCGCTCACCTGCACACTCGTCGCCCGCACCCCGACATCATCGAATACCTCGAACGCATCCAGGACACCCTCGACCCGTTCGATGGCCACTTCGTCATCCACGGCCTGCCGACGGAAGTGGTCGAGGGCACGTGGCCAGGCAGCATGGTGCTGATCGAATTCCCGGATATCGACCGCGCGCGGACCTGGTACCACTCACCCGCCTATCAGGCGATCGCACACCTGCGCACCGACCACATCGACGGCGATCTCCTGCTGATCGAGGGCGTCGGCCCGGATTACGATCCGGGCGAACGGGCGGCGAAATTGATCGCCGAGGCGGCCTCGGCGGGCTGAGACCGCGAGGGCGAGCCCGCGCTGCCCGATTTTCCGCCGATGGCTCCCGTCGGATACCGTTCACCAGGCACGATGCAGCTCTTCTTCGCTCTAAAGGATGCACCTGATGGATGACAGTTCCCTGATCTGGGACGACGGTGCACTGCTCACCATCGACCAGCGCGGACTGCCACACGAGGTGCGGGAGCTGCGTCTGCGCACCGTCGAGGAGATCATCGACGCCATCGCGACCCTTGCCATCCGCGGCGCGCCTGCCATCGGCATCGCGGGGGCGTTCGGCGTTGTCATCGCGACCGCGGCCAATACCGTCGACGGGGTGGTCGATATCGCCCGGGTCGAGGCCGAGGCCGCGCGTATCGCCGAGGCTCGCCCGACCGCGGTGAATCTGGCGTGGGCGGTGCGCCGGGTGAGCGCCGCCGTTGCGCGCGGCGCGGACGCGGTGCTCGCCGAAACCCTGGACATGCTCGCCGAGGACGGCCGGGTCAACCGCGCCGCCGCGACAAACACCGCCGACCTGGTCCGGGAACTACTCGGCGACCGGCGGCTGCGCGTGCTGACGCACTGCAATACCGGTCGTCTGGCGACCAGCGCCGTCGGTACCGCGATCGGCGCGATCCGGGTGCTGTTCGAACGCGACGCGATCGATGAGGTGCTCGTCGATGAGACCCGGCCGCTGCTACAGGGCGCCCGGCTGACCGCGTGGGAACTGGCCGAGGCCGGTATCCCGCACCGGCTCACCATCGATTCCGCCGCGGCCTGGGCCATGGCGACGGGGCAGGTCGACTGCGTCCTGGTCGGCGCCGACCGCATCACCGCCAACGGCGATGTCGCGAACAAGATCGGCACCTACATGCTGGCGCTCGCCGCACGCCACCACGGGATCCCGTTCATCGTGGTGGCCCCGGAGTCGACCCGCGACCAGAGTATGTCCACCGGAGGCGAGATCGTCGTCGAGCAGCGGGCCGCCGCGGAAGTGACCGGATTCGGCGGTGTCGCAACAGCTCCCGCCGATACCGAGGTGTTCAACCCCGCCTTCGACGTGACACCCGCCGCGCTCGTGACCGCCGTGGTCACCGAGGCGGGCGTGGTCTACCGCGGCGGCATGCCCGCCGGACACGACGGGCATGCCGCGGCGATCGCGGAACTGGCGCGCGGGCTGTACCAGCGCGGCTGGATGCCGGGCACGGCGGGCAATATCTCGGTGCGCCACGGTCGTTCGGCCGTCGTCACCGGGAGCGGCCTGTCCAAGGGTGAACTCACCGCCGACGATATGGTCACCGTCCGGGTCGCCGACTCCAGCCCCGAGGCGGGTCAGCGGCGTAGACCCTCGGCCGAGACCACGATCCACACCGCTGTCTACCGGAGCACGGATGCCGCGGCCGTGGTGCATATCCACCCGCCCCACGCGACGACGCTGTTCACGCGTACCGGCGTGCCGGACGAGATCACCACGCTGCGGATCGCCGACTACGAACTCATCAAGGGTCTCGGCGGAGCCGATCCGGACGTGATCGAGATACCGATCTTCCCGAATTGGCGCGACGTCGCGCGCATCGGCGCCGACGTCGAACGCTATCTGATCGAATATCCCTCCGCACCACCGGTTTTCGGAATAGCGGGCCACGGCATCACCGCGTGGGGGGACACTCTTGCCCAGGCCCGCGACCGTGCGGAATGCCTGGAGGCACTCTGCGAACTGGTGACCCGAACCGGACGGCGGCATGCCTTCGCCGTCGATACCGACCTTATCGAGATCGGACTGACTTGACGCTCCTGCAGATAATGGCCGCCGACAATGCCGCCGAGGTCCGGGTACGGACCACCGACGACGCGACGATCACCGCCGAATTGGCCGCGCACGGCATCGCTTTCGACCGCTGGCCGGTCGTGGACGAGGCCGAGTCGTTGACCTCCGACGAATTGCTCGCCCGCTACGCCGACAAGGTCGCGGCCCTCAACGAGTCGGGTCGCTACGAACATATCGATATCGCGAGGATCCACCCGGACGACGCCGACCCGCAGTGTCAGGCGACCGCGGCGGGCGCCAGGGCGAAATTCCTCGATGAGCACCGGCACGCCGAGGACGAGGTGCGGTACTTCGCCGCCGGGCGCGGCTGCTTCTACCTGCATCTCGGCGAGGAAGTGCTGGCCGTGGTGTGCGAGGGTGGCGATCTGCTCGCCGTGCCCGCGGGCACGCCGCACTGGTTCGATATGGGGTCCCGCCCCGATTTCATCGCGATCCGCTTCTTCGAAGAGGCGGACGGCTGGGTCGGCGACTTCACGGGCGACCGCATCGGCGCGAGTTTCCCGACCCTCGACGAACTGCTGACCGCGTCGTGACCTCCACGACCACGGCCGTCGTCCTCGATATCGAGGGCACGACCAGCCCGACCAGTTCGGTGCGGGAGGATCTGTACGGCTACACCCGGGCCAGGCTGGGCGAATGGCTGCAGGAGAACCGGTCCGGGTTGGCCGCGCCCGTTCTCGCGGCCACCAGGGCATCGGCGGGACGTCCGGATGCCGAGGTGGCCGAGGTGGCCCAGATCCTGCGCGGCTGGCTCGATTCGGACGTCAAGGCCGAACCGTTGAAGACCGCGCAGGGACATATCTGCGCCGAGGGTTTCCGATCCGGCGCGTTGCACGGCGAGTTCTTCCCCGACGTCGCGCCCGCCCTCGCCGCATGGCATGCGGCGGGGCTGCGACTGTACGTGTACTCGTCGGGGTCGGTGCGCAATCAGCGCGATTGGTTCGCCTTCGCCCGCAACGGCGAACTCGGATCCCTGGTCGATGGCTATTTCGATCTGACGACGGCGGGTCCGAAACGGGAGTCGGCGTCCTACGAGACGATCGCATCGGAGATCGGCGTACCCGCCGGGCGAATCCTGTTCCTGTCCGACCATCCGGACGAACTCGATGCCGCCGCCGCGGCAGGCTGGTCGGTGATCGGCGTACACCGCGCGGGCGAACCCCAGCACCCGCGCCCGCCCCACCGGTGGGTGGACTCCTTCGAGAAGATCCCCGCGTCGAATCGGGCAGACGCCGCTCAGGCCCCGTAGACCCGCACTTCGGGGACCCGCACTTCGGGGCGAACCGAGCCGATGCGGCCGTGCTGAACGGCGGCGAAGATGCGCCGCGCGTGTACCGCGACCGGACTGGCCGACCAAGGCGCCAGTGCCGTGGTGAACATCAGTTCGCACCAGGAAAGGGTGGGCACCTCACCCGCGACGAGCGTCGCGATGAGCGAGGTCTCGGTGTCGTGCCCGGCCCATGCCGTCAACAGCCAGGAGGCGTCCAGACGGCCGAGGAATTCCTCGGCGTCCTCGGGCGGACCGTGCGGGGCGTCCACAGCCAGATGCACCGCGGCGGCGATGGCGTGCCGCATCCTGGCGTCGATACCTACCGCGTCGTGCAGCAACAACGCCTCCAGCGCGGCGCGCAACTCCACGCCGGGATCGACCTGGGGGCCGGCCGGACCGCTACCAGCATTACGTGTCATAGGCACTCTTTCCTTCGAATCGTCGAGCATCACTACGGATCGGAGGTGGCGCTCTTGCCCGCTCTCCGTTGTCTCGCCGTCGACCAGGCTGATCAGCGATCCAGGATTCCAATCGAGCCTGCCGAAGACCTGGCACCAGTCGAGGGCCGGATTGTCTTCGGAGACCTCGATGGCGAGCGCGAGACCTGACATCGACGCGATGCACGCCAGGGTCACCGTGTCCACATCCGCTTCGGTGACGGTCAGGCGCAACGTCGCCTGCGGATATCCCGAATCCGCCCTGGCCCGTCCCGCCAGCCAGACTGCCCGCGCCGCGACGGCCATCGCACCCGCGACGGGATCTCCGTGCGGATTATCGGCGTCGCTGTCGAGGAAGGGGCCGTACCAGAGGGCTCGGCCCTCCTCTCCGCATACCGCGAAGGTTCCGTTCACGCAGTCGGCTGCCGCCGCCAACGAGATCTGGGGCATCGATTCGACCTCATCAACCATGCGCAATCGCTCCCGCAATGTTTTCGCAATCCGTGGACGTGCCGCTCACCGAATCACAGTTCTGTAAGTAATCACCTGCACTGCGATAAACGGATCAAATACGCTTCCAGGATCGTTGTCCATACAATCTCGAACATCGTCTTCGCCCTGTGAAGTACCCACACCGGCCAGGGCAACACAACCCCGTTACGGACCGCAGGGTTCGGCACCTGATACAGCAGCGCCGGTATCCGCGGGGTCCAGGCACGGGGTGCGGATGCCGAGAAAGAATTGGATCCTGCCGGGATGATTTCCGGAATCGACCCGGAACATCTGGACGTCGAGACTGAAGCACGCACCGGAGTCCGGGTCCCGCAGACGCATATGCGGACTGTCGCGCCCGTAGGTCGTTCCGCCCGTCGCCCACATGCGCCGGAATTCCGGGTATGCACCGAGTTCGGCGAGCAATTCTCCAGCCCATTCCGTATCACCGGATTGGCCGATGAGCCCGCGCAGCCAGTCCACGGTCAACGACGCCTCACGCTCCCACTCCACCATGACCCGTGTGGACAACTCGTTGCCGAAGAACCAGCGCAGGATATTGACATCGTCGACCTGTCCGGGAAATGCCGCCGCGTAGGACTCGTTGCAGGCCAGGATGTTCCATCTGGTGTCGAAATAGCAGGCCGCGTTCGGCTCGTGCACGGCCAACCCGTAGCGCATATCGTCGCTGATCTGCCCGCGCAGTTCATCGATGTCCGGAAACCGCCCCTCCGCCAGGCCTGCCAGGTCGAACAGATGCCTGCGTTCGGCATCCCCCAGCGGACTGATCCGGTCCAGATATCGAATCAGCGCATCGACGACCGCCCTGGTCGGATGATCGCGATCACCGCCCTCCAGATGGGTGATGTAGCTGGAACTCACACCAGCGGCAAATGCCAGTTTTTCCCGAGATATGCGCCGATCGTCCCGGAGTCTACGCAGCAACCCCCCGAAGGTGGGCGGTCGCAATAGATTCCCTACGCCGACGTCCGTCGTTTTGCGTGGCACAGCAATCCGCTCCCATGAAACTGTAGACGTATCAACAACTCGAGCACTCCCGCATGAACAACAGCTGAGCCGACCGCGACCGAACCGGCTCGACGACAACCGACCCCATCGTCAACTATGCGGGCACACGCCGAAAGCGCCGGATATTAAACGACATTGTTTCTATATATCAGCGGGACGCGCAGCGTGTCGGCGATATCACGGGAATGATCTTGCTCGCGAATCGCGGGTTGCCGCACCGGCATTGAACCCACTCCCACCCCGAGCCCGACCGCGGCGACCCGCCAGAGGGATATCGCGCGGCGCGCCGCAGACACGCGGGCGGATGACAACTCGTTCCCCGGAAGTAACGGACCGTCCACACCGACCGGATGTCCGGCGCGCACCCCCGGGCGATACCGGACACGATCCCCCTGAGTCGAATTCGATCAATTCTAGTGGTCGATAATCGTGACAGTTATTGCTGACCGAAAATATGCTGAATGAATAGACCGACCGATCAGCTAATCGATGGGAAATGGATTCGGCCGGATCGATGCCGATCCACTCCGCACCGTCCGCACCTCCCGCGCGGTGGCGCCTTCCGAGTCCGCTCGGCGCCCCGTGAACTGTGTTAACAAATATTAAGCGCCAGAGAACCCCTCGTTTCCAAAGCATCACCGCCAACCCCCAGATACATCCGTTCGACGGGGCGTTTCGCCCGGTCAGGCCACATCCCCCCTGGTCGCGTCGACGGGAGTGACCAATCGACGACGGCGCGCAGTGACCATGAGGTTGCGCCGATCTCACAACTCACCGATGCCAAGAGCGCGCTGTGAGAGATTCGTTTGGCCACGCGGTCGCGACCTCCCTAAAGTCGGTGCAACAGCCCAACTCAACTGCTCGAAGGGGGCGTCGTGGATACTTCACGCACTCGGAATTCCGGACCCTCCGGTGGGGCGGGTCTGCCTTCCTCGGACGCGGGTGACGCATTACTCCGACTGGGAAAGTATTTCCAGCGCGGCGAAGTCTCCGCCGACCATCGCAGCCTGCACAAGGTGGGCGGACGCGGCGCCGACGAGTTCTACCGGGACCGCTGGGCGCACGACAAGGTGGTGCGCTCGACGCACGGCGTCAACTGCACCGGATCGTGTTCGTGGAAGATCTACGTCAAGGACGGCGTGATCACCTGGGAGTCCCAGCAGACCGACTACCCGTCGGTCGGCTCGGACAAGCCCGAGTACGAGCCGCGCGGCTGCCCCCGTGGCGCGTCCTTCTCCTGGTACACCTATTCCCCCGCCCGGGTGCGCTACCCCTACGTACGCGGCGTACTGCTCGAGCTGTACCGGGAGGCCAAGGACCGCGTCAAAGATCCGGTACTGGCCTGGGAATCCATCGTCGAGGATCCGGAGCAGGCCGCGCGCTACAAATCCGCGCGCGGCAAGGGCGGATTCGTCCGCGCCGAATGGTGGGAAGCCGCCGAGATCGCGGCGGCGGCGCACGTGCACACCATCAAGCGCTACGGGCCCGATCGGGTGGCTGGGTTCTCCCCCATCCCGGCCATGTCGATGGTCAGCCATGCCGTCGGCGCGCGCTTCATCTCGCTGCTCGGCGGCTCGATGCTGTCGTTCTACGACTGGTACGCCGATCTGCCGGTGGCCTCGCCGCAGGTCTTCGGCGACCAGACCGACGTGCCGGAATCCGCCGACTGGTTCGACGCGGGCTACCTCATCATGTGGGGTTCGAACGTCCCGGTGACCCGCACCCCGGACGCGCACTATATGACCGAGGCACGCTACCGCGGGCAGAAGGTCGTCGTTGTCTCGCCCGATTACGCGGACAACACCAAATTCGCCGACGAATGGGTGGCCGCGCGGCCGGGAACCGATGCGGCGCTGGCCATGTCGATGGGCCACGTGATCCTCAAGGAATTCTTCGTCGATCGCGCCACCCCGCGCTTCCTCGACTACATCAAGCGCTACACCGATCTGCCGTACCTGGTGTGCCTGGACGATCCGCAGGGCTGGGACGCCGAGGGCAACTACCATCACGACGGCGCGCTGGCGGGCAAATTCCTCACCGCGGCCGATCTCGGCCACACCGACGAAGGCGCGGCCCACAAACCGGTTCTGCTCGATGACGCCGGAAATCCGGTGGTGCCCAATGGTTCTCTCGGACACCGCTTCAACGAGGCGGACGCGGGTAAGTGGAATCTGGACCTCGAGGGCGTCGACCCGCTGTTGACTCTGTACGACGCGCCCGACCGGGGCACGATGGCGGTGCGACTGCCGCGGTTCGACACCGATACCGCGGGCGTCCTTGTCCGCGGCGTGCCGACCATGACGGTGGCGGGCAGACGCGTCACGACGGTCTTCGATCTGCTGCTCGCGCAGTACGGCGTCGGGCGCGACGGGCTGCCGGGTACCTGGCCGACCGGATACGACGACGCCACCGAGCCGTACACCCCGGCCTGGCAGGAGACCATCACCGGCGTTCCCGCCGTGCAGGCCGCCCGCGTCGCCCGCGAATTCGCCGACAACGCCGAACGTTCCGGCGGACGTTCGATGATTCTGATGGGCGCGGGCACCAATCACTGGTTCCATTCCGACCAGATCTACCGCGCCTTCTTCACGCTGACGCTGCTCACCGGCTGTCAGGGCGTGAACGGCGGCGGCTGGGCGCATTACGTGGGGCAGGAGAAGTGCCGCCCGGTCACCGGTTGGGCCACACTGGCTTTCGGCCTCGACTGGCAGCGCCCTCCGCGCCAGATGCAGGGCACGGTGTTCTGGTACCTGACCAACGACCAGTGGCGCTACGACCCCTTCACCTCGCAATCCTTCGCCTCCCCGCTGGGCAAGGGCGCATTCCGGGGACGCACCGCGGCGGACAATATCGCCCTCGCGAGCAGGCTCGGGTGGATGCCGAGTTACCCGACCTTCAACCGCAATCCGCTCGATCTCGCCGACGAGGCCGAGGCGGCGGGCAAATCCGCGGCCGACTATGTGGTCGAGGGGCTGAAATCCGACGAACTGCGTTTCGCCTGCGAGGATCCCGACGCTCCGGAGAACTTCCCGCGCTGTCTGACGGTGTGGCGGGCCAACCTGCTCGGCTCCTCGGGCAAGGGAAACGAGTACTTCCACAAACATCTGCTCGGCGCCGACTCCAATGTGCAGACCACCGACGCCACGGGCGTACGGCCCCAGGAACTGGTGTGGCGCGACGAAGCGCCGACCGGAAAGCTGGATCTGCTGCTGTCGCTGGACTTCCGGATGACGAGTACCACCCTGTTCTCCGATATCGTGCTGCCCGCCGCCACCTGGTACGAGAAGCACGATCTGTCCTCCACCGATATGCACCCGTTCGTGCACGCCTTCTCCCCGGCTATTTCGCCGCCGTGGGAGGCCAAAACCGATTTCGACGCCTTCCATCGCATCGCCCGCGGCGTCGCGTGGATGTCGGAGAAGCACCTGGGTAAGCGCACCGATATCGTCGCGGTGCCGCTGCAGCACGATTCGCCCGACGCCTTGGCGCAGGCGGGCGGCAAGGTGCTGGACTGGAAGGCGGGCGAGTGCGAACCCATTCCGGGTAAGACCATGCCGAAACTGGTTGTGGTCGAACGTGATTACCCGAATATCGCGGAGAAGATGGCGGCGCTCGGGCCGCTCGTGGAAACCCTCGGCTTGACCACGAAGGGTGTGACCACCTATCCCGAGGCCGAGGTCGCCTACCTGGCCGGAATGAACGGCACCGTGGTGTCCGGGGTGGCGCAGGGGCGACCGTCGCTGGCCAGGGACACCCATGCCGCGGAAGCCATCCTCGCCCTTTCCGGCACCACCAACGGCAGGCTCGCGGTGGAGGGTTTCGAGGCGCTGGAACGGCGTACCGGCACGAAACTGGCCGATCTGGCCGCCGAGCACGAGGGTAAACGCGTCACCTTCGCCGATACCCAGGCCAGGCCGGTTCCGGTGATCACCTCGCCGGAATGGTCGGGCAGCGAAACCGGCGGGCGGCGCTATTCGCCGTTCACCATCAACACCGAACGGCTCAAGCCGTGGCATACGCTCACCGGCCGCCAGCATTTCTACCTCGACCACGACTGGATGGTCGAACTCGGCGAGCAGCTCCCGATCTTCCGGCCGCCGCTGGATATGACGGCGCTGTTCAGCGAACCCGGCGTCGGCGATGTCAGCGACAGGGGCGTCACCGTGCGGTATCTCACGCCGCATTCCAAGTGGTCGATCCATTCGGCCTACCAGGACAACCTGCATATGCTGACGCTCTCGCGCGGTGGTCAGTCGATCTGGATGTCGGAGAAGGACGCCGCGAAAATCGGTGTGGCCGACAATGACTGGATCGAGGCAATCAACCGCAACGGAATCGTCGTCGCCCGCGCCATCGTGTCGCACCGGATGCCGGAGGGCACCGTCTTCATGTACCACGCCCAGGACCGGGCCGTGGATGTGCCCAGGATCGAGGGCACACCGGAGGTCGGCGCGGCGCGCGGCAAACGCGGCGGCATCCACAACGCACTCACCCGGATCATGATCAAACCCTCACACCTCATCGGCGGGTACGCGCAGCAGTCCTTCGCGCTGAATTACCACGGGCCCACCGGAAATCAGCGCGACGAAGTGACGACGATTCGTCGGCGCAGCCAGCACGTGGAGTACTGACATGAGCATCCGACGAGGTCACCGACCGATATCCGAGGGCCGCTCGCAGAAGGTGGAGTACTGATATGCGTGTTATGGCACAGCTCGCCATGGTGATGAACCTGGACAAATGCATCGGCTGCCACACCTGCAGCGTCACCTGTAAACAGGCGTGGACCAACCGGGGCGGTACCGAGTACGTCTGGTTCAACAATGTGGAAACCCGTCCGGGACAGGGCTATCCGCGTCAATACCAGGATCAGGAGAAGTGGAAGGGCGGCTGGACGCTGACCAAGCGCGGCAAGCTGACTCTCAAATCCGGGTCGAGGATGAAGCGGCTGCTGAGTATCTTCGCCAACCCCGATCTGCCCACGGTGTCGGACTACTACGAGCCGTGGAGCTACGACTACGACAATCTGCTGTCCTCGCCACCGACCGACACGACCCCGGTCGCCCGGCCCAAATCGCTGATCACCGGCGAGGATACGCAGGTCACCTGGGGCGCGAACTGGGATGACGACCTCGGCTCCGGTCCGGAGCAGGTCGGCAAGGACCCGCTGCTGTCGCGGCTGTCGGACAAGGTGAAACTGGAGTTCGAACAGACCTTCATGTTCTACCTGCCGCGTATCTGCGAGCACTGCCTCAATCCCTCGTGCGCCGCCTCGTGCCCGTCGGGAGCGATCTACAAGCGCGCCGAAGACGGCATCGTGCTGGTCGACCAGGACAAATGCCGCGGTTGGCGGCAATGCGTCACCGGCTGCCCGTACAAGAAGATCTACTTCAACCACAAGACGGGTAAGGCCGAGAAGTGCACCTTCTGCTATCCGCGCGTCGAGGTGGGTATCCCGACCGTCTGCTCGGAGACCTGCGTCGGCCGGTTGCGCTATATCGGCGTGATGCTCTACGACGCCGATAAGGTGCAGGAGGCGGCCTCGGTCACCGAGACCGAGGATCTCTACCCCTCCCAGCTCGGCGTCTTCCTCAATCCGCACGACCCCCGGGTGATCGCGGAAGCGGAACGGGCCGGCATCTCCCCGGAATGGATTCAGGCGGCCCAGGATTCGCCGGTCTACAAACTGATCGTCGACTACCAGATCGCGCTGCCGCTGCATCCGGAATACCGCACCATGCCGATGGTCTGGTACGTGCCGCCGCTGTCGCCGGTGGTGGACGTGCTGTCCGAGACCGGTCACGACGGCGAGAGCGCGTCGAATCTGTTCGGCGCCATCGACGCGCTGCGGATTCCGGTGGAATACCTGGCCGAACTGTTCACCGCCGGTGATGTGGGACCGGTCCGCGCGGCGCTGCAACGACTGGCGGGTATGCGCGCGTTCATGCGGTCGGTGAACCTCGGCGAGGAGCCCGACCCGTCGATCGCGCCGTCGGTACGGTTGGAACCGGAGGAGATCGAGGCGCTGTACCGGCTGCTCGCGATCGCCAAATACGAACATCGGTACGTGATTCCGAACGGCGCCGGTTCCGAGGCGCACCAGCTCGACGCCCTCGCCACCGGATGCAGTCTCGACAACGACGGTGGGCCGGGGATGACCGCCTTCGACCAGATGGTGGAGAAATTCCACCTCACCGACAGCAATGGCGCCGCGCCGCAGGAGAAGTCGAACCGGATCAATCTGTTGAACTGGGACGGCAAGAACACCTCCGGCCTGCTGCCCACCACCGCCGCGACCAACGGCTCCGGAGCCGACGGCGTATCGACCGATGGCACGGCAGCGAACGGCACGGCAGCGAACGGCACCGGATCGAACGGCACCGAATCGAACGGCGCCAACGGCAACGGCAGCAACGGCGCTGCCGGGAACGGCTCGACGGACCATGCGGGCAACGGCGCCGCGCATGGTCCGTCAGCTGAATCGAGTCCATCGACGGTCAATGGAGTGCCGCGATGAACCTGCCGATTCCTCTGTCGCACAGGCGCTCTCGCGTCACCGATGAAAGCGTGGCGCTGCGATGAGCCTGTTGAAGATTCGCCGCCGTCCCGAACCGGTCGTACCGATGTCGGAGCGCGATCGTCGCCTGGTGTGGCGGCTGGCCGCCCTGCTGCTGGACTATCCGTCGCGCGAAACCCTCGCCATGCTCGACGAATTGGACAGCGTGGCAGCGCGATTGCCCGAACATATCCGTCCGCAGCTCACGGGACTGCTCACCCATCTGCGGGTGACGCCGCCGATCGAACTCGCGGCGAGTTACGTCGAGACCTTCGACCTGCGCAGGCGCGCCAGTATGCACCTGACGTTCTACGCCTACGGGGACACCCGCAAGCGCGGTATGGCGCTGCTGCGCTTCAAGCACGCCTATAAGCACGCGGGGGTGGAATTGGGCGATCACGAACTGCCCGACCACCTTCCGGTACTGCTCGAATTCGCCTCGACCGTCGACCCGATCGGCGGGGAACGCCTGCTCGGCGAGCATCTGCCGGTAATCGAACTGCTCCGGCTCTCGCTGTCGGACAGCGGTTCCCCCTACGCGGGCGTGCTGGGCGCGGTAGTCGCCACCCTGCCGCGGCTCACCACGGCCGACCGCCGCCGCATCGCGGAACTCGCGGCACAGGGCCCGCCGGAGGAAGAGGTCGGACTCGATCCCTTCGCGATGGACCCGACAATGTTCGCCCAGTCGGAAGGCCGCCGATGAATTTCACCCCGCACTTACCCGTCGAACTGTGGCTGATCCTGCCGTACGTGGCCTTCACCTCGTTCGTGCTCGGTCATATCTGGCGCTACCGCAACGATCAGTTCGGTTGGACGACGAGGTCTTCCCAGATCTACGAGAGCAGGCTCCTGCAACTGGGCAGTCCGCTGTTCCATTTCGGCATGCTCGGCGTCTTCGGCGGACATGTGCTCGGCGTGCTGATTCCGGAGTCGTGGACCGACGCCGTCGGCATCTCCGAGCACACCTATCATGTGGTCGCCGTTGGCGCGGGTTCGATCGCGGGCCTGGCGGTATTGGCGGGGGTCGCCATCCTGCTGTACCGACGCTTCACCGTCGTCGCGGTGCGCAAGGCCACCACGGCCAACGACAAACTCATGTACGTGCTGCTCACCCTCGCACTCGTCTCCGGCCTGCTCAATACCTGGGGCAGCAATCTGCTGTGGGGCACATACAACTATCGCGAGACCGTATCCCCGTGGTTCCGTAGCCTTTTCAGCCTGAATCCGGAGCCGGAACTGATGGTCGACACTCCGTGGACCTTCCAGTTGCACGGACTGGTGGTGCTCACGCTGGTCGCGCTGTGGCCCTACACCAGGCTGGTGCATATGTTCAGCGCGCCGGTCGGGTATCTCACCAGGCCGTACATCGTCTACCGGCACAAGCAGTCCAATGCCCCCGATACCCGTCGCTACGCGCGGGCATGGGAATCACCCGTCACGCCCGAACACTGGCGCTGACCGACGAGCGAGGAATCCGCCCACCGCGCGCGGTGGGCGGATTCCTGTCGTACACACCGAATTCAGGCGCCGTCGTAGGCATCCCGCAGGACCTTGATATCCAGTTTGGACATCGTCCGCAGTACCGTGCCGACCGCCGCGGTCTTGGCCGGATCGTCGCCCATCATCAGTTCCGGCAGCCCGGCCGGGGCCACCTGCCACGACAGACCGTAGCGATCGGTGAGCCAGCCGCAGTTTCCCGGCGTCCCGCCCTCGGTGAGGGCGTCCCACAACCTGTCGACCTCCTCCTGCGAATCGACGACCACCTGGATCGAGGCCGCGTCGGTCAGCGGATGTCCGGGGCCGCCGTTCATCAGGGTGATCGACTGGCCGTCCAACTCGATGCTCACGATGAAGGCCGAACCGTCCGGATGCCGCGCGATATCGGTGATGCGGGAATTCGCCACCAGTTCGACGTACCTGGTCGCGGCCTGCTCGGCCTCGGAGTCGAACCAGAGGAAGGTGTTGACGGACATGATGTGCTCCTTATGAGGTGGTGATGACCTGCTGTCACCCTTCGGTCGGAGCCGACGCCGCCGCCTCGACCTATCTCGGCGGAAATCTCGGAAATTTTTTCCGTACCGATAGCCGCAGGTCAGACATAGTCCGGCCGGGATGGTCCCCGGTGCGGGCTGCACCGAGGCCCGCCCGCTACCTCTTGGCCGGCAGCGAACGGGCGTAGGCGACGCCGCGGTCGACCCACTCGCGCAGCGCCGCCTCCGCACGCACCGCCTCGGCGCTCACGCGCAGCCAACCGTCGATGTCGCGACCGCCCATCACCATGGATTGCACGTGCGATCCGTCGAGGAGGTCGTCGCCGTGGCGCGGGTCGACGCGCACCAGCAGCCCGCCTTTGCCGCTGGCCGCCACCGCCATATTTCCGCCGATCAGGAAGGCCAGACCACCGAACATCTTCCTCTCGGTGAGCTCGGGCCCCGGTTCGATGACCTCCCGGATCCGCTCGGCGAGTTCTTCGTCGTATGCCATGGTGACAGTCTCGCTCCCGGTACCGACATGTCGGCGCGCAAGCGCGGCTACACGCCGAGCGCGGGCGCGAATATCGACCAGGAACGGTGCAGGTCGTCCTGCCAGTACGGCCAGGCATGGGTGCCCGCCGGACGCATGTCGACGGTGGCGGGAATGCCGAGCGCGGCGAGCCGATCGGTGAGCGGGCGGGTACAGCTGCCGACCACCGTCTCCATGACGCCTCCGACCAGCACCCGGTCCAGCAGCGCACCCGGATTGCCGCCGATCCCTTGCGCGCCGAACGTGTCGTGCGGCCCTGGTAGACCGTTGCCCGCGGACACGTACAGGGCCTTGCCGCGCAACTGCTCGGCGTGCAGCACCGGGTCGTTGTCGGTCCAGGCCGGATTGTCCGGCGCGCCCCACATATTGGCGGCATTCCCGCCGAAAACGGCGAGTTCCGATCGGACGAGCAGACGCCCGACCGAATCACTGGTGCGCGCGCAGCCGCTGTAGGCGCCGACTGCCTGGTACAGATCGGGTGCGGCGATGGCGAGATTGAGCGCGGAGGTCGCCGACATCGACAGGCCGGCCACGCCATTGCGCCCGGTCATCCCGAAGCGCGCGTCGAGCAGCGGGGGCAGTTCCCTGGTCAGGAAGGTCGTCCACTTGTTGCGGCCGAGGACCGGATCGTCGGCGATCCAATCGGTGTAGTAGCTGGCTCTGCCGCTCATCGGCACGATGACGTTCACCGGCTGGTCCGCGAAGAACTCCGCCACGTCGGTCCGGTGCGGCCACGGGCCCCCGTTCTCCCCGCCGTCCACCCCGTTGAGCAGGTACAGGGCGGGCGCACCCGCACCGGGATGTGACATCCACAGGGTGATCGGCCGATCCATCGCGGCCGAATACACCACCACCTCGAGTTGACGCCCGCCCAGCGGACGGACGTCGATGATGCCGGATTCGGGGTCTGCCGCCGCGACGGGTGACCACATGAGCGCGGCACAGGCGGCGATGACGGCGATCGAACAGCTCACGAGCCGATGCATGAGTCGAGTGTCGCGCAAGACCGGGTCTACCGGTGCGTCCACCGTATTTCGCGTACTCACCGGGCGTGTTCGTATGCGACTCGACCGTGGTGAATTCGGATGGGATACGCGGTGGGCGCACCGGGTCGCCCGCTCAGGCGGCCGGTTGCACGACCGTCTTCCACACATCATCGAGCGCCGTCGCGCCGATGCCGAAGGTGTCACGCAGGGCGGAATCATCCACGATGAACTCCCGGTGCGAGAGGTGGTACGTCTCGAACAGCTCGCCCCAGAACGGGTCGCCGAAGCCGAGCAGGGTGAGTTCACGGTCGGTCATGACCTCGAGGGGCGGCAGGTCGACGCCCGCGAGCGCGGCCAGCCGGGACGCCGCCTCGTGGACGGTGGTCGTGATGATCGGCGCGTGCCAGGCTCGTCCCCACGCCCGGTCGTCGCGCGCGACGGCGACGAGCGCCGCCGCGGCGTCAGCGATCGCGGTGTAGGGATGGCGCAGGTCCACCGATTGCGGGACGAGGACAGGACGACCGGCCAGCACATTGGGTTGCACGATCAGCGAGAACACCGAAACCGCTCCCGCGCCGAGGAATTGGCCCGCCCGCACCTCCGTCGCACGCACCCGGCCCGCGCGGTGGGCGGCTTCGGCCTCGCGCCACATCCGCGCACGGACACTGCCCTTCGGACCGGTCGCCGCCAGGGGCGAATCCTCGGTCACCGGTCCGTTCGCCGGCCCGTATCCGTAGAGGTTGCCCAGCATCACCAGATTCGCCCCGACCTGTTCGGCCGCGGACAGGATCGCCCCGAACAGTGGCGGAACCGCCTGCGGCCAGGTGTGATAGGCGGGCGCCGCGATATTGAAGACCGTGGCGGCGCCCCGCGCGATCTCGGCCAAGGCGCTCGTGTCGGTGGCGTCGGCGGCCACCCGTTCGATATTCGGATGCTCGGGTCCGGTTCCGCTGCGGCTGACCATTCGCACCCGCTCGCCCGCGTCGGCGAGGAGCAGCGCGGTGGCCGACGCGGTGCCGCCGCGTCCGACAACGATATGGTCGGTCATGTTGATTCCTCTCTGGGACAAAGTGTTTCGATTCATCGGCGAATGTCGCCGAGCCCTCGATCTCCACCCTGCCCGCCCGCCGCACGGTAGGCTAGTGGCTGCCTTGCCACCTATCCCAAGGATCCGGCCATGAAATCCGTCGCGGTCGTCGCCGTCCCGCCCGTGAAGACTTTCGACCTGTCCATGCCGCACACGCTGCTCGGGTCGGTAACCGTCGAGGGCGAACCCGGATACTCCGTCACGGTCTGCACCGGTGAACCCGGTGTGGTTTCCGCGGGAATCGGCGGCTTCGACGTGGTGGTGCCGCACGGCCTCGAGATCGTGGACTCGGCCGATATCGTGATCGTGCCGAGCACGGGAGCGCGCGGCACCGCGGATTCGGCGACGGTGGCCGCGCTGCGCCGCGCCGCCGATCGCGGAGCCCGCGTCACCTCGATCTGCAGCGGCGCCTTCGTCCTCGCCCAGGCCGGACTGCTCGACGGGCACACCGCGACCACACACTGGGGTCTGGCAGACGAACTGCGCGACCGCTATCCGCGGGTGAGCGTCCGCACCGACGCACTGTTCATCGAGGACGGTCCGATCACCACCGCCGCCGGAGCCGCGGCCGGAATCGACCTGTGCCTGCACCTGATTCGCACCGATTACGGAGCGAGTATCGCCAACACCGCTGCCCGCGTCGCCGTCGTTACGCCGGTGCGTCCCGGCGGTCAAGCCCAATTCGTCGACACCGCGCTGCCGCCCGAGAGCGGTCTGTCGCTGGCGGCGACCAGGGCATGGGCCATGGGGCGTCTCGACACTGCGCTGTCCCTGGACGATCTCGCCGGACACGCGCGCACCAGCGTGCGCACGCTGACCCGCCGCTTCCACGAGGAGACCGGAACGAGTCCGCAGAAATGGCTCACCCACCAGCGCGTGCACCGCGCTCGCGAACTCTTGGAAACCACCTCGCTACCCATGGACCAGGTGGCGCGTCACAGCGGTCTCGGCTCGGCGGAATCCCTGCGCCAGCAGATGATTCGCCAGGTCGGGTTATCGCCGAGCGCCTACCGCGCATCGTTCACGAGGTCGCCGCGACAGCTGGCCTAGCACCCGACGATCCTCCCGGCCGCTCAGAGCACCCGTACTCGGGTCGATTCCCTCGCGGCGGTGTGGTATCGGTCGGCGATCAACCGGACGACGGCCGGATGCGCACCGATGGGATCGGCGACGCCGTCCGCGCCCGCCTCGTGCAGCCGCTGCTGGAAGAGACCGTGCGCCAGCAGATACGACGCGATGAACACCCGTCGCGCGCCCGACGCCCGTAGGTCGGCGACGACATCGGGAACCCGAGGGGCCCCGGTGGCGACGTAACCGATGCGAACCGGTGCGCCGAGGTGCTCGGCGAGCAGGGCGGCCGAGCGCCTGACATCCTCGCGCGCCCTGGCATCCGAGGAACCGGCCGCGGCGAAGACCACCGCGTCACCGGGCCGCTGACCGACGGCGCGCAGACGCATGGTCATGATGCGGGCGAGTGCCGGATCCGGACCCATGGCCGGGGTGACCGACACGGAGGGATGATTACTCTCCTCGACTTCGCGCGGCACATCCTGGTAGACGTGATAGCCCGACGCGAGAAACGCGGGAACCACCACGGCGGGCACAGATCCCGCCGTCGCTTCCAGATCGCGCAGTACCTCCGACGGCGACGGACCGAGCACATCCACGAAGGCCGTGCGCACGACCGGCGCCGCCATCATCGGCTCGCCCCGCACAGCCCGGCATTCGTGCGCCGCGGTGACCACCCCGGCGGCACCGGATTCCCGTGAGGCCCTCGTACTCAATTCCAGCGAGACCGCTTCGGCCAGTGCGGCGATCATCTCCACGCCCCTGGTACTCCTGGTGCCGTGTGCCACCAGCACCAGCGCGGGCGCGGTCATGATCGGCCCCCGTCGACGTCGCCCCGTTCGGATCGTCGTCCCGCCGTCATGCCGACCAACTCCCCATCGACTGGACGTAGCGCGGCGCGCGAGCCGGGGTACCGATTCCCGGCAGCGGCGGGCGCTGCCCGTCCACCGCCCGGGGGAAATCATCGGCGCATTCCGCGGCGTCCAAGGCGAGCCGGTAGCCGCGTTTGACCACGGTCTGAATCGCCTTGGGTGTGCCCAGCCCCGCGCGCAACCGCGCGATCGCCGTCTCCACCGCGTGGGTGTCGTCGCCGCCACCCGGCAGCGCCGCCAGCAGATCCTCGCGGGAGACGACCCGGCCGGGCTGACGGGCCAGCGACCGCATCAACGCCATCGGCGCCGGTGCGAGCTGACGCACCACCCCGTCCACCACCACGCAACCACCGCGCACGCTGATCTGGTGGCCTGCGGCCTGAATCCGGTTGGCGCGCCGTGGCAATTCCTCCGCGACGTGGCGCGCGAGCGCACCGAGCCTGGCCCGGCCCGGCATCGAGGTCGGCACGCCCAGTTCCTCGAGCGGCGCGGCGGTGATCGGTCCGACGCAGGCGGGAAGCACCCGGCCACGCAGGGCGTGCAGCACACCCTCGAGCAGCCCGGTTTCCTTGGCGCGCATCAGCATCGACGCCACGGCCGGTGCGCTGGTGAACGTCACGCAGTCCAGGTTCGCGGTGACGATCGCCTCGATCATCTGGTCCATCGGCCCCTGGTCGGCGGGCGGAATCCAGCGATACACCGGAACCGGAACGACATCGGCCCCCGCGCAGCGCAGCACCTCGCAGAAATCCGGAATCGGTTCCCATTCGGTGGTGGCGCCGTGCAATTGCACCGCGATCCGCACGCCCTCCACACCTTCGGCGAGCAGATGGTCGAGCACTTCCGCGGAGGATTCCGAGGCCGGTGACCACTCTTCGCGCAATTCCGCGGCGCGGATGGCGCCCTTGGCCTTGGGGCCGCGAGCGAGCATCCGGTTACCGGCGAGGGTGGTGCGCAATTCCTCGGCGAGACCCCAGCCCTCGGCCGCCTCCATCCACCCGCGGAATCCGATGCCGGTGGTCGCGACGGCGATCTGCGGCGGTTCGGCGACGAGTTGGCGGGTGACCCGCTCCAATTCGGTGTCGTCGGCCAGCGGGATGATGCGGATGGCGGGCGCGGCGACCACCGTCGCGCCCCGCCTCGTCAGCAGCGTGGCGAATTCATCGGCACGTCGCGCCGCCGTGATTCCTACCGTGAATCCGGCGAGGCATGCGCCCGCGTCGATCGTCGTCATGAATGCTCATCCGTCCGAGGAGTCGAGCCCGGACGCCACCGGCTCGTTGGATACCGAAACGATGCCGTCGTCCACACGCACCGCGTACACCGGCAGCGCTGCCGACTCGTCGTCCAGGCAATGTCCGTCGATCAGGGAGAACGCCTGCTTCAGCAACGGCGACGCGACGACGGGAATCCCACCGCGATCACCGACGATCCCCCGTGACATCACCGCGGCCCGGCCGATCGGATCGATATTACCCACGGCGAACACCGTGCCGTCGGCCAGTAGGAACAGGGCGGCCTGGCGGCCACCTTTCAGCAACACCGCGACTCCGCGGCCAGGAATCAAGTAGTCGAGTCGGCACGCCTGTGTCCAACCCGTGGTCGTAGCCTGCGAAATGCTGGGTGTATCGATAACGGTCATCGGGTTCCTCCTCCGAGCGCCTGCATCATTGGTACCGGCGTCCTGTTTCCACGCGGTTAAGCGCTCATTTCCCGTGCGTGGCTGTGGTGGATCCCACACCCGCCGCCACCGGCATCTCCGGCAGACCGAGCAGCACCGGCACCTTGCGTTCGCCGCTGTCGTCGAACGAGATGGTCTGATCGGTTTCCTCGGGGGCGTTCACGAAGGAGACGAAGCGAGACAGCTTCTCCTCGTCATCGAGGACCGCGGCCCATTCGTCCCGGTATCCGTCGACGTGCGCGGCCATCGCGGCCTCCAGATCGTCGGCGATGCCGAGGCTGTCCTCGCACACGACCTGCTTCAGGTAGTCCATACCGCCCTCGAGCGCCTCCTGCCACGGCGCGGTGCGCTGCAACCGGTCGGCGGTGCGGATGTAGAACATCAGGTAGCGGTCGATGTACTTGATCAGCGTCTCGTCGTCCAGATCGCCCGCGAGCAGTACCGCGTGCTTCGGGGTGAGGCCGCCGTTGCCGCCGACGTAGAGGTTCCAGCCGTGCTCGGTGGCGATGACGCCGACGTCCTTACCCCTGGCCTCGGCGCATTCGCGCGCGCAGCCCGAGACGCCGAGCTTGAGCTTGTGCGGGGACCGTAGCCCCCGATACCGCTTCTCCAGTAGGACGGCCATGCCGACCGAATCCTGCTGACCGTAGCGGCACCAGGTGGAGCCGACGCAGCTCTTGACCGTGCGCAGCGATTTGCCGTAGGCGTGGCCCGATTCCATCCCCGCGTCGACAAGACGCTTCCAGATCAGCGGCAACTGTTCGACGCGGGCGCCGAACAGGTCGATGCGCTGGCCGCCGGTGACCTTCACGTAGAGGCCGAACTCCTTGGCGACCTCACCGATGGTGATCAACTGCTCGGCGGTGACCTCGCCGCCCGGCATCCTCGGCACCACCGAATAGGTGCCGTTCTTCTGCAGGTTGGCCAGGAAATGGTCGTTGGTGTCCTGCAGCGCGGCCTGCTCGCCGTCGAGGATGTGACCACTCGAGGTGGACGCCAGGATGGAGGCGACGGTCGGCTTGCAGATATCGCATCCGGATCCCTTGCCGTACTTGGCGATCAGGCCGGAGAAGGTGCGGATTCCAGTGACCTGGACGATCTGGAACAGCTCGGCGCGCGACTGGCCGAAATGCTCGCACAGCGCCTTGGACATCTCGACGCCGGACTGCTCGAGCAACTTCTTGAGCATGGGAACGCAACCGCCGCAGGAGGTTCCGGCGGAAGTGCAACTCTTCACGGCGGGCACGTCGCAGGCGCCTTCGGCGATCGCGCCGCAGATCGAACCCTTGCTCACGTTGTTGCAGGAGCAGATCTGCGCGTCATCGGGCAGCGAGTCGGCGCCCAATTCCGCACCGGCGGGCGAGATCAGCGCGGCGGGTTCGGCCGGCAGTGGGCGGCCGACCAGCGGACGCAGCGCCGAATAGGCGGTGGCGTCGCCGACCAGGATGCCGCCGAGCAGGATTTTCGCGTCATCGGAGACGACGAGTTTGGCGTAGGTGCCCTTGGCCGCGTCGTGCAGGACGACCGACAGCGCGCCTTCGGTGACACCGTGCGCGTCGCCGAAGCTGGCCACATCCACCCCGAGCAGTTTCAGCTTGGTGGACATATCCGCACCGGGGAATTCACCCGCCCCGCCGAGCAGCCGGTCCGCGACGATCTCCGCCGTGGTGTAGCCGGGGGCGACCAGGCCGTAGCAGACCCCCTCGACCGCGGCGCATTCACCGATGGCCCAGATATGAGGATCGGAGGTCTGTAGCCCGAGATCGGTGATGATGCCGCCGCGCGGTCCGACCTCGAGGCCGGACTCCCTGGCGATCTCGTCACGAGGACGGATACCGGCGGAGAACACCACCAGCGAGGCGTTGATCTCCGAATCGTCGGACAGGGTCAGCTTGAGTTTGCCTTCGGCGCCCTCTGCCACCGACTCGATCGACGACGTGCCGACACCGGTGTGCACAGTGAGTCCGAGATCGGTGACGAGCTTCTCCAGGATCGCGCCGCCGCCCGCATCGATCTGGGCGGGCATCAGCCGCTCGTTGTACTCGATCACGTGCGGGGTCATACCGAGCAGGCGCAGCGCGTTGGCCGCCTCCAGTCCGAGCAGACCGCCGCCGACGACGACACCGTGCGCGCCGGGGCCGGCCGCCTCGGCCGCCGCCCTGATCCCGTCCAGGTCCTCGATGGTGCGGTAGACGAAGCATTCCGGCAGGTCGTGCCCCGGCACCGGCGGCACGAAGGCGTAGGAGCCGGTCGCGAGCACCAGCGCGTCGTAGCCGATGGTGTCGCCGTCGGAGGTGGTGACCTTGCGGGCGTCACGGTCGATGGAGATGCCGCGCTGGCCGAGACGGAGTTCGACCAGATCGTCGCCCGCGTACTCATTGCCGGGCAGCGCCAGCGCGGAAGCGTCCCAGGTGCCGACGTAGCCCGAGAGGCCGACGCGGTCGTAGGCGGGGAGCTGCTCCTCGCTCAGGACGACGACCTGCCATCGGCCTGCCTCGTCGCGGGACCGGAGCGCTTCGACGAAGCGGTGACCGACCATGCCGTGGCCAACGACCACCGCGGTCTTGCGTTGCGTCGGATCGACGGTGGGGTTCATGAGTGACCTCCGTAGTGGTGCGAGTGTCAGGCGCGAGCCGACGTATTGGTGGACGGTGCGCTGCCCTTGCCCGACTGCGCGGCGTGTTCGGCCTGGAGGACGAATGTCTCGGCCTCGACCACGACATCGGAGTCGGCGGAGCGGCTGTCCGCGGTCGGGCGGCGCAGGAATACCGCCCAGGTCACGACGGCGCACGCGACGTAGAAGGCCATGAAGACCCAGAACGCGGTGGTGGCGGAATTGGTCGAGGCGTAGGACGAGCGCAGCACCAGGTTGATGCCGACGCCGCCGAGGGCGCCGATCGCGCCGACGAAGCCGATGAGCGCGCCGGAGGTGTTCTGCGACCAGGCGGCCTGCGCGGCGGGACTGGCGTCAAGACTCTTGCTCTTGGCGTCGAAGACCGAGGGGATGATCTTGGTGACCGACCCGTTGCCGACCCCGGAGAGCACGAACAGCGCGATGAATCCGGTGACCAACACGGTCATCACGCCGCCGGTCGGCACACCCTTGTTGCTGTCGCCAACGGTGCTGGCGAACGCGACGACCACCGCGGCGGCCATCATCGCGCCGAAGACGTAGAGGGTGACGCGGCTGCCGCCGATCCGGTCGGCCAGCTTGCCGCCGTAGGGCCTGGCCAGCGAACCGAGCAGCGGGCCGATGAAGGCGATCTGCGCGGCGTGCAGCGCGGCCTGCGCCGCGGTGTCGCCGCCCGCCTTGAAGCTGATCTGGAGCACCTGGCCGAAGGCGAAGCTGTAGCCGATGAACGATCCGAAGGTGCCGATGTAGAGGAACGCGATCGCCCAGGACTGCGGCACTTTCAGCGCCGTGATCATGTAGGACAGATCGGCCTTCTGGTTCTTCAGATTGTCCATGTACAGCGCGGCGCCGACACCGGCCAGCGCGACGAGCACCAGGTAGATGGCGCAGATCAGCGAGGCGTACGCGTTGCCGATCGTCGCGATGACGAGCAGGCCGATCAGCTGGATCACCGGAACGCCGATATTGCCGCCGCCCGCGTTCAGCCCGAGCGCCCATCCCTTGAGCCGCTGTGGGTAGAAGGCGTTGATATTGGTCATGGACGAGGCGAAATTGCCGCCACCGAGACCGGCGAACGCCGCGACGATCAGGAAGGTCGTGTACGAGGTGCCGGGCTGGTTGATGAAGTACAGCGTCAGCAGTGTCGGAATCAGCAGCAGCGCCGCACTGAAGATGGTCCAGTTGCGTCCGCCGAAGCGCGCGGTGGCGACGGTGTACGGAATGCGCAGGAGCGCGCCGACCAGCGTCGGCACAGCGACAAGAAAGAATTTGCCCGCGGGGTCGATGCCGAACTTGTCGGTCGGCATGAACAGCACCATCACCGACCAGATCGACCAGACCGAGAACCCGACATGCTCGGCGAAGACCGACCAGATCAGATTGCGCTTGGCGACATCCTTACCGCCCGCCTCCCAGGCGTCGACATCCTCGGCATCCCAATGCTCGATGTTGCGGTTACGCGTCAGCGTGCTCAACGAGGGCCTCCCAAAATCGGTTAGGCCCAACGGTAGGAAACAGGTATTGCCGAAATGCTGCGCGAAATGACCGCAGAATCAACGGTTGCTCACGATTCCCCGAAACCCGAGGTGAGTTCCGGGTCTATGTTTCAACGATGTGACACAAGCGTTTCCGTGGGTGAAATAGAGCCGATCTCGGAATATCGAGACGGTGAGGTGTGACACGCACTACCGCTCACACAAAGAATGGCGGCATCCGCACGACCTCGCAACTCGAGCTGTGAGGTTTTTCCTCGGCGTCGGAGAGCGTCGCCGTCGCGATAAATCATAGGATGACCCGATGATAGGAGCCTCGCGCCCCGCGAGGGGCGGTACCCTGTTTCGGTGCAACCAGTCCGGCGCACCAGCCTCATCGCCCAGGTAACCGAGCAGCTGCGTGCCGAAATTCGTTCGGGCCGTTGGTCTATCGGCTCTCGCATCCCCACCGAACCGGAGCTCACCGAGCTCACAGGGACCGGCCGCAACACCGTGCGCGAGGCCGTTCAGGCGCTCGTCCACGCAGGCATGCTGGAACGCCGCCAAGGTTCGGGCACCTATGTGATCGCGATATCCGAAGTCGGCGGCACCCTCGCCAAATACTTCGCCGACGCGGAGGAACGCGACGTCCTCGAACTACGTCAGGCGCTCGACACCACCGCCGCCGCCCTGGCCGCGCGCCGCCGCGACGACAACGATATCGCCACACTGAAGCGACTGCTGGACGAGCGTAGCCGCCACACCTGGGGCGAGGGCAATATCGCCGCCATCGCCGCCGACGTCGCCCTCCATCGCGCGATCGTCGTCGCCAGCCACAACGCGGTGTACCTCGAGTTCTACGACTCGCTGCTGCCGACCATCGAACAGGTGATCCGCTCGCGCACCTCCAAATCCGACGAGTCCTACGACACCGAACACCGGGAACTGGTGCAAGCTGTCATCGACGGAGATCCCGAGCAGGCCGCCCAGGCGACCCGATGCTTCCTCGGGTCACTGATCGCGGAGTACCCCGAACCTCGATAGTCCCGACCGGTCTCGCATCGAGCACGCGAAGTAACCAACTGGTCACCGACCGCGTTTCGGCCATGTGAGTCGGATTTGCCGGGAACGCAACGGAAGGCCATCGGCGCGCAACAACCGACTTCTACGTTTGTCTCGACCGTAGCGAGGCAATCGAGAGGAAGCCGATGACTGCCACAGTAGCTACCACAGCACACGAATCGGGAACGCAGGCGTTCGAGCATCAGAGCCGCGGGCGCTGGCTCGAGAAATGGGAACCGGATAATTCCGAATTCTGGGAGTCCGGCGGCAAACTCACCGCCCGAAAGAATTTGATCTTCTCCGTATTCGCGGAGAATCTCGGATTCAGCGTCTGGGTCATCTGGGGCACCGTCGTCACCAGCATGGGCCTGGCCGGGTTCGACTTCCTCGCCGGACTCGGCAAGGGCAATCCGACCGCCGTCAGCAACGCCCTGCTGCTGACCTCGACCCCCACCCTGGTCGGCGCCGCGCTGCGGATTCCGTACACCTTCGCCATCCCCAAATTCGGCGGCAGGGCGTTCACCGCGTTCAGCGCGGCCATGCTGCTGATTCCGACAATCGGACTGGCCTACTTCGTGAACCAGCCAGGAACACCGATGTGGGTATTCATGGTGCTGGCCGCGCTGGCCGGCGTCGGCGGCGGCAACTTCTCCTCGTCGATGGCCAATATCTCCTTCTTCTTCCCCGAAGGGAAGAAGGGTGCGGCCCTCGGCATCAACGCCGCGGGCGGAAATCTCGGCGTCGCGCAGACCCAGTTGATCCTGCCGCTGCTCATCACCCTCGGCACCCACATCATGGCCAAGGATCCCGCGGGCTATCGCTTCGGCATCACCCTGTCCGTACTGGTCTGGATACCGTTCATCCTCATCGCCACCTTCGGCGCGCTGCGCTACATGGACAGCATCGCCACCGCCAAATCCGATGGCAAATCCTACAAATTGGCGCTGACCAACCGGCACACCTGGATCATGTCCTTCCTCTACATCGGCACCTTCGGTTCCTTCATCGGGTTCTCCTTCGCCTTCCCGACCCTGATCAAGGCCAACTTCCCCGACCTGGCCAAGATCGGCTGGATCACCACCCTCGGTAACCTGGCCTTCCTCGGCGCGCTCGTCGGCTCCTTCAGCCGTCCGTTCGGCGGTTGGATCTCCGACAAGGTCGGCGGCGCGAAGATGACCGTCTTCGTCTTCGCCGGCATGTCGGTGGCCGTCGCCCTTATCATGGCGGCTCTGGAAATGAAGAGCTTCCCGCTCTACCTGGCCGCATTCCTCATCCTGTTCATCCTGACCGGCATCGGCAACGGCTCCACCTACCGGATGATCCCGTCCATCTTCAGCGCGGAAGCCAAGAAGTACGCCTCCGAACACGGCATGGACATCACCGAAGCCACCGCATCGGCCCGCAGGCAGGCGGGTGCGGCCATCGGCGTCATCGGCGCGATCGGCGCCTCCGGCGGCTACCTGCTCCAGCAGGCACTTCGCCTGTCCAACATCAACTTCGGCAATATGAACCCGGCATTCTGGGCCTACGCCGTCGCGTTCCTGGTGATGGCGGGGGTTACCTGGTTCTTCTACCTGCGCTCCAGCTTCGCCGTCGGCCGCATCTCGTCACTGGCCTACGCGAACGTGTAATCCCTACTGCCCCATCGTCGAACGCCGCCCCCGGCCCGTCCGCCGGAGACGGCGTTCGGCGTTTCCACGCCCCGCCCGAGTCCTCGGCGGAAGTGATTGCCACACAAGCTATTTCATAGCGAACTCAATCCTCGTCCATACCCGTGGACTCCCGAATATCATCGAGGCACACTTTGTGTAACGACGACGTTCGGTGTTCACGGGCCGAGCGCGGGGGCGAGGACGGGCACGCATGAGAATTCGGCCACGGCAACAGTTACTCGACTTGTGGCGGGCCGTGCTCGCGTACTCCTGCCGGAGTGGGGAATGGCACTGGGGCGGGCGTGACGGCCCCAATTCGATCAGCGACGCCGAGCAGCTGCTCTGCCTGCTGTATCCGGCGACCGAGATCGATGCCTTCGCTCTCGACCAACCCGACGAAATGGCCTCCGACGCGAAGAAAGCGCTCTCCCTGTTCGGCGAGGAGACCCGCATCGGTGGCACCCTCGTCGACCTGATCGACAAATACCTGGACCACTACACGGACGCGGAAGGTCACCCGATCTTCGCCGGGGGCAGCTACCTGCATTCCATCGACGAAAACCCACCGAATGAAGCGCAATCGGCGCTGGAGGTCGTCGACTCGTATTCGATGTCGCTGAGTCTGTGCATCGCGTCGCTACGCTTCCTACGCGGCTTCGAACGATTCGTCCTCGGTGAAGTGCGACTGGAAGCCAGGCAGCTGCGCGACCGTATTCCGTCGGTGATCGACAAGGTCTCCGCGCGGCTCACCGCCGCCATGACGGGATTGGTGCGCAGCTTCGTCATCAACACCCCGGAACCGAACTCCGCTGCCGGGCGCGAGATCCTGACCATGATCAACCAGAGTCATTCCCCGGCCGGTGACGTCCTCGATCAGCTGGCGACTCGACTGGAGCGGCTGCGAGTGCAAGCCGCGAACGAGGTCAAGCTGGCACAGCCACCCGTGAACAGAACCGCCACCGTCGAACGAGAGATCGATATCGCGGACGACAAACGGCTGTTCGAATGCGGTTGGGGCTGGGGCATAGTCAAAACCTCCGGGCCGATCGTCACCCCACCCAGTCGCGTGGGCACCGCAGTCGGTTACGCCGAACCCCGCCCCTATCTGTACTTCACCGCCGTCGCCTTGGACGGCATCATCGACCTGTCGTCCCAGCGCCTCCGGGAGCTAGAGTTGCTCAACGACGAGCAGCGCAGACTCGCCGACGCGCTGACACTGCGTTTCGAACTCACCCGCACCTACTGGTCGACGGTGGCCCGCTTCGACAGCGGCCGTTGGCCATTGGAGGACATCCCCTGGCGCACCTCCGACGGCGAGGAATCGGAGTACTTCAGTCTCGCGGTGGCCGCCATGCTCATCCAGGATCTGGTCTACCGCAACAGCACCGAAGATCTGGAGCGCACGGTGGCGGTGTTCGATCAACTCGCCCGTCGCGGCAGAATCACCAGTCGGCTCACCTCCGCCGACCCCGCCGCGGCCATCCATCATCCCGGCGTCCGATTACGCCTGGCGGGGAGCGAAGCCATCGGTGACGGCCCTCTATTACAGTGGTACGTACCGGATTTCGCGACAATGATGCTCAAACGCTGCCTCCAGGCAGCACGTTTGCGCACCGATGTCGATATCCGCGACCAACTGATGGCGCTGGCCGAATCGGCCATGGACCATCTCGATCGCTCTCTCCTGCGCGAAGGCGATGCCCGTGGGTTGTGGGACGACCCCCGCTGGATGCCCAACGGCGCGGAATCCGTTCCGCAGGATCCGTCCTGGTTCGTCACCGAGCGCGTCATGGAATGTCTGGTGGTCGCCCACGGCACTTTCAGCGGCCCCCCGCTGGCACCGAAAGCAATGATCACACGCGCGGTGGATCTACTCAGTGAGGCCGAGCACCTCCTCAATCAGGAGGAATTGGAGGTCCAAGGCGATGACCTGTCCGCGAGACAGGCTGCGGTCGACCGAATTCGGCACTCACTCGACCGTGCCCGCCGAGTATTACGCGAACGTCCGGGAACCTCCTACAGTTTGGCCGCTCAGGCACTGACCGAACTCGACGAACTGGCGTACGCGCGCCAGGACGCTACGCGGTAGGGCGACGCCGTGCTGGTGTTCTCCACCTCCGATAAGGGCGGCACCGGACGTTCGGTGACCAGCTGCAACATCGCCTATCGGCTGTGCCTGGCCGGAGACAATGTCGCCTATGTCGACTTCGATTTCGGCTCCCCCACCGCCGGTGCGTTGTTCGAGATCGGTGGAATGGAACGCGGTATACCGGAAACGACCGGTTCCGGCGTGCATTCCTACCTACTCGGTGCGAGCGGCACCGCTACCCACATCGACGTCGGCAAGGACACCGAAAGACCGGAACTCAAGGGTATCGGCCCACGCTCCGGCCGCCTGGTACTCGTTCCAGGCAACGAGGGCGGCGCGGAATTCCTCGAATGCACATCCACCACGGTAACGCGCTGCGCGAAATTGCTGCTGGCCTTGGAGCAGGAATTCGCGGTGGTTGTCGTCGATCTCAGTGCAGGTCGGTCGGCCGCACTCGAACTCGCCCTGCGAACAACCGCGCTGCCACAGATGCGACACCTCACCGTCCGCTGGCTGATCTTCCACCGATGGACCCGCCAGCACATACTCGCCGCATCCGGCCTGGTGTACGGACCGAACGGGCTGCTCCAGTCCGGCGTCTCCTACCAGCACGTCGAGAGCGAACTCCTCGGCTCGCTTCGCTATGTGCGCACTGCGGTACCTGCCACCACGGCGGAATCCAGCGATCCGCACGGCGCCCAGTCGACATGGCTACAGCAGCAGAGCGCGAAATTGCGCACCATGGCCGCCGAGCATCGCCTCGGCCAGTCACTAGTGCTCGGTGAAACCCCGATCGAGCCAGTACTGCAATGGCGCGAGCAACTGATCCTCGACCGAGACGTCCACGCTCGTATCGCCCGAACCGAGACCGTACAGGCATACAGCAGGATCGCTCGCCGTTTGATCGATAACGCCACGTGGGAGTTGCTCTAGATGCCAGTCGCGCAAAGATACAGCGAAGCAACCGATCAGCCGCAGATCGAGCAGGTTCCGCTCTCGCATCTATCGATCGAGGTCGGGCATTTCTATCTCAAGGATATCGCTCGCGATATCGATAAGGTGCGAGCAGAGTTCCGGCGCATCGTTCCGTTGGTGCGGGCATTCATCGAGTCGGCGAAGGTGCAGTACGGCAATGACGTACGAGTCAGCACCTGCTACCTGATCGATGACTACTTCCAGCCGGATACCAGCCCGTCCGATATCCTCGGAAAGCTTCTCGCCGCCGCCGAAGAGGCCGGTCTCGGCATCGACTATCTGGCCCGTGAGTCCGGCTGCCACCAGATTTCGCGGTTCGACCGCGGCGAATCGCGCGGCGAACCGATTCCGGTGGCGGAGATGGTGGCCGCACGTATCGTCGCCGAGCCCGCGCCCCCCGATAACGGCAGCCGCCCACCCACTGCCGAGTCGGGCTGGCTGTGCAATGGCAGGCGGTCCTCGGACCATGACCACGACCAGGTGCAGGCGATGCGCAATCGGACCTATCGACCGCCCGAGGAGTTCGGTCGTCGCGAGCATTCGCTCTTCCTCGACGTGGAATTGTGGAGTAACAGGACAGCGGAAACTCGATGGTCATGCATGTTCCTCGCCGCCGTCTGGCATCTGCTGCGACTCGGGATGCTCCGTTACAACGGCGCGGCGGTGGTGGATCCACAGCCACAGCACGGCGAAACGTGGCCGCGGCGCTGGGACGAGGTGCCACCGGTGATACAGCTGAATCCCGCTGCCCAACCATTCGCGGCCTACCGGACCCTGTCGATGCTGCCCAAGAGTTATATCGGTATCGAGCACGCGGTAAGAGTGGTGCTGGATCATCTCGATCTGGATGACGCCGTCCTCGCGCAGATCATCGACCGCGCGAACGCCGAGGGAGTCTCGGTATCACGCAAGATCAGCGATCGGCTGTCCCACCTATTACTCGACGGGGCGTGAGATGGCCACGCCCCTTGTGGTGCTCGGTGAGATTCGCACCTGTCTGCTGCCATCGGCGACGGCCCTCTCCCAGGCCGAAGCATCCGAACTGCTCGCGTTGATGCCCGGCTCCGCGGTGCGATGGAAAGAGCGGCCGGGCAAACTCGCGATATCGCCGACCATCGCGGTCGGCGTCGATTGTGACCTGGCATTGGGCGACGATCCGGTGCGGGAAGGAGGATTCGCGCACATCGTCGGTACCGTGGCGACCAATGCCGTACTGGTAGGCGGCCGGGTGCTCCAGTCTTCGGCCCACACCCGGGTAGTGCGGGCCACCGATCGACGTCGGCAGACCTGGTCGCATTACATCAGCTGCAAGGGCATCACCGAGGTCATCAACCGCATACCCGAACGGGAGATCGCCGAAAAGGCCCTCGTCCGCGGATATTTCTCGGGTCCGTTCACTGAGCAGACCCTCGACCTCGCCTCGATCAGCGAGCGTCTGCTGGGCGATATCCGCATGGCCGCCCAATTGGATCAGCGTCCGCCCATCCGGGCGCGCACAACCAGGTTGCGCTGGACCGCTCGTATCGGCGGCAGCGCGGGGCCCGCGACAGATTTGCGTCTGGACGACGACCGCGTGCGGTCGATCCAATTGATCGTGCGTGAAGAGAAAGATCTCACCGAGACCCAACGGTTCTGCGAGGATCTCGCCGTACACGACTGGCTGCTGACGGTCATGGCCGAGTTACTCGATGAAGCGGATCACTTTCCTTCGCGTAGCCCCAAACGGATCGACACCTTGGCCCCGGCCCTCGAACACCTGACGGGCTTGTGGATGCCGGGGGGACACACCCCCACCCTGGTACGCGCATTGTGGAAGGAATTGCAGAACGACCCGGGTTTCACCCGTCAGTGGACCACCTTGGTATCCCGACTACGCGACAATATCGCGGTAGCAACCCTGGACGCCCTGCGATACAAGGCTTTCACCGGAGATGCACATCAAGAACGAGCGCACCGGTGAGACAGGCCCCTGCCGAATTCACATCCGGAACCACTTGCGCACGAGAAGTGCGAAGAACACCGACATCGATAAGGTGCCCACCCATGCTTCCAGCGCGAATAGCGGTCGCGCGACCGCATGCATATGCTCGATGTCACCGGGCCCCACCGGGTTGAGGAAACCGGTCACGGTCATGTACACGGATTCGGTCGCAGACGGATTGCCGCCGAACAGCAGACCGACGACCGTGAACAACACCAATTGCACGGCCACCCAGCCGAGGAGCCAGGAGGGTCGATACCCGTGTCCACACAGCGCATACGACATCTGTCCCGCCGATCGCCGCCACCACACCGGCGTCGCACGAGTTCGCGCGCGCGCCAATTGCAGTCCACACCCGTCCTGCCCCTGTTCATCTTCGTTCAGGCGGTACAACGCCGCCCCGCGTCGGTAGGCCAAGGCAGCGTATGCGTAGAGCTGGACCCCGGAGAGCTGCTCACCCAATAGCTCGTATTCTTTGGCGAGTAAGCCGTTCTGACGGTTGCTCAACCGCAGCGGCCCATAGAATTCGACCTCCGCCGCCATGAGCGCGGCCACGGTCGCGCTCGGCACTCGCCCATTCTCCTCGTCGGGCTCCGGCTGCCGCGCCGCGGCATACAGCTGACCGAATACCAAAGGGTCGGATTTGCGATGGAGTGTGGACGGATTGTAATCGGCGAGAATCGATTCGATACGGGTGGTGAGCATCTCCAATTTCGCCTGCTCAGAACCTTCGTCCTGACTCAGTTCCTGGGCGTGCTGCCTTGCATGCCTACCGATGAGGTCCGACACCGATTCGACATACGACGAAATCCCACCCATTGATATGAGTCCAGCTATCAGGAACGGAATCGGTATTCGAACAAATCACGGGGCTCACCTTCACCGAAGTATGCCTCGTCATGTTTGACGAACTCGAACCCGGCTTGTTCGAACAGAGCGCCAGCCCGACGATTATCGGGCCGCACCGTCAGATTCATCACTTCGGCGCCCAGATCACTGCACACCTGCAGAGCGCGGGTCAGCAGGCCACGACCATAGCCCTGCCTCTGGTACTGCTTGTCCACGGCGAAGGTGAACAGTAGGGCGCGACCCCCACGTTCCAATGTCAACGCGTACCCGATAACCTTGCCGTCCAATTCGGCGACCAGCCAATCGGATCCGTGCAGGTCGAATAGTTGCCGCAGCATCAGGTACTGGTACGGCGCCTCGGTGAAGACCTTGGCCTCCAGATCCGCGAGATCCTCGAGGTCGTCGAAGCGAGCATGCCGGTATTCCAGCCGCTGCAGCACCTCAGCGTTGTTCATGTGCTCCCTAATGTCAGGGCATAAGCCGTCCAATTCCAGCCTAGAACGTCCCGCTCTCCACCGCGTCGGTGTGGAGGTCCCGGAATGGTCCCGTGATCCGTTACGGCGTCCAGCGCGACGAATCCGATCCCGCCGGGGCACCGACCGCATCACCGAGGCGAAAGATCCTCGAATCGCCACTATGACCGACATTTCACCCGAAGCGGCGCACCACGCCGCAACACCGTCCAGGAACGGATGAGGGCGCCATTTCCAGCGCCATCCACTCCCGGCTGGACGTCAAGACCGCTTACGCTCCGAGGCCGTTCCCACGCCCACCCGCCGACCGTCTCGCGGCGTCACATATCTCCGCCGACCCGACTGCGCTTCAGCGCATTCCAGGTCGCCACCACCAACTGGTTGCGGAGATGATCGACCGACGTGGACCATTCCACCGACATGCCGGGATCGTCCTGTAACTGTGTCCACAAGGGACGCAGCGGCGCGGGGGTATGTGCGCCCGGCGCCCACAGATGCCCCAGATGGTGCAGCACCGGCGCGAGGATGTCAGCGGCATCCTCACTGCCGGGCCCGGCCAGATCAGCGCGTTCGATCGCGCCCGTCATGGCCGTGAGCAGCCAGTCGTGTACCGCGAGATCCTCGAAGAACCGTTGTGCCGCAGTAAGTTCGCACTCGGACGGCACGAGTACGAGAGCAGTGCGCCGGATCTCGTCATGGACGCGGAAGGCGATCCGGGGTATGGAGACCGCATCGACCCTCGCGGCCCAGCGCAAGCGAGTAGCGCCGATACGCGGCGGCCCATCATGCCCCGACGGATCGCCGACAGCGATCCGCGCCAGCAGACGCTCGTTGACGGGTGTGAGGTCGAGGACGTCGGTGTTGCTCGGCTGTAGAAAGCCCTCGGCCACAAGGACACTCGTATCCGTACGAACCTTCGTGATCACCTCGACTACCCCGAGCTCGCGCAGATAGTGGTGCCAACTCTTCCGACGGTCGGAGTCCGATCGAACGATCGTGGCCTGCGACGAACTCTGCACTACCCTGCCGCCGACGATCACCGCGCGTACCCCCACCGTGCCGATCGCACGAACGACGGGATGAGCGGGTGCGGCCAGCGGACAGTCGATGCCCTCCCCCGTCTGCGCGGAAATACCCAGGGATACCGGCCGCGAGCGCCACTGCGCGCGCTGACCCGGTACCAGTTCCAGCAGCTGTTCGATCTCACCTCGGCGCAATGCCACCGCCGTCGGCAACGGCGCGGTGCACACCTCTCCGAAGACAGCCAGGGGCTCTGGTGGCACAGGTATCTCCGCTCAGGATCCGTCCGTCAAGAAATGATGATGGCTGATGCGCTCGGCCACCCGCCGCGACACCGCGACACCTTCCGCTTCCCCACGACAGACCACCTGATCGACCACTTCCTCGTCGAGATGAATGTGATCCAGAATCATCCGAACGGCGGCTTCGACACCCAGCGATCGCAGGGGCAGGATCGAGAACGAATGGTAGGCGGTAAACGGTTGGGCCCGGCTGTCGAGCTGGAGAACAGCGGGCATCTCCGACCATCCTTCCGGCCACGGACCACCCACCGTACAGAGCTGTGGCTCCACGACAGGCCTGCCCTCGTAGCGCAACACACCCAACCGCAGCAACTGCCAGATCGCGGACAGGTAGGGAGCCGACCACATCATCACGCCCTCGGCGCGCCGCCACAACTCGACATCGAGAAATATCGAATGCTCGCGACTGCCGAACTCCTTCGGCGGTTCATACGGTTCGTCCGGATGCATGGCCTGCCCCGAATCGCCGCCGGCGGCCCGTTTGCCATTGCACAGCCATCCGGAGACAGACGTCGGCGGGCGTCTTCCGTTATCGCCCGGCTCCGGCTCGGCCACGATCCGACCCCGCACCATCTCCGCGAGTTCGATCCGCGGGGTGAGCACCACCGCGTCGCGAACGACCTCGGGCACCTCCCAGCAGCCTGCCTCACGTGCGAGATAGTCGATGGTCAATCCACACTCTCGCGCCACCGTGAGCACATCTTCGAGAACGTCGGCCGGTCTGGTATCACCGTGGGAATAGTCGTCGATCAGGAAGCAGGTACTCACCCGAGCTCGTGGTCCGAATTCGTTCTCCGCGCGTGTGGTCAGCGCCTCGACCATCGGCGCGACGCGACGAAACTGCGCACGGATACGGTCGACGCCGCTGGTGAGTTCCCGCATGGAGAAATGGCCGACCTCGATCGACAGATGCGATAACGGGACCGAGCTCACCCGCGCCTGTTCAGTCGTCGCCTCGCTGTAACCTGCGATGTGGTCCACGTGATGGAAATCCCTCCCGGGATGCTCACTCGACAGTGATCGAATCAAGAACGGGGCCGGAGCACACCCGGTAACGGACGCCAGATCCGCTCATCGAGTAATGCGTCGGCGAGACGGTCGTACGCCGCGACAGTGCCCGCCTCGGCGATTTCCTTCTGCACATCGACGTCCAAAATCAGTTGTTCTCGCCATTGCAGTATCGGCTCGACCGGAACGGTACCGAGCAGCGAACTCGCCCCGACCCGGCTGGCACCCGCCAATGCGTTCAACATCCGGTCCTGTTGATGCAGCCACACCGCCTGTGGCGCGGGACCGCCGCAGGACCGATCGAGTCGCGGGATCGCGGTACGTACGAACCGGACACTCTCCAGGAGTTTCTCTCTACTGTGGCCAGCGCGTTGCCCGCGGTCGAGCAGGCCGTGGGCGCCGTGGACCAGCCCGCATGTCGCGAGAATGTGCTGATGGGTCCACCGTTGGAATATCAGCCAACGCACCGTTCGGCTCTGCAACGCGTCAGTCGCGGTAGCGTTCAACGCCATTTCCATCGCGGTGGACCGACCGCCGCTGAGATCTACCAGACAAATATCGAATTCACGCTCGACAGACAGAAGCAGCCGAGCGCACCGATCGATGACCTCGGGATCGTTACCGCTGCGGAGTTCCCCTCCGCTCTCGTCACCGGGGAACAACACCAATTGCCCGCCGCGACCGCGTAACCTACGCACATCATCACGAGATGTATTGTCCCGCACGTTGATTCGCGTGGGCACACTGATCTCGCCGAGGAGATAGGAGTGCAGACCTTTCCCGATACTCGCACCCGATGCTGCTCTATCCGGTGGGACGCCACGCTCGAATCCCCCGAGCTCGAAAATCGCACCCGCGGTCGGCGAGCCGAAATCGAAATCGACGTAGGCGATACTTCTGCCCCTGCGGGACAATCGATATCCCAGGTTGCAACTGGTCACCGACCGGCCTGTACCGCCCTTGTCGGAAGTCGCGAAGACGATCATCGGTCACGGATTCCTGGTGGCGTCACGCTGCGCGGTGACCAACTGGTCGAGTATGCGCAAGGCGTCGAGGGTGTGTACAAATGTCGTCGCGGCATCTTCTCGTATCAACCGTCTCGCATCATCGATGTACCGCTCGACACTGTCGAGTGCGACGCGATTGTCCGAGTAGTCATCGACGCTGACACCTAGCATCTCCTGGTCGAAACGATGCTCGGCGATATTGAGCATGACCCGCGCGACCGCTTGCAGATCGGGCCAGTTCGGCGGTGGCTCACGATATGTGCGGTCGGCCACGACCAGGCACTCGATCACGCGTTCGGTCATGTACCACGAAGGTTTGGTTTCCGTGGGTCGGTGCTCATCGGAGAAGGCGCTGTCCGGGTCGTCCCACAGGCCGACCGCGCCGTCACGCAAGATCCGCCGATGCAGGTGGTCCATGGTCGATTTGGACAGTTCCATCAACTTGTCCCGCGCGGCGACATTGTTCGACAGCCGTGCCGCCTGCAACATACGCTTGAGCAGCACAGCGGAGAAGTCCGACACCTGCCACTGCAGCATCGGACCTTCGTCGACCTTTTCCGTCCCACGCAGGCTGAGCAGCACACCCGGCCGGTGCAGCGCCACCGCCGGATCATCCCTCATCGGGCGTCGGATGATCCGACCGCGACCGGCCAGTTCGTCGAAAATCGCCACGGCCCTTGTCAGGTCGTCGTCCGAGGCGTTGCGCTGGACCAAATCCTGGATCAATACCGCGGAAACGATGAGACTGTAGTAATCGGACTGTTCACCGTCGGAGGTCTGCCAAGGAATGTCCTCGAGAGGCCAGCGCTCCTCGCCGAATCGCGCCACGATCGACCAGTAGCGCTGCGTCAACTCCCAGCGCGTCCGCAGCGCCTGCGCCAACCGGTGCTGGGTCTCGTCCAGCAGGCCGAGTTCGCCGGCGCGCGGCGAAACGAGGTCATTGATGCCGTCCAGTGCCACGACCGTGAAGTAGAGGTAGGGCCGCGGTTCGGCGATGCCTGCCGCGGTGGCGATCGGTGAGTCGACGAAATCCACCGGACTCGCGTCGGTTGAAACACCCCAACTCCAACCGCATTCGAATAGCAGGTATTCGTCCTCCAACTCCTTGACCGACGCCTCCTGGCCCAGTGTGACGTCACTGCGCAACCGTGCCCTGACCCGCTCCAGGTTCGTCCTGATACCGGCGAGCACGGTCTGCTCGGTCCGCCCATCCTGGTTGAGCATTCCGAGAATCTTCTGTCCCTCAGTCGATTTCGGTCGCACGGTGTTGACGACGAAACTCCGAAGCAACCCGGTCATCGCCGCGGTCAGCCGGGTGCTCAAGTGCTCGGACAACTCGTCGACCTGGTCGGTGGACCGACCCGGACAGGTGCGAGATCGGTAGTCACGCAGGAAGCGCAGACCTGCCATACATACGGTCAGCGACATCGAATAGGAGTCGACAATCTCGAGTTGCTGCTGAATCTCGGTCGGCGGCCGTTCCTCGCTCGACCGCAAATAGCTGCCGCCCGCGAAGATCGGAAGTCCGTCCTCGGTAGAATTATTGCGGATGTAGGAGGCCAACAGCGAGACCACGAACGCGCCGATACGTGTTGTGCCACCGATCGGTTCGAGGACCGATTGCACGTCCTGCTCGATCCGATCTGGATCATGCAGTGCGAAAATGTCGATCTCGGTAGCCGGGTAGAGCAGGCACAGCAACTGCTCGGAGTCACTGATCGAGTTGGCGTCCCGCACCCCTCCCCACTGCCACTCGTTGTCAACCCAACACGCGCCGATCATCGACTTCCAGATGCCCAGAATCTGTTCTCTCGGTTGGATTCTCACCTGCCGCCATCCTCAAAACCCTCGTAGCGGGCCGCGCTGGTCCAATCCGGAAAGTCACGACCTGGCGGCAATCTGCGCACAAGATATCACTGCGGATCGGGCAGGGCTCCCCCAGAGTGCGTCGACACACTCTATGAAAATATTAACCCAAACCGTTTGAGCACGAAGGTAGTTCGTACCGATCGGTATACGACAGTCCTCACCGACCCCGGTTTCCTCGCTCGGTGCGAGCGAGCGTGGCCGGGGACCGGATCCTTCGCGCGTCCGGTTGTCACAACATCAGTCGAACCATGTCAGCCGTCCGCGCCAGCCCCGGAAAAGCGTCCGGCGTCGACCGCGGGTGCAGCGTATGCACCGCTAACCGAAACATGACCGCCCGCAACAACATCTGCGGCCACTCCGGCAGATCCGCCCAACGATCCAGCAACCCGTCATCCGCGCCACCCCACGCCAGCGCATCGATGACGATCACTCCGGCCGCCCACGGAGCCGGACGCCAGTACGGTGTGAGATCGGATAAACCGGGTGTGCCCGTACCCGCGAACAGCACGGTGCCGAAGAGATCGCCGTGAACGAGCTGCGGAGGTGTTCGAACGGGTTTACGCAAGGTGGCGAGTTGACCGATGAGTTCCATACTGCGCAAACCATCGGCGGTGGTCGGCGGCGGGCCGCCGCCAGCGCGCAGGGTGCGCAGCGGGACGGCTTCCCAGGCGGCGCGGTCGGCGGCGACGAAGACGTCGACGTCCACCCACGGCGCGACCGGCGGCTGTACCAGGAAGCGGGGACGTTCGAGCTCGGCGGTGGCCTGGTGCAGCCGCAGCGACACCGAGACGACCTCGTCGTGGCGGGGCTCGGGGATACCTTCCAGGTAGGTGTCGGCGCGCCAGCCGGATACGACGTAGCGCCCGTCGGTGGCGCGCACGGGACGGGCCAGTCGCAGGCCGTCGACTTTCAGTGTTTCGCGGATCTTCGCCGACCACGCGGCGCGCGCGTGATCGGCGACGGGACTGAGCACCACGTCACCGCAGCGCCAGCCACCGTCCCAGTCTCCCAGCGAAACCGGGGTCACTTCGCGCAGACCGAACGTGGCGCGCACGTGCTCGGGGGGTTCCACAGAGGTCACGGCCGTACCGTACCGCCGGTTCGAGCCGCCGATACGGTGCCACACCGCCGATTGTGGTCGCGGCACGGTGTCGAATTCGTATACCGCGCACCGAACGTCATGCCCGGTGCGCGCCCCGGTCAGTAGACGGGTAGCGAGGTGTCGACCTGGTTCGCCCAGGCGACGATGCCGCCTTGGACGTGCGTGGCGTCGGAGAAGCCCGCCTTCTTCAACGCGGCGAGCACCTCGGCCGAACGGATGCCGGTCTTGCAGTGCAGCACGATCGGGCGATTCTGCGGCAGGTCCGCGAGTACCTCACCGGACAGAATGCGATCCTTGGGGATCAACTTCGCGCCATCGATGTGCACGATGTCCCATTCGACCGGCTCGCGGACGTCGATGAGCTCGATCTCCTTGCCCGCGTCGAGCAGTTCCTTCAGTTCGCGCGCGGTGATGGTGGATCCGGCCGCGGCCGCCACGCCCTCTTCGGAGACCACACCGCAGAAGGCCTCGTAGTCGATCAGTTCGGTGATCGGCTGACGTTCCGGGTCGCGGCGCAGTTTGATGGTCCGGTAGTTCATATCGAGCGCGTCGTACACCATGAGCCTGCCGAGCAGCGGCTCGCCGATACCGGTGATGAGTTTGATCGCCTCGGTGACCATGATCGAACCGATCGACGCGCACAGCACGCCGAGAACGCCGCCCTCGGCGCACGAGGGCACCATGCCGGGCGGCGGGGCCTCGGGGTAGAGGTCGCGGTAGTTGATGCCGCGATCGTCGGGGGCGTCCTCCCAGAAGACCGAGACCTGGCCTTCGAAGCGATAGATGGAACCCCAGACGTACGGTTTGCCCGCCAGCACCGCCGCGTCGTTGACGAGGTAGCGGGTGGCGAAGTTGTCGGTGCCGTCGACGATCAGGTCGTAGTCGCGGAACAATTCGACCGCGTTATCCGGCTCGAGCCGGATCTTGTGCAGGTTGACGGTGATCCCGGAATTGATCTCGAGGATCGAGTCGCGAGCGCTGTCGGCCTTGGGACGACCGATGTCGGACTCGCCGTGGATGATCTGCCGTTGCAGATTCGAGGCGTCCACCTCGTCGAACTCGACGATGCCCAGTGTGCCGACGCCTGCCGCCGCGAGATACAGCAGTGCGGGCGAGCCGAGTCCACCCGCGCCGATCACGAGCACCTTGGCGTTCTTCAGGCGCTTCTGCCCATCGACACCCAGATCCGGGATGATCAGGTGGCGACTGTAGCGCGCGATCTCGTCGGTAGACAGCTCGGCTGCCGGCTCGACGAGCGGCGGCAGGGCCTTCGGTGATGACACGTCCAGGACTCCTCGAATCGAATTGGCCGATCACAACGCGGCATTGACCACCTGTGCAACGCCGAGGACCGAACCGTTCTTCCCGCTCTATCGTCGCGCACCCGCGCACGGTGCGCGAACTCGCCCCATCCCGACCGCGGTGGGGCCTGCGTCGTCAACCGCGGGGGTAGGGCCAGGGGTTGAAGCGGCAGTGCTTACCGTCCATCGGAACCACACCGTCCGGGTCGAGGGCGGCGATGTCGTTGTTCCTGGTGCCGAATGTCTGCTGCATCATCACCGGCGCGAGTCCCCCATCGGTTTCGCAGGGTTGATGCTGGTGGTAGCCGATGGCGTGGCCGACCTCGTGATTGATCTGATACTGCCGGTAGGAGCCGATATCGCCCTCGTAGGCGAGCGCGCCGCGTACCCAGCGGACCTCGGACAGCACCACGCGCCGCAGATCGGCGTTGAAACAGGAGGAGTCGATCGGGATATCGAATCCGCAGGCCTTGCGGGTGGAGTCACGCGAGGTCAGGGAGATGCGGAAATCGGGCTCACCCTGGTCGATCCGGCGGAACGCGAATTTCCTGTCATGGGACCAGCTCTTCGGATTGGCCAGGGTGCTGTCCACCATTTTGGCGACCGCGGCGTCGCCGCCGAGTCCCGAGGTGTCGATGCCGTCCTCGATCTCGACGGTATAGCTGAAGTGCAGTTCCGCGCCCGCCCCGAATTCGGCCGCCGCGCCGGGCACCACATGCCAGGTGCCCGCGCCGAGCTCGGTGAACGGGCCGCCCTCGGGTAGCGCGCCGGTCGGCAGATCGGCCGGGAAATGCCCGTCGCCGGGCGGGGCGCCGATGATGCCCGCCGAGGCGGCGCGCGGGCTTAGTCTGCCGAATCCGGGGGCCCCGCCCGTGCCCATGGCCTCCGGTCCGCCTTTCACCGCGTCGACGACCACTAGCACGGTGACGACGAACAGCACGGGTAGGGCGTAGGCGCGCCAGCCGTATGTGGAGATGAAGCGACCGAGGGCGCTCTGCTTCTTGATATCGCGTTCGGGGCGAGGCGATCGAATTCTGCCGTCGTCGGGAGCGGTGGGATCCCAGCGGGCCCGCAGTGGTTGGTGCGAGCGGTCGGACGAGCCGTGGACGCCGAGCGGGTCGTACAACTCGACACTTTCGGCTGCGCCGCCTCCGGTACCGCCGCTGCCGACAACTCCGTCGTGGTCGAGTCGCGGGGGCGTCGTCTCCGGCGCCGAGCCGCTGTCGCCGGCGCGGCCTCCTGGGTCGGAGCGCGCCCGCCCCTTCGTGGAACCGGGCTGCGCATCGGGCCTTGGCACGGATTCCGACATTACGGTTCCGTCGGCCACGGAGCGAACGGAGCGACGGGCATCGCACCCGTCGCTGGGCGGGGAAGAGGTGCGGAAGACGAGTGCCCGGGGCGGTAGACACGGTGGGTCACGCACACCAGACTCTCACAGTCGACGGCGGTGGAATGCCACGAGTGCGCCGGATCCGGAGCATGGGACGTGACACACGACGGGGGTTCGCTGCGATATATCTCACCGTGTGGACTACATGCGTATCCCCGAACCGCACGGACGCCACGACCGGGTATCGTTCATGGGATACCCGGTGCACAATCCCTATTAGCCGGGGAATCGACTGGGAGAGCCGAAATGACTGACCTCGTGGACCGGCCGACGTCCCGTAGAACGTCGCCCGAGCCCATGGCGCCGACCAAGCGCGGCACTCGTCTGCCGCGGGACGAACGACGTCAACAGTTACTCCATGCGGCCAGTGAGGTGTTCGTCCTACGCGGTTACCACGCCGCGGGCATGGACGAGATCTCCCAGTGCGCCGGAGTGAGTAAGCCCGTGCTGTATCAGCACTTCACCAGCAAACTCGAACTGTACCTGGCTGTCCTGCAAAACTATGTCGACATGCTGGTGTCGAGCGTACGTCAAGCATTGCGTTCGACCACCGACAACCGTCAGCGTGTCCGCGCCGCCGTCGCCGCGTATTTCGACTTCGTCGACAACGAGATGCAGGGTTTCCGCCTGGTTTTCGAGTCGGATCTGACCAGCGAGCCGCAGGTGCAGCGCCGGGTCGAGCAGGCCACCGAGGCCTGTGTCGACGCGGTCTTCGATCTGGTCGCCCATGATTCCGGCCTCGATCCGTACCGGGCGCGCATTCTCGCCGTCGGCCTGGTCGGCGCGAGCCAGTTCACCGCCCGCTACTGGCTGGAAGCCGATCGCCCGATCCCGAAGGACGAGGCCGTCGACACCACCGTCGCCCTCGCCTGGGGCGGCCTGTCCCACGTGCCGCTGCACCCGCTCGACGGCAGCACCACACCGCGCACCCTCGGTTCCTAGGTCCGGGCCGACAACCCAGGCATACGACAAGGCATACGACAGAGCCCCTGCTCGACCCGATGGTCGGGATCAGGGGCTCTGTCGATTCCGCGCTCGGCGGCGGAGACTAGACGGCGGCGAACCCGACGCGGCCGGCGCTCGGTGCGCCGATTTCCACGTAGGCGACCTTGGCAGCCTGGATCAGGAACTTGCGGCCCTTCTCGTCGCTCAGCGACACCACGCCGCTGTCGCCGGTCAGCGCACCGGAGACCAGCGCCTCGACCTCGTCAGGGGTCTGCGAGCTGTTGATCACGAGCTCCCGCGGGCTATCCGATATACCGATCTTGACCTCCACGGCCAACCTCCGAACCTAGAGTCCTGTGCTGTCGAATCCCAGGCTAGTGCAGGGCGAGGACGCTGCGGCAGACGGCCGCCTGCGCTCTCAGCGAACAGCGCCGAGCGCACTACTTCGGTTCGACCAACTGGATCTCGAGTTCGACCTTCACCGCGTCGCCGAGCATGCCGGGCAACGGGCCGCCGACGCCGAAATCGGTGCGCTTGATGGTGCCGGTCGCGGAGAAACCCGCGTGACGATCCCCCGTGGGGCCGAAATCCTGGACACCGCCCCATTCGACGTCGAGGGTGACGGGTTTGGTGATGCCGCCGAGGGTCGCCTCGCCCTCGACCACGAAGGATTCGGCGACCCGCACCGGTTCGAGTGCGCGGAAGGTGAGCGTCGGACGGTTGGCGACGTCGAGGAAATCCGCGGTTCTGACGTGGTTGTCGCGGTCCGGGTTCCCGGTGTCGAAGGAGTCGAGGTGGATCGTCGCGCCGAGGGTGGCCGCACCGGACTCGTCGACGACGAATTCGGTCTCGAAACGAGTGAATCCGCCGCGGACCTTGGAGATCCCGAGGTGGCGGATGGTGAAGGCGACCGAGGAGTGGGCGGTGTCGAGTGTCCACGCTCCCACCGCGAGTCGCTGGGTGGCCGTGGTGGATTCCGAGGCGCAGGACGCCGGGGTTACGTCGCGAGGAAGTCGCGGTGCGGGCCGGGGTCAGCGCTGATTATCTGGCCCGGCTCGAACAGGGGCGCGATACCAACCCCTCGGTGGCGGTGGTCGACGCCCTCGCCGACGCGCTGCTGCTCACCGGCGCGCCCCGCGACCACTTCACCATGCTCGCTTTGATCTCTGGACACGAATACCGCTGTCCCGGAGCGGAATCCGCCGACGAGCAGCTCACCGAGTCGATGCGGATGATCCTGCGGGCGCTGCAACCGACTCCGGCCGTCGTCGTCGGGCGACGTCTCGATGTGATCGGCTGGAATCCGGCCTGGGCCGATTTCTTCGCACCACTCGGTCTGTTGGACGAGGAGAACGACAAGCCGAATCTGGCCTGGTACATCTTCATGCATCCGGCGGCGCCGCGCGTACTGCGCGACTGGCCCGCGGCGGCGGACTACGTCGCCGCCGCCCTGAATCGGGCCAAGGTCCGCTGGCCCGCCGACGACACCGTGCGCGAGATGATCGAAGCGCTGCGCCGAAACCCGGGTTTCGCCGAGCGGTGGAAGCCGCACCGCCTCGACGATCATCGCTCCGGCGTACTCACCTTCGACCATCCTGTCCACGGTGAGATCGACGTGCCGTTCGAGACCCTCGACTCCGACCGGGATCAGAGCATCGTCATCTGGCTGACGGACAGAACCGCCGCGCAGGCCCCGGGGTTGCGGCTGGTCGAATCGCGCGCCGTGAACGAGTGATCAACGGGCACAGCATTTTCCGCACCTCGCGCCGGGTGCGGTGCGCTCAGAGTCCGAGCACGGCCATGCGCTCGGCGTGGCTGGCCTGCATACGCTCGAACAGGTTGGCTATGCCGTTGAGGTCGCCGGTCGCGGTGAGGACCAGGTCGGTGAGTTCGTCGCGCTGCGCCATCACGTATTGCGCCTGGGTGATCGCCTCCCCCAGCAGTCGGCGGCCCCAGAGGGTGAGACGGTCACGCTCGGAACGGCTGGTCCGCACGGCCCTGCGCACTTCCTCGACCACGAATTCGGAGTGGCTGGTCTCGGCGAGCACATCGTGGACGACGGCGGCGACCTCGGGGCTCAGCGCACCCGCGATCTCGTTGTAGAAGTCGGCGGCGATGCCGTCACCGACATAGAACTTCACCATCGATTCCAGCCAGGTCGACGGGTCGGTGGAGGCATGGTAGGCGTCGAGCGCCCGGACGAACGGCGCCATCGCGTCGAAGATATCGGCGCCGATGGCGGCCAGCGCCGCCTCGAGGGATTTGAAATGCTCCATTTCGGCGGCGGCCATCTTCGCGACGGCGACCTTGCCGCGCAGCGACGGGGACAGCTTGGCTTCCTCGGCCAACCGATAGAAAGCGGAGATCTCACCGTAGGCGAGCACCGCGAACAAGTCGGTCACACCGGGATGGTCTGCGGCGAGAATTTCGGAATCGATCGGCGAGACTCCCAGCGCGGCAGATGTCTGTGTTCCCATGTATCCGAAGGGTAGTCCTGGATTCCTACCCCAGCGTTTCCAACCCGAACATTCCACGTATCGGATCTTCGAACTACCGCAGTTCGGCGAGGAATTTATCGATATAGCTCCATGTCGTGTCGCGCGCGGTGTCGCCGGTGAGGATGCCGAGGTGACCACCGGGGGCCGTCTCGTAGCGCACCGAGGCCGCGCCCGTCAGGGTCGCCATACCCGACTCCACCGCGGCGGCCGGGGTGATGACATCGTCGGGACCGCCGACCAGCAGGACGTGCGCGGTCACATCGGCGAGTGCGATCCGGCGAGCGCCCAACTGGACGACGCCGCGGCCGATGTCGTTGTTCAAGATCAGCCTGCCCCACAGCTGGCCGTAGAACCGGCCGGGATAGCCGGGCATCGCAGACATGAAGCGGTCGATGGCCTCCATCCTGGCCAGGGTTTCGGTGCGCGCGATATTGCTCGCCACGAACCAGGGGCGCTTCAGCTCGCGATCCCATGCGGTGGCCCGATAGGCGATGCGGGTGAGCGGAGCGGGCACGCCGCCCACGGCGCGGATCGCGGTCGATGTGGCGATACCGCCGGTGATCTGGGCGACAGCGCGCAGCTGGGGAACCCCGGTCATCTTGTCGTAGTCGAGCGGTGAGCCGACCGAGGTGATCGAGCGGACGGGCAGCTGCGGATGCGCGGCGGCGGTCAGCAGCGACAGGGTGCCGCCGAGTGACCAGCCGATCAGATCGACCGGCGCTCCGCCCCGATCGGCGGATGTCCGCAGGATCGCCTCGGGCAGGATGTCATCGATCCAGTGCTCGAACCCCATGCGGCGGTCGGCGAAGGTGATCTCGCCGTAGTCGACGAGGTAGGGCGATCGGCCGGTCCCGAGGAGGAACCGCGCGACGCTCTGGTCGGGACGCAGATCGAAGCAGGTGGCGGGCGCGGCGAGCGGTGGAACCAGCAGGACAGCGGACCCCTCTGCGGCAGAGTCGGATTCGGCGGCCTCGAAGCGGCGCAACTGGCGATGGGGTTCATCCCACAGCACGGTCGACGGGGTGGGATCGGGGGCCTGCACGCCAGGGCCGAAGGTGAGTGCCCAGGCATTGCGGGCGGCGAGGGTGACGGTGTCTGCGAGACTCACAGCACGAATCTCTCACAGGACGATACCGCTGGTTACAGGCAAGTCCGGTTTCCGGCTATTCCTTGCCCATAGCGACCGCGTTGCCGGGCGGAACCACCGTGGCCCGCACGGTCCGCACCAGCGGCGCGAGGCAGGTCAGCACGTCGCCGACGGCATCGTCGGCCAGGACCGACAGCGCACCGCGCCACGCCGCGTCGTCGGTGGCGGCCTCCACCCGTTCCAGCAGCGCCGCACCGTCCGCCGTGAGCACCGGTTCGGACGGCTCGCCGGTCACCAGCCCATCGGCGCGCAAACCCGCGACAATCTCCGCCCACTGGGACGGCGACCAGCCGCGCGCCGGTCGCACCACGGATTCGCTCACCTTGTCCGCCGCCACCTGGAGTACGAGGGCCCGCACGCCCGAGACACCCGCCGCCACCAGGGCCGCCACATGCCCGTCGCCGCGATGCTCACGCAGGATGGTGGCGACCTGCCACAGCGCCGCCACCGGATCGTCGGCGAGGGGCAGTTCGGCATTGGAGGCGAACAGCGGCCGTCCGGTCGGGTCGGCGGCACGTAGCGCTGGCCTCAGCAGTTCGACGGCCCGCGCGCATTCGGCGTCGTCCGCGCCCGCCGTGCGCAACACATCGGTCGCGGCCGCCGACCTGGCCTCCAGACAACGCCGCGGCGAGGTTCTCGACCAGGCGTCGGGCAGCGCCCTGCCGACCATATCCGGATGGAATCCGGCGAACACCGCCGTCACCGCGCCCGGGCTCACCCGCCCCAGCGGCGCGGCCCGGAATGCGAAGTAGGTCTGCCAGAATCCGCGCAGCCCGAGGGCGACGCCCGCCGCCCTGATCCCGTCGCCGAAATAGACGACATCGTGGAGCGGTTCCAGCGTGGTCCAGATTCGTCGCGCGGGATGAATTGCCATGTCCCGCAGCGTACGTCGCGGATGCGACGGATGAAACCGAAGTTTTGTCCGAAAAATACCGTGGCGGCAATTCGAGCCGTGCACAATATCACGCTACAATCACTGCGGACAACGAAAAATTTCGCTCGACCGGAGCTGCCGGATCAGTGCCTTTACCGCGTCCAGCGGATAGGTCTGCGACGGCCCTCGACCAGGTTCCGAGCCGGAATTTCTCGATGTCAGGAAAATGTGCGCGCACCTGATCCGCATCACCGTTGCGCCGCGCCGATGTCCCGGGTCGCTGCCGTATCCACGGCACCCTGGTGACGTCCGGCAGTGGCCCGGGTGAGTATCACAGGCGGATACGTGGTTGTCGTGGACCGACCGGTCCGCCCCACGCCTCGTGCGCGCGTGACGCGATTACGAGGAAGGCACGAACCTGAGCAAGATCACTGTCGAACAGGAACCCGGTCTCACCGACACCCTGTTGACCGCCGAACTGGATGACACACACACCGCACCGAAATTCGCCGAATTGGGGGTTCGCGATGAAATCGTTCGCGCGCTCGGCGAGATCGGCATCGAACGCACATTCGCGATTCAAGAACTGACCCTCCCGCTGGCACTGGCCGGTGAAGATCTGATCGGTCAGGCCCGCACCGGAATGGGCAAGACTTTCGGATTCGGTGTGCCGCTTTTGCACCGTATCGCCACCGCCGATACCGGTACGACACCGCTGGACGGCACGCCGCGGGCACTGGTCATCGTGCCGACCCGCGAATTGTGCATCCAGGTCACCTCCGACCTGGAGAACGCGAGCAAATACCTCACCAATCACCAGGGACCGCTGAAGGTGGCCTCCATCTACGGTGGACGTCCCTACGAGTCCCAGATCGCGGCGTTGCGCACGGGCGTCGACGTCGTCGTCGGCACGCCGGGACGACTACTGGACCTCGCCAAGCAGAATCATCTGATTCTGGGCAAGGTCGGCGTCCTGGTACTGGACGAGGCCGATGAAATGCTGGATCTCGGCTTCCTGCCGGATATCGAGCGCATTCTCACCATGGTCCCGGACAAGCGCCAGACCATGCTGTTCTCGGCCACCATGCCGGGCCCGATCATCACCCTGGCCCGTACCTTCCTGACGCGGCCGACGCATATCAGGGCCGAGGAGCCGCACGACTCCGCCGTGCACGACCGCACCGCGCAATTCGTCTACCGGGCGCACGCGCTGGACAAGCACGAGTTGATCGCCAAGGTGCTGCAGGCCGAAGGCCGTGGCGCGACCATGATCTTCACCCGCACCAAGCGGACCGCCCAGAAAGTCGCCGACGAACTGGCCGAGCGCGGATTCGCGGTCGGGGCCGTCCACGGCGATCTCGGGCAGATCGCCAGGGAGAAGGCGCTGAACAAATTCCGCAAGGGCGCGATCGACGTCCTGGTCGCCACCGACGTGGCGGCGCGCGGCATCGATATCGATGACGTCACCCACGTCGTCAACTACCAGTGCCCCGAGGACGAGAAGACCTACGTCCACCGGATCGGGCGGACCGGCCGGGCCGGACGCACGGGCGTCGCGGTCACGCTGATCGACTGGGATGAACTGAACCGCTGGGCCGGCATCGACAAGGCGCTCGGCCTCGGCATGCCGGAACCGCTCGAGACGTATTCGCGCTCACCCCACCTGTTCGCGGACCTGGGTATTCCCGAAGGCGTGACCGGCACCGTCCGCAAGACCGCCAAGCCGGTGGTCCGCGACGAGGATTCCGAAACCGTCGAGCGTCCCGCGCGCACCCCGCGCAAGCGCAACCGCAGGCGCACCCGCGCCGGGGAGCCGATCGATGGGGTCGAGACCACCGGCACCGAGAACGGCGCCGAGGCGACTGCCGAAGGCGAATCCGACGAGGGCGCTCAGCCGCGCCGTCGACGTCGCCGCCGGCGTTCGGGCGGGGACCAGGAGACCGCCGCGAGTACTGGCGTCGCCGAGGTCACCTCGGTCGATCACACCGAAGAACCTTCCGGTGAGACGGCCGGTGAGCAGCCAACGCGACGCCGCCGTCGGCGTCGCAGGTCCTCCGGTGAGGATGTGACGGGTCAGGACATCGCCGTCGATACCGACAACAGCACGGCGGACGCCGGTGGGGCCCCGGTCAGCGATGTGGTCTCGAACGGAACCGCCGTGACCGCGGCAGTCACCGTCGACACGGCCGCGCCGACCGTTCTCGCCGACGACTCGACGCGTACAGCCACCGGCGCGGACAGCTCTGCCGGAGCGGTGACCGTCGCAGACCGCGCGGCGGAAGTCACGGCCGTCGCCGAGAGCACCATCGAAGCCACGATGGTCGCCGATGACGCCGACGCCACGGCCGTCGCCGACAGCACCACCGAGACCGCGGTGGTCGCGGACAGCCCCGACGCCACGGCCGTCGCCGACAGCACCACCGAGGCCACGGCCGTCGCCGACGACGCTCCGGCGGACAAGCCCGTTCGCAGGCGCACCCGCAAGGCGACGACAGTCGCGGCGGCCGACGGCGAAACCGAGGCCGCGGCCAAACCCGTCCGCAGCCGTAGCCGCAAGGCCACGACGATCGAGGGCGAAACCGAGGTGGCGGCCAAACCGGTCCGCGCCCGTAAGAAGGCGGCCGGGACCGAAGGTGAGGCACCGGCCGAACCGGTGCGCAGCCGCAAGGCCGCGGTCGCCACCGATACCGACGGCGAAACCGAGGCTGCCGCGAAACCCGTGCGCAGCCGCAAGAAGGCGACCGCCACCGACGACGTCGCCGAGGCCGCCGAGGACACAGAGGCCACGAAGGCCACCGAGACCACAGAGGCCACGAAGGCTACGAAGGCCACGGAGACGACGGAGACGACGGAGACGACGGAGACGACGGTGCGCCGCCGGACTCGGAAAACCGCCGAGACCACCGACGCTGCCGCGGGCGATTCGGGCGCGTCGACCGAGATCGAGACACCGGTGAAACGTCGTCGCACCCGCACGACCGCCGCGACCGCCGCGACCACCGACGTTTCGGCGAGCAGCGACGGCACCACGGAGGCCGCGGCGGGCGAGCAACCACGGCGGCGGCGTAGTCGCAAGGCCGAGCAGGAGGACGTGGTCACCGCCTCGGCGGCAACCGCTTCGGCATAGTTCGGCGGATCCGCTACTCTCGCAATCGTGCTCGCACCCGAGCGGCGAACGCGCGCCGACATCATCTCCGCGGTCGCGATAGCCGTCCTCGTACTGCTCGCGGCCTTGGCGGTGTGGGCGCGCGGCGATGCGACCGGAACCGAATCGGTGACGGCGCCGACACCCGTGTCGGCGCCGCCCACCGCGGATCAGTTGCCCAGCACGCTGCGGGAACTGTGGCATGCCGCCGACGCCGCGACGTCGAGAGCGCTGACCTCGAGCGGCGTGGCTGTCACGGGTAACGACGGCACGGTCACCGGGCGCGATCCGTTGACCGGCGCGCAGGTATGGCGGTATCGGCGGGATATGCCGCTGTGCGGGGTCGAATCGCAGTTCGCCATGGTGCTGGCGGTGTATCGGGATCAGCGCGGATGCAGTCAGGCGACGCTGCTCGCCGGGGAGTCCGGCGAGCGGCGCACCTCACGCAGCAGCTACATGGATCCCACGGTGCGGCTGTCGGTCGACGGCACCTACGTGCTGGCGCGGGGACCGGAGCGGCTGGAGATGTGGCGCTCCGATCTGGTGCGCACCATCGAATACGGGTACGTCGACGCTCTGATGAATGTGAAGACCCAACCGCGCTCGGATTGCGATCTGCTCTCAGCGGGTTCGAGCCCGTCCCGGCTGGCCGTGGTGGAACGCTGCCCGCAGGATCCCGCCGATCGGTTGACGGTGCTCAACCCCGCGCCGAAGGACAATACGGTCCCCGAGGAGTACGGCTCGCACGTCCTGTCCGGAGCGGGCGCCGATTCCCCCGACGCGCGGGTGCTCGCGGTGTCCGACAGCCGCGTTCTCCTCTATCTGCCCGGTGGAACGTCAACGGCTGCGAGCGAAGTCACGCCGCCCCGACTCGCCGTATACGACGGAAATGGTAATCCGCTTGTGGTGCAACAGCTGTCCGCGCCGTTGAGTGAGACCGCGGCCGCCGTCAGGCTCGGCTCGACCTCGTTCGTCTTCACCGGCAACAGTCTGATCGCCTTGAACGGCAGCACCTTCGATCCACTCTGGGCCGCCCCGAACGCGATCGGCACACCGGCGATGATGGCGGGCAAGGTGCTCATGCCGGTGGGCGAGGGCATCGCCGCGCTCGATCCGTCCTCCGGCGCGGAGATCGCCCGCATACCGGTGCAGCGGCCCGGTTACGACAACTCCCCTGTCTCCGTCGCGGTGCTCGGCGCCACCGTCCTGGAGAAGCGCGGCCCGGTCCTGTACGCCCTCGGTTGAGGCATGCCCCCCGGTCGCTGCGGTCCGTCGACGTGGCGATCATGATGGATGGCATGTCCGCACTCGACGATGCCAGGCTGGTGCTGCTTCGACACGGGGAGACCACCTGGTCGAGGGAGCGCCGCCACACCGGACGCACCGATCGCCCGCTCACACCCTATGGCGAGGCGCAGGCCAGGGCCGCCGGACCGCTGATCGCGGATCTGGCGCTGCGGGACCCGCTGGTGTTGACAAGTCCCCGTCTTCGCGCCGTATGCACCGCGGAACTCGCCGGTCTCGCCGACGCGACGATAGACGACGATCTGGCCGAATGGGATTACGGCGACTACGAGGGGCTGACCACCCCGCAGATCCGCGAAACCGCGCCGGGCTGGACCATCTTCACCGGCGAGGTTCCCGGCGGGGAGTCGGCCGCACAGGTGGGAGCACGAGCCGATCGGGTGCTCGCCTCGGTGGCTCCGGTGCTGCCCGAGCGGGATGTGATCCTGGTCGGGCACGGCCACTTCTCGCGCGTGCTGATCGCCCGCTGGGCCGAGTTCGAGGTACGCGAAGGCCGCCGCTTCTTCCTGTCCACCGCCGCGACCACCGTGCTGGGATACCAGTACGACATTCGGACGATATTGGCGCACAACATTTTTCCCGTATCGAACGGAGAAGAATCGTGAAACATCCGAGTAATGCCGGGATTCGTCGCGCCACCGAGGCCGACGTACCGGCACTCGTCGGTCTCGTCCACGGTCTCGCCGAATACGAAAAGTCGAGCGACCAGTGCACTCTGACGACGGAGCAGTTGCACACCGCATTGTTCGGTCCGTCCCCCGCGCTGTTCGCGCATGTGGCCGAGGACGGATCGGAGATCGTCGGCTGCGCCATCTGGTTCCTGAACTTCTCCACCTGGAACGGTGTGTTCGGCATCTACCTGGAGGATCTGTACGTGACGCCGTGGGCGCGCGGCAGGGGGTACGGGAGGGCGATGCTCGCCGCACTGGCCGAGGAGGCCGTGAACAGGGGCTACAGCCGCGTCGACTGGTCCGTGCTCACCTGGAACACCCCCTCCATCGAGTTCTACGAATCCATCGGCGCGGTCAGCCAGGACGCCTGGGTCGGTTATCGCCTCACGGGGGAGGCATTGCGCGAGCTGGCGCGGCAGGCGCCCTGACGGATCGCCGAGTTGTACGGTGGGACAAGAGATCGCACCACCGAAGTTCCGCACCACCGAAAGTCCGCACCACCGAATGCGAGGACGCCGATGAAGGTCACGCAGCCGGACAGTTGGCCGAACAGCGCGCCCGAGGCGATGGCCCTGCAGGACGAGTTGCGGCCTCTGGTCGACGCGACCGATCCGAAACCCCCGGATTTCCGCACCGTCGTAGGCGTCGACTCGGCCTACGACGATTCCGGCATGGTCGCGACGGCTGCGGTGGCACTGGACGCGCATACCCTCGAGACCGTCGCCTCGACCGTGGTGCTCGGCACGGCGACCTTCCCGTATGTGCCGGGCCTGCTCGCATTCCGCGAACTGCCGACCGCGCTGGCCGCCCTCGAAAAGCTGGACGCCACACCGGATCTGCTGATCTGCGACGGTCAGGGCATCGCCCATCCTCGCCGTTTCGGTTTGGCGTGCCACCTCGGCATCCTGGCGGGCATCCCGACCATCGGCGTGGCAAAGAACGCCTGGGGCGACTACGCCGAGCCCGGGCCCGAACGCGGCGCCGCCGGGGATATCCGCATCGACGGCGAGGTGGTGGGACGGGTGCTGCGGACCCGAACCGGGGTGAAGCCGCTATTCGTCTCGGTGGGCCATCTGATCGGCCTGGATACCGCGTGCGCCCAAGTGCTCGCGCTCACCCCGCACTACCGCCAACCCGAGACAACCCGCCGGGCCGATCAGATGTGCCGCCGAGCGCTGCGCGAGGCCATGGTCCGCCGTGCTGGCGTCGCGGGCTGACGCGCCTATTCGGGATCGACGCCGTATTGCTGGGCCATCCAGAGATTGGACGCGGGTGCGAACAACAGCGCGAGCGCACCGACCACCACGATGCCGAGTAGCGCGCCGAGCACCGGCTGATGGGAATCGGTGAGCAGCGACCAGGTGACCGGGAGCAGCAGGATCTGAGCGATGGTCGCGATGGCCCTGCCCCATCGCTGACCGAGCAGCAGACCGATGCCCGCGGCCAGCACCGCGCCGCCGAGGATGCCGAACCAGGCGGCCGTGCCGTAGCCGCTGGCCTGCGTCTGATCGTGTCCGAGCAGTCCGCGCACCACCAGCACGACGGCGGTGGCCACCGCGACCGCGCCTTCGATGGCCACCAGGGCCCCCGCACCACGCACCGTCGTCGGCACCCGCGCCGAACCCGCATTCTCGCCACTGTCAACCACGCGCCCAGCCTACGAGGAGCCCTCGGGGGTGAGCAGTGGGACCGGGGCAGCGCGACCGGGCAGTGGCTTTTCAGACCTGCCGCCGCCTCCGATTAGGCTGCCAGCGTGCGGACGCTGCTGATCGTGAATCCGAATGCCACCTCGACGACGCCGGCGACCAGGGATCTGCTGGCGCACGCGCTGGAGAGCCGGACCCAACTCACGGTTGCGCACACCCAGCATCGCGGACACGCTGCGGAATTAGCCCAGTGGGCATCGACCAACGAGATGGATCTGATCGTCGTACACGGCGGCGATGGGACGGTCAACGAGACCATCAACGGTTTCCTGCCGCTGCCGGAATTGAACGACGGTCAGGCCTGGCTGCCCCGCCTCGGCGTGATCCCCGGCGGTTCGGCGAATGTCTTCGCGCGCGCACTCGGAATTTCCCCCGATCCGGTGACGGCGACGAATCAATTGATTGATCTGCTGACCCTGGAGCGCGATCGCAAAATCAGTCTCGGGCTCGCAGACGATCGCTGGTTCACCTTCAGCGCGGGTGTCGGACTCGACGCCGATGTGTGCGAGGCGATAGACGCCAGTCGCGCGAACGGCCATGCCGCCACCCCCGCCCGCTATATTCGAACAACTGTGCGACAATTCTTCCGGGCAAAGCGTAAGCAGCCGACCATCCGGATCGAAATCCCCGGATTCGAGCCGGTCGACGAGGTCCATTACGCCTTCATAACGAACGCGAGCCCGTGGACCTACCTGAACTCGACCCCGGTGCGCACCAACCCGGGGACGACATTCGAGACCGGGCTCGGCGTGTTCGCCGTACGGTCCATGTCGGTCCTGCCAACTCTGTTGCTGGCCCGCCAGTTGCTCGCGCCGAATGGAAATCCTAAGGCGCACAATTTGTTTCGCGAAGACGATGTGCCATCGGTGCGCGTCGAGACAGCCGAACCCGTCGGCCTGCAAATCGATGGCGATTTCATCGGAAAACGCAACGTGGTGGATTTCACCTCGGTGCCCGACGTGCTGGAAGTCGTCGCGCCACGCCCTTCCCGGTGACCGATCGTCGCCGAAAACATCGTGGTTGTGCTGCAAAAACCCCCGGGAGCGAGTACAAAGGACCGGGCAGGCCCCCTATGCGGGGACTTTGAGAGCGTGAGCTTCCCCACGGTGCGCCGCAGAGCTATTGACATCTACGGTGTTCGTGAAAGCATTCACAAGCAACCGTGCGGAAACATTCGAGTCGCACAAGTGAACAAACCAGAAACCATAGGCGCCCTTGTGGCGCCCAGCAAAGGAGCAGAGGAATGGACTGGCGCCACAAGGCCATCTGTCGCGATGAGGACCCCGAGCTGTTCTTCCCGGTGGGGAACAGTGGTCCTGCACTCGCGCAGATCGCCGATGCCAAGCTGGTCTGCGCTCGCTGCCCCGTAACCGCCGACTGCCTTTCCTGGGCCCTGAAGTCCGGGCAGGATGCCGGCGTATGGGGCGGTATGAGCGAGGACGAGCGCCGCGCGCTCAAGCGTCGCAACGCGCGCACCCGCACCCGCACCGTCGTCTGATTTCGACGATCAGCGTTCGACGGACCATTCAGCCCGGTCCGCCAACGCATTTCGGCCCGGCACCCTTCCAAGGTGCCGGGCTCGTTTATTTCCCTACCGCCGTACAGCGGCCGTAATTCGGGAAAGCGGCAGGGAAATCAGCGGCCGGAACGGCGCCCGAGCGGAACGCGCAATACCGCGTCGGTGCCCACATCCGCGCCGGGATGCAGGCCGATGGAACCGCCCAATTCGGCGGTGACGAGAGTGCGCACGATCTGCAGGCCGAGCCGGTCGGAGGCCTCCAGGCTGAAACCGGGCGGCAGGCCGCGGCCGTCGTCGCTGATGATGACGTCGAGCCAGCGCGCCGAACGCTCGGAACGTATTGTCACCGTGCCGTTTTCGCCCGAATCGAAGGCGTGCTCGATGGCGTTCTGCACCAATTCGGTGAGCACCATCACCAGCGGCGTGGCTCGTTCGGCGGAGAACACCCCGAGCGAACCCGCGCGGCGCACCTTGATCCGGGTGGTGTGCACGGTGGCGACATCGGCCATGATCGGCAGTAACCGATCCACCACCTCGTCGAGATCCACCTCTTCGTCCACCGACATGGACAACATCTCGTGCACCGAGGCGATGGAGGTCACACGGCGCACCGATTCGGTCAACGCGACCTGCGCTTCCTCGTTCTCGGTGCGACGGGCCTGCAACCGCAGCAACGCGGCGACGGTCTGCAGATTGTTCTTCACCCGGTGATGGATCTCACGGATGGTCGCGTCCTTGCTGAGCAGCGCCCGGTCCCGCCGCTTCACCTCGGTGACATCGCGGACCAGCACCGCCGCGCCCGCCAGTTCACCGTGGGGGCGCAGCACCAGGGTGCGCAACAGCACCGTCGCGCCGCGCGCCTCGACCTCCATACGCCGACCGGTACGCCCGGCCAGCGCCGCCTGGATATCGCCGACTACTTCCTGAGCGTCGAACGGGTCGGTGACAAGCGAACGGGTGGTGACGGCGAGATCCTGCCCCGCCAGATCACTCTGCAAACCCATCCGGTGGTAGGCCGACAACGCGTTGGGGCTCGCGTAGGCCACGATGCCCTCGGTATCGAGCCGGATGAAACCGTCGCCCGCGCGCGGACTGGAATGGGTGGCGGCACGGTCCTCGGTGGTGGGGAAGGTGCCGTCGGCGATCATCTGGCACAGGTCGTCGGCGCAGGCCAGGTAGGCGATCTCCAGCGTGCTGCGCACCCGGGAACGCTGCATGTCGGTATCGCGACTCAGCACCGCGATCACGTCGTCGCCGCATCGCACGGGGATGGCCTCGCGCACCGCGTGCACCGGATGCGGGTGATAGACGCCCTCGGCCTCCACATCGCTGTCAGCGCGGACGATCCTCCCGGTCAGCAACGCGTCGAAGACCTGGGGATGATCGCTGTTCAGTGCGGTGGTGCCGACCATGTCCTCGATGTGGGCCGTGGCCGCGGTGGTCGGGCGACACTGGGCGACGCAGACGATATCCGCGCCGTCGGTGATCGGTCCGGCGCCGACCCACAGCAGCAGATCGGCGAAGGACAGATCGGCGAGTAACTGCCAATCGCCCACCACCCGTTGCAGATGGTCGACGGCGACGCCGGGTAGATCGGTATGTTCGGCGAGCAACTCACTCAGTGTCGACACGTCGGATCTGTTCGCTCAGGAAATCACGGCGATCAGATCGCCCTGTTGGAGCACCTGACCGGGCTCGACGGCGATCGAGGTGATCTCACCCTCGATCTCGGTGAGGACGGGGATCTCCATCTTCATCGATTCGAGCAGGACAAGGGTCTGGTCGATCGCGACCTTCTCGCCCACCGTTACCTCGACCGTCAGGACCGTCGACACCATCTCCGCGCGTACTTCCTCAGCCATGACACCTCATTCACTCGGTTCGGCCTGTATCCGCTGAAGCTACAGCCAACCACACATGAAAGAATGGCCTTCAATCAGAAGGAGGTCTACTTATGGGTAAGCGCGGACGTAAGAAGCGCAGCCGCAAGGGAAACGCGGCCAACCACGGCAAGCGGCCGAACGCCTGAGCCGAGGCAGCTGCCGAGAACAACCGAGCGGCCCGCTCTTCCTCGCGGAGGAGCGGGCCGCTCAATTGTTTTCGAGTGTTTCCGGAACCGGCTCAGGCCTCGGTGGTCTCGATCCTGGTCACCGTGACCAATTTGCGAATTTCGAGGGTCAGCCGGTCCCGCAGTGAATCCGGGGCGCGGTCGCCGCCGCATTTGCGGCTCAGCAGACCCTTGATCTTCTCCTCGATGCCGTATGCCTCGATACAGGGCGAGCAGTGGTCCATATGATGTTGCAGCCGAGCCCTGGTCGACTCGTCGCATTCACCGTCGAGTATCAGCCACACGTCGGCGATGACCGCCGTGCAGTCGAGTTCCATATCGGGGTCCCGCTGTTCGCTCACTGCTTGACCTCCTGGCGCTCGCCCCGATTGAACCCACGCTCGCGCGCCACATCGGCGAGCAAGCCCTTCAGTTGCTTACGTCCGCGGTGCAGCCGGGACATCACGGTACCGATGGGAGTGCCCATGATGTCGGCGATTTCCTTATACGGGAAACCTTCGACATCGGCGTAGTAGACGGCCATCCGGAATTCCTCCGGAAGCTCCTGCAGCGCGGCCTTGATGTCGTCGTCGGGCAATGCGTCCAGCGCCTCGACCTCGGCCGAACGCAGACCCGTCGACGTGTGCTCCGCGGTGGCGGCCAGCTGCCAGTCGGTGATCTCGTCGGTCGGGTACTGCGCGGGCTGGCGCTGCTTCTTGCGATAGGAGTTGATGTAGGTGTTGGTCAGGATCCGGTAGAGCCAGGCACGCAGATTGGTGCCCTCCTTGAACGACTTGAAGCCCTGGAACGCCTTGACGTAAGTCTCCTGCACCAGATCCTCAGCGTCGGCCGGATTCCTGGTCATGCGCAGGGCAGCGCCGTAGAGCTGGTCGAGCAGCGGGAGCGCGTCGCGCTCGAACCGCCGCGCCAGCTCGGCCTCGTCGACCGGTGCGGCCGCCCGGTCGGTTGCCGCATCGTCGCCGCGCGCGGCGCCGACCGTGCCCTCGGTCACCACGTCATCGTCGCTCGTCACACCTGTCCCTTCGATCGGCGTACCTGCCAAATCTACCGGCACATTCGGATCGGAGGGCAATCGCGGGTCCGACGGCGGCGCCACGGTCAAGACCGGGCGTTCGTCGAGCAGTACGGGCACCGACATCTCCCTTCACGTCATACGACTCGATATCACCGGCGAGGAGGCGCAATCCCGCCGCTCCCGCGCCTGGCGCTCGGTCCGCCGCTGCGGATCCCGGTGCGCTCTACATCGGTGTGCAACATGCGCCGCCCCGGCTGTGTTCCCAGCCGTTGGCCGGTCAGAGTGAAAATCCGTTGCGGAATCCGCCACCACCGCAACTAAGGTGACCGGCATGGCAGGCGCCTCGACTCCCGCGATCCGCACACTGTCCTCGGCGCGGGTGGACCATAGAGTCCACGCGTACGAACACGATGCGCGCCGCGACTCCTACGGCGCCGAAGCCGTCGACGCGCTCGGCGCGCAACTCGGCGTCGAAGCCGCCCAGATCTTCAAGACCCTGGTGATCGAACTGTCCACCGGCAAGCTGGCCGTGGCTGTCGTTCCCGTACCGAATACCTTGTCGCTCAAGGCCGCCGCTGCCGCACTCGGCGCACCCAAGGCGGTGATGGCGGCCAGGTCCGCGGCCGAACGCAGCACCGGCTACGTACTCGGCGGGATCTCACCGCTCGGGCAGCGCAAACCGCTGCCGACCGTGGTGGACGCCTCGGCCCTGACCTGGGATCGCGTCTTGTGCAGCGCGGGCAAGCGCGGACTGGAGATCGAAGTGGCCCCGGCGGATCTGATCAGGCTCACCGCCGCGGTGACCGCGCCCATCACCGCCTGAACCCGCGTCGCGACCGGTTTCAGCGCACGAGTATCGCCCTCGCCCGGCGCGGTCGCGCGCCACACGCGCGCGAATGTGCGTTACTGATCTGCGGCGTTACCCGATTCGAAGCGTTACCGGTCTCAGCAAGGTCCGATTGGTCCGACCCCGAGGATGTGATGCGAAATGTTCCGGCACCAACGTCTGCGCACCGTGGTCGTCGCCCTGGCCGGGGCGGCAGTTCTCGGCCTCGGTTCGACAGCACTCACCCCGGTCGCCACCGCCGCCCCGCAGGTAACACAGGGCGATTCCCCGTTCGCGGGACTCGGCGGCGGCGCGCCGAGTAAACCCCGCACCCTGGAAGAGGACAGGGCGAAGAAGGCCGAGAAATTCGGCGGCGGACTCGCCTCCGAGGTGATCGATCTGATATCCGGCGTCGTCAAATGCGGCCTGAATATCGCGACCGACGCCGTGCAATGCTCACTGTGAAACGCCGCTGAGCCGATAGTCGCGCACCGAGGGGCCGGGAGATCACAGCAGGCGGATCTGCCCGGCCTTCTCCGCGGCGACGCCGTCCACGGCGGCCAGCAATTCCGGTCCGTTGTTCTTGACGCTGTTCACCAGCGGCGAGACTGGCCGCGCGACGATGCCCGCCACCGATTCCGGCGTCGGCGTCTCCAGCAGTTCGCTGGGCGCGGGATGATCCGGATCCAACCAGGCGTCCCAGTGCTCGCGCGGCATCGGCAGCGGCATGCGGTCGTGGATCGCGGTCAGATCGCCGACCGCGTCGGTGGTGAGAATCGTGCACGACAGCAGCGGCGAACTCTCCGGCAGCGAGCGATCCCGCCAGACCGACCACAGACCCGCCATATAGAGCCGGGACCCGTCCGCATTCGACATGAAATACGGATGTTTCGCGACTTTCCCCTTCGCGCCCCCGACCGCGTCCGGTTCGACGAGCCATTCGTACCAGCCGTCCATCGGCACCAGGCAACGCCGGTATTTCACGGCGTCACGGAAGGACGCGGTGGTCGCCGCCTTATCCGCGCGCGCGTTGAACAGCGGTTTGCCTTTGACGGGAACCCCCGGCTCGGCGACCTTGGTCCAGACCGGGATGAGACCCCAGCGCATACGGCGGATCCGTAATGTCGGATCGGCATCGGGATGTTCGCGATCGTGGCGTTCGACGACCGTGAGGACCTGGGTGGTCGGCGCGACGTTGTAATTGGCGAATCCGCCCGACGTCGCCTGCTCCCCACTCCCGGTTTCGTCGATGGCGTCCAATTCGACGGCCAGCCTGCCCGGATCCGTGGTCGTGGCATATCGTCCGCACATATCTCGATCCTGCCACCCGGCGGTGACAACTCCGGGGCAATAGGAGCATTGTGGTGACCTGGTGAGAGTTTTGGCTTAGCATTCTCTCAACGGATGGGTTGGATCACACCCTCCGCACCGGCACGCGCACCGACCGGCCGCACCACAGGTAAGAGGAGAGTCCGATAGTGACAACAACCGAGACCACACCCACCGCCCCCGAGACGGCGCTGACGTCGGTCGATCCGGCGACGGGCGAGGTCATCGCGACCTACACGATCGCCGACGAGGACGCGGTGCGCGCGGCCGTCGACAAGGCCCGCACCGCGGCCTCCACCTGGGGATCGCTGAGTTTCGACGACCGCCGCAAACATCTGCTGCGCTGGTCGAGCAGGCTCGTCGCCGATGCCGACGAATTCTGCTCGCTCATCCACAAGGAGAACGGCAAGCCCATCGACGACGCCTTCCTGGAGTTGATGCTCGCACTCGAGCACATCGCCTGGGCGGCCAAGAACGCCAAGAAGCTGCTCTCGCCGAAGAAGGTCTCCCCCGGCGCTCTCATGTCCAACTTCACGGCGCGTCTCGAGCAGCGCCCGCTCGGTGTCGTCGGCGTCATCGGGCCGTGGAACTACCCGGTCTACACCCCCAACGGCTCGATCGCCTACGCGCTGGCCGCGGGCAATACCGTGGTCTTCAAGCCGAGCGAGTACTCGACCGGTATCGGCAACTTCCTGTCCCAGGCGTTCAAGAAGGCCAATCCCGAACTGCCCGAGGGCGTTTTCGAAACCATCAACGGCTACGGCGCCACCGGCGCGGCACTGGTCGCCTCCGGTGTCGACAAGATCGCCTTCACCGGTTCCACCGCCACCGGCAAGCGGATCATGGCCGCCGCCGCGCAGACCCTGACCCCCGTGCTGCTCGAATGCGGCGGCAAGGACGCGGTGATCGTCGCGAGTGACGCGGACGTCAAGGCCGCCGCCGACGCGGTCGCCTGGGGCGCCACCGCCAACAGCGGCCAGACCTGCGCGGGCGTCGAGCGGGTGTACGTGGATCGCTCGGTGCGCGACGAATTCGTCGCCGAGGTCAAGCGGATCCTGAAGGACATCAAGCCGGGATCCGATGACAAGGCCGATTACGGCCCGATGACCATGCCCAGCCAGATCGATATCGTCCGCCGCCATATCGACAGCGCGCTGAAGAACGGCGGCACCGCGGTGCTCGGCGGCCCGGAGTCGATCAAGGGACCGTTCATCGAGCCGGTCGTCCTTCTCGACGTCGACGAGGATTCCGAGGCCGTGGCCGAGGAGACCTTCGGCCCGACCGTCACCATCCGCACCGTCGACGGCGTCGACGAGGCGGTACGGCTGGCCAACAACTCCAAATACGGCCTGTCCTCGGCGGTCTACTCCAAGAACAACGGCCTGGCGATCGCGCGCAGACTGCGCGTCGGCGCCACCTCGGTGAACTCGGTTCTCGCCTTCGCCGCGATCGCCGGACTGCCCTTCGGCGGAGTCGGCGACTCCGGCATCGGCCGCATCCACGGCGAGCCGGGCCTGCGGGAATTCTCCCGCCCGCACTCGATCGCGGTGCAGCGTTTCACGATTCCCGGTATGGCGTTGCTCAGCTACTCGCGGACCGACTCCACCATGAAATTGCTGCGCAAGATGGTGCCGTTCCTGCATGGACGCCACAAGTAGGTCGTCGGGACCGATGACGCCGAGCGGGGCGCGGGAGCACCATCCCGCGCCCCGCTCGTCTGTCGGCGACTCGCGAGTCGTCGCGGCGCCGGGCGTCACGGCCGACATTACCGGCCAGTTCACGACCGCCCGCGTGTCCGGTCCGTTGATGGGCGAAGATGGACCTGTGACTTATTGGCCAGCGCCCCATGTCGATGTCCCAGTCCACGCGACCGTCACCCTGCCCGGTTCCAAATCCATTACCAACCGCGCCGTGATCCTGGCGGCGCTGGCGGACGGTCCGTCGACGATCACCGGTGCGCTGCGCAGCAGGGATACCAATCTGATGATCGGGGCGCTGCGCGCGCTCGGCGCCGATATCTCCGGCGACGACGAGACCCTCACCGTCGTCCCCGCACCGCTCGGCGGCGGCTCGGTGGACTGCGGCCTGGCGGGCACGGTGATGCGCTTTCTGCCGCCGGTCGCGACGCTGGCGGCGGGCGAGGTCGCCTTCGACGGCGACGCGCAGGCCAGAGCACGCCCCCTGCGCACCATCCTCGACGCGCTGCGCAGACTCGGAGCCGAAATCGACGGCGACGCACTGCCTTTCGTCGTGCACGGCAAGGGTGCGCTGCGCGGCGGCTCGGTCACCATCGACGCGTCGGGTTCGTCCCAATTCGTATCCGGCCTGCTGCTCTCGGCCGCACGCTTCGACGAGGGGCTGACGGTCCACCACGACGGCAAGGCGCTGCCATCGATGCCCCATATCGAGATGACGGTGGAGATGCTGCGCCGCGCCGACGTCGAGGTGGACGCTCCCGCCGACAGCCGCAAGGCGCAGACCTGGACCGTGCGGCCCGGCCCGATCCGAGCCGTTGACTGGGAGATCGAACCGGATCTGTCCAACGCGACACCGTTCCTGGCCGCCGCGGCCGTCACCGGCGGCGAGGTCAGCATTCCGCACTGGCCGCGGCTCACCACCCAGCCGGGTGACGTGATTCGGGAGATCCTGGTACGCATGGGCGCGGAGGCGCGCGTCTTCGACGGGGTGCTCACCGTGCACGGGCCGGAGCGGCTGGCCGGTATCGATATCGATCTGCACGATGTCGGCGAATTGACCCCGACCGTGGCCGCGCTCGCGGCGCTCGCCGATTCCCCGTCGTGGCTGCGCGGAATCGCGCATCTGCGCGGACACGAGACCGACCGGCTGGCGGCGCTGTCCACCGAGATCAACCGACTCGGCGGCGCGGTGACCGAAACCGAGGACGGGTTGGAGATCGTTCCCGCCGAATTGCACGGCGGCCGTTGGCATTCCTATGCCGATCACCGCATGGCGACCGCAGGCGCGATTCTCGGACTCCGCGTGCCCGGTATCGAGATCGAGGATATCGGCACCACCGCCAAAACCCTGCCGAATTTCGTGGCACTGTGGGAGCGGATGCTCGATACGGCGTTATCCGGACCCGGAGTGGCGCGCTGAACGAGCGCGGCGTCCGCACCGCGCCGTCGGTCTGCGGGCCGGGCGCCGGGGAGGCGCGGCTATGAGCCGTAAGGCGGCCAGTTACGACGAGACCGATGTGCGGGTCCGTCCCGGCAAGAGTTCGCGTCCCCGCACCAAGACCAGGCCGCGGCACAACGACGCCGAGGCCGCGATGGTGGTTTCGGTGGATCGCGGCCGATGGGGGTGCGTGCTGGAGGGTGATCCCGACCGACGCGTCGTGGCGATGCGCGCCCGCGAACTCGGGCGCACCCCGATCGTGGTCGGCGATCAGGTCGACATAGTCGGGGATCTGTCCAGGAAATCGGATACGCTCGCGCGCATCGTCCGGGTGGCCGACCGCACGACGGTGCTGCGCCGCACCGCCGATGACACCGATCCCTTCGAACGCATCGTGGTGGGCAACGCCGAACAACTGTTCATCGTGGTTGCCCTCGCCGACCCGCCCCCGCGCACCGGATTCGTCGAACGCGCTATGGTCGCCGCGTACGCAGGCGGGCTGCGACCGATTCTGTGCCTGACCAAACACGATCTGGCCGCCGAATCCGAATTCGCCTCCGCCTTCGACGATCTCGAGATCACCATCATCTACGGCGGTGTCGACGATCCCATCGAGCCGGTCCTCGACATCTTGGACGGGAAACTCACCGCCTTCATCGGCCACTCCGGCGTCGGCAAATCGACCTTGGTGAATCGGCTTGTGCCGGAAGCGGAACGGGCCGTTGGCGAGGTCTCGGGGGTGGGCAAGGGCAAACACACCTCGACCCAATCCGTGGCCCTGCCGCTGCCGAACGGCGGGTGGGTCATCGACACACCGGGTATCCGCTCCTTCGGCCTGGCCCACATCACCCCCGACGACGTCATCGCCGCCTTCGACGACCTGGCGGCCGCCATCGAGGACTGCCCCCGCGGCTGCACTCATCTCGGCCCGCCGACCGATCCCGAATGCGCGCTCGACCGCCTCCCCGGCAAAGAACGCCGTGTCGCCGCGATCCGCCTGCTGCTCAACGCCCTCACCACGAACGAGGCCTGGTAGCACGCGACCTCGCGCGATCAGGCGGTGTGCTTGCGCACCGTCTCCTCCCAAATAGTCTCGGGGGCGGGGAATTGCCGCGACAGCACCCGCCGTTCGAGATTGTGCGCGGTTCTGGTAGCCGCCAGCGTGCTCACGTACCGATACAGCGCCACCACGGCGACAACGGCGCACAGCACGACGACCCACGCGCGGTCGTGCCAGGCGACTCCCGCAACGGCCGCGACCGCGACGACACCGAGCGCGACAATGGTGACCCCTACGCCGTACACAACGGCCCGCCGAACCAGTAACCGTTCCTGCGCCCGCATGAATGCCTGATACCACGCACTCGCCTCGCGTACGAGTGACGGCGCGATTTCCGGGGCGTCCACCGACAGCCCGGCCTGTAGGCCGTCGCGCCACTGCCAGTACCCCTGTTCGGTGAACTGAGGAAAGTCGCCCCGAGATTCGTTGTCGCCCATACCGTGGACGGTACGGCCACGACGCCGGAATTGCCCGTCCCGCCGTCGCGACCCAGGGGTGAGCGCTACAGGACCGCCCGGTTTTCCTGACGTCGCGTGAACCCGATCCGCTCGGCTTCGGCGAGTCCGGACCGAAAACCGCCTAGTTCCCCATTATTTGCCGAAGAATCGCGAAACACTCAGTCCACCCTGGCTTTCCGATATGTTGTGCCCGAACAGGGGGGGTTTATTTCCATATCGACTGCCGCGGCACGCGCTTCGGTGGAGATAGCTGTTCCTCCCTTTTCGATCGAATCCGACCGACGCCGAGAAGCGGCGCAGGAAAGGCGGACACCGAATGACCGAACCGCGACAGCCACGGCCGGGCCCCCACTCGCGAATGCCGCACTATCCGCCGCCGAAGAAGCGGCGCGCGGCCTGGCCCTGGGTGTTGCTGTTCGGTGTATGCGCCTGTGCGCTCCTGCTTTTCGGCGGTTGCGCCGCCCTGCTCGGCAATGTCTCCGGCCGGGTCGCCGGGAGCGCGGAGCAGCGTAGCGCCGTCGAGTTCCACGGTTCGGCATTCTCCGGCGGGGTTCGCGTGGCGGTGAAATAACGCGGAATGGTGACCAGATCCCCGTTCACAGTTCGATTCCGGCCGCAAACGAGATGTCGAGAGGACCGAGAATGACCGGAACACCGGACACGCCGCCTCCACCGAGAACAGCGCGCACGATTCTCGCCGTCACCACCGCCTGCGCCGCACTGATCCTCGGCGGCGTCCACAGCGCCAACGCGGCGCCCGCCGCGGATTCGACCAGCAGTAATTCCGGTTCGGTGGCGAACGGCAGTTCCGGCCCCGCGCGCAACGCCGCCGACCTGTTGTTCCTCCGACGAACCGACTACGACGACGCCGACTACCCCACACAGGACGCGGCGATCGAATTGGCCCGCGCCGAATGCAAATACCTCGATACCCACGGCAATACCGCGCGTAACCGCATGCGCCTGGCCGAGCAGACCCGGCCCGCCGTCAAATACCCGTACCTGTTCCTGGAAGCGGCAGTCGACGCGGTCTGTCCGTGGAACCGGCTCTGACGCCGCACCAGTCGCTGTGACAGGAGCCGCTGTGACAGGAAAACGCCCACGGATCGAAATCCGTGGGCGCCTTCGTATTCCGACTCTCAGTGCTTACGACGCGACTTCGGCGAACGCCCCGACTTCGCCTGCGCCCGAGCCGCTTCGCGACGCTCACGGCGCGTGGTGCCGACACCGTCCTCGTCGCCGTACTCCTGGGCGTCGTTATGCACCGCTGCGTGGCCGCCGTCATCGGGGCCCGCCGGACCCGAGTAACTGTAACCACGCGGGGCGGAGTCACCGATTCCCTTGGCACGCAACGCCGCCGGAACACCATTGGCGACCGGAGCCTCTTGCGTCGGCAGCGGGCGCGGGGCGGTGGCGCCGACCGGCGAACGCAGACCGGGATCGATCGCGACACCTTCCGGCTGCGGCTGCTGCACCTCGACCTGGAGGTTGAACAGGAAGCCGACGGATTCCTCTTTCAGACCATCGAGCATCGCGGCGAACATGTCGAAACCCTCGCGCTGATACTCGACGAGCGGATCGCGCTGCGCCATGGCGCGCAGGCCGATGCCCTCCTTGAGGTAGTCCATCTCGTAGAGGTGTTCGCGCCATTTGCGGTCGAGCACCGACAGCAGCACCTGTCGTTCGAGGTTACGCATGGAACCCTCGCCCGCCAGCCCGTCGATCTCCTGCTCACGCTTGTTGTACGCGTCGTGCGCGTCATCGAGCAGAGCCTCGGTCAGCTCCTCCTTGGACAGGTCGCCCGCCTCGCCGACCTCGGTCTCTCCGGTCAACTCCTTGACGTCGACGCTCACCGGGTACAGCGTTTTCAGCGCGGTCCACAGCTTGTCCAGATCCCAGTCCTCGACGTAGCCCTCGGCGGTGGCGCCGTCCACGTAGGCGGTGACCACATCGGTGATCATCTCCTGGACCTGGCCTTCCATGTCCTCGCCGCGCAGAATCCGGTTGCGCTCGCCGTAGATGATGGTGCGCTGCTGGTTCATGACCTCGTCGTATTTGAGGACATTCTTACGGATCTCGAAGTTCTGCTGTTCGACCTGGGTCTGCGCGCTCTTGATGGCCTTGGAGACCATCTTGGCTTCGATCGGCACGTCGTCGGGCAGGTTGAGGCGGGTCATGATCGCCTCGAGGGCCGCGCCGTTGAAGCGCCGCATCAACTCATCGCCCAGCGACAGATAGAACCGGGATTCACCCGGATCGCCCTGACGGCCGGAGCGCCCGCGCAACTGGTTATCGATACGCCGCGACTCGTGACGTTCGGTGCCGAGCACGTAGAGGCCGCCCGCCTCGCGCACCGCGTCGGCGTCTTCCTCGGTCTGCGCCTTGACCTGCTCCAGCGCCGAATGCCAGGCCGCCTCGTACTGGTCCGGCGTCTCGACCGGGTCGAGTCCCTGCTTGCGGAGCAAGATGTCGGCGATGATGTCCGGGTTGCCGCCGAGCACGATATCGGTACCACGACCGGCCATATTGGTCGCGACGGTCACCGCGCCAGGACGACCGGCCTCGGCGATGATCTCGGCTTCCTTCTCGTGGAACTTCGCGTTCAGCACGTTGTGCGGGATGCCGCGCTTGGTGAACTGCTTGGACAGATATTCCGAGCGCTCGACGCTGGTGGTGCCGATCAGCACCGGCTGGCCCTTTTCGTGCCGCTCGGTGACATCGTCGACGACGGCCGAGAATTTGGCCTCTTCGGTTTTGTAGATCAGATCCGACTGATCGGCGCGAACCATCGGCTTATTGGTCGGAATCGGGACCACGCCGAGGTTGTAGATCGAGTGCAGCTCGGCCGCCTCGGTCTCGGCGGTACCGGTCATGCCGGAAAGCTTGTCGTAGAGGCGGAAGTAGTTCTGCAGCGTGATCGTGGCCAGGGTCTGGTTCTCCGGCTGGATCTCGACGCCTTCCTTGGCCTCGATCGCCTGGTGCATACCCTCGTTGTAGCGGCGTCCGACCAGGATGCGGCCGGTGAACTCGTCGACGATGATGACCTCGCCGTCGCGGACGATGTAATCCTTGTCCCTGTTGTAGAGCTCCTTGGCCTTGATGGCGTTGTTCAGGTAGCTGACCAGCGGGGAGTTCGCCGCTTCGTAGAGGTTGTCGATGCCGAGCTGATCCTCGACGTATTCCACGCCCGCCTCGTGCACGCCGATGGTGCGCTTCTTGATGTCGACCTCGTAGTGCAGGTCCTTCTTCAGCTGCGGGGCGATGCGCGCGAACTCGGCGTACCACTTGGAGGAGGCGTCGGCCGGACCCGAGATGATGAGCGGGGTGCGGGCCTCATCGATCAGGATGGAGTCGACCTCGTCGACCACGGCGAAATTGTGGCCGCGCTGCACCAGATCGTCCAGCGAGTGGGTCATATTGTCGCGCAGGTAGTCGAAGCCGAATTCGTTGTTCGTGCCGTAGGTGATGTCGGCGGCGTAGGCCTGGCGACGCTGGGCCGGATTCATCCCGCCCAGGATGACGCCGACCTCGAGCCCGAGGAACCGGTGCACACGGCCCATCCACTCCGCGTCGCGCTTGGCCAGGTAGTCGTTGACCGTGACGACGTGCACGCCCTCACCGGAAAGCGCGTTGAGGTAGGCCGGGAGCACACAGGTCAGGGTTTTGCCCTCACCGGTCTTCATCTCGGCGATATTGCCGAGATGCAAGGCCGCGCCGCCCATGAGCTGGACCTTGTAATGCTTCTGGTTCAGCACGCGCCACGACGCCTCGCGGGCCACCGCGAATGCCTCCAGCAGCAGGTCGTCGAGCGTCTCGCCGTCGACGTAGCGCTCCTTCAACTCGTCGGTCTTGGCCCGGAGCTCGGCATCGGTGAGCAGCTCGATCTCCGACCCGAGCGCGAGAACCTCGTCCGCGACATGAGCCAGCCGCTTGACCGTGCGGCCCTCGCCAATCCGTAGCAACCTCGTCAGTGTCAGCGCAGGCACGGGTCTCGTCAGTCCTCTGGTCGGTGTGTCATGTGTTCGGCCCCCACCCGGGTCGGGCGGTGTGCGCAGCCGGTGCGCACGTACCCCGCCGGGAACAGCGGAATCCGCAGCACGCTCCATGCTAATGCCGCACCCATGGTAGGCGGCGGTGACCTGCGTCGTGGCGCCTCGCCCGACTCCGCCACCGTGCCGTGGGGACGTTTGCCTTCACCGTACTCGTCGTCGGCCCGCGGCCGGGTGTGTGCGCCGTACGATGTCGGGACGTCCCACGGCCGCTCACCGCGCATTCCCCCTCCCCCTGTGATCGAATCGGGGAGGCGGTGCCACGAGAACGGGCACGGTGTAAGGAATGCGCCCGTTTCGCTTGATATGCCACAAGACCGCCTACGGTTCCCTGTAGGGCAGCACAATGGGTCGTGATGCGAGCACGTCGTACTGGGCAGCGGAAGGGAGTATCGGGCAGCGTGATCACGAGACTGACGCCGCAGGACGCGTCGTTCTATCGGCTCGAGTCGAGCAGCAATCCGATCCATATCGGCTCTCTCGCGATCGTCCAGAGCACCGGCGACGACTCATCGTTGGACTACGACCAGCTGGTCGACCTGGTCGAGAGCAGGCTCTCCCTGGTCCCCCGCTACCGCCGCAAGGTGCGTGAGATCCCGCTGGCGCTTGGCAGGCCGGTGTGGGTGGAGGACAGTCACTTCGACATCACCTATCACGTCCGCCGCTCCGCGCTGCCCAGTCCGGGCACCGACGACCAACTGCACGATCTGGTCGCTCGATTGGCCTCGCGCCCGCTCGACCAGGGCAGGCCGCTGTGGGAGATGAACCTGATCGAGGGTCTGTCCGACGGCAGGAGCGCGATTTTCACCAAAACCCATTCGGCGCTGGTCGACGGGGAGAGCGCGCTCGAGATCGGGCACGTGATCCTCGATACCAGTCCGACCCCGCGCGGATTGGCCGACGACGCCTGGGTCGCGCCGCGCGAACCCAACGACGTGGAATTGCTGGTCGGCGCGCTCGGCCACCTGGCGGCACAGCCGCGCGAGGCGCTCGAGGTCGTCCGAGGCGCGAGCGCGGACGCCTTCGCGATGGTCGCCGCCGCCGGTAGAGCGGTGGATTCGGTGGTCACCGCGGTTCGTGCCGCGACCGCGGGCGCACCCGATAGCCCCCTCAACGCGAAAACGTCGCGCAGTCGCCGTTTCGACGTGGCTCGCACGGATCTGGAGGATTACCGCACGATCCGCCGCCGCTTCGACTGCTCGATCAACGACGCGATCCTCGCCGTCGTCACCGGCGCGCTGCGCAACTGGCTGCTCTCGCGCGACGAGGCGCTCACCGAACAGGCCACGTTGCGCGCCGTGGTGCCGATGTCGGTATACCTGGAGGATCCGAACGGCGATCAACTGAAGCCCGCGAGTGAGGTCTCGTCGTTCCTCATCGATCTTCCGGTGGGCGAACCCAATCCGGTGATGCGGCTCTCGCACATCTCGCACGCGACCGAGGCCAACAGCAGACAGCGCCGCGGGGTGCGCGCCCGCACCCTGGTGCATCTGGCGGGGTTCGCTCCGGCGAGCCTGCATGCGGTGAGCGTGCGGGCGGCGAGTACGTTCGCAGAGCACACGTTCAACTTGGTGATCACCAATGCGCCGGGTCCGCAGACGCCGATGTATATCGGCGGCGCGCGGATGCTGGAGATGTATCCGGTGTCGCCGCTGCTGCGCCGACAGGCTTCGAGTATCGGGATCACGTCCTACGACGGACACGTCTTCTACGGACTCAACGCCGACCGCGACGCGATGGCCGACATCGGAGTACTGGCCGCGGCGGTGCACGAGTCCATGGAGGAGATGCTCGGTGCCTGCGTCTGAGAAGTCCGATCGCAACGCCCTGCGGGTCTACATCCCGGCGACGGTACCGATGTTGCGCCGACTGGTCGCGGATCGGGAGATGTTCCCGATCGGCGGCACCGCCTTCGCGGTGACCCCGACACTGCGCGAGGCATACGCCTCGGGCGACGACGACGAATTGGGCGAGGTCGCCATGGTCGAGGCCGCCCGCGCGTCGCTGCGATTGCTCGCGGCCGAACGCGAGGAATTCACCGGCGGCGGTGACATCGACAGCGGTGACATCGACAGCGGTGATATCGACGGCGGTGATATCGACGGCGGTGACATCGACAGCGGTGACATCGCGGGCGAACCGACGGCGGCGGGAAGTCCGGTGTACCGCCGTGCGGTGATCGCCGCGGACGTGTCCGGCGCGAAACTGCGGCCTGACCTCGATGACGCGGTGGTCAAACTGGCCGGACCGATCACCTACGACCAGATCGCGTCCGTGCACGTCGACCTGGCCGAAGCCGAACCCGAGGTCGCCAAGGCCGTCGATGTGGTCGACGCCGCCGACCTGGGCGATACCGACGCCGAATTCGTCCTCGGCGACGCCGAAGACCATCAGCTGGCCTGGTACGCCGCGCAGGAACTGCCCTTCCTTCTCGAATTGCTGTGAGCCGGCGCGCACCGTCGATCCATCGCCGGATTCCCACTGCACCGACACAACCTACGATGCCGTAACCTAGCGAGCAGGCGGCAACGACGGTGGCCGCCACGACAAGAGAGACGAACGACACCGAATGGTCTTCAAGAATGTCCGCGAATGGCTGGAGGCTCCGGCCGCGAGTGTCGCCGACCGCGGTGGTCGGCTGAATGTGCTGCGCGGGGCCGTCGCCCGGGTGACAACGCCCCTGCTGCCCGATGATTATCTGCACCTTGCCAATCCGCTGTGGTCGGCGCGGGAGTTGCGCGGCCGCATCGTGGAAGTGCGCAAGGAGACCGCCGATTCCGCGACGTTGGTCATCAAGCCGGGATGGGGTTTCGATTTCAAATTCCAGCCGGGTCAGTACATCGGCATCGGCATCCTGGTGGACGGCCGCTGGCATTGGCGTTCGTATTCGCTGACCTGTCCGCCGAACTGGACCGAGCCGGACCGCGGCGCGCGGCACCGCGACCGCGTCATCTCCATCGCCGTGAAGGCGATGCCGGAAGGTTTCCTGTCCACCCACCTCGTCGGCGGTGTCAAGGCGGGCACCGTCATCCGACTGCAGGCACCACAGGGCGGTTTCGTCCTGCCCTATCCCCCGCCCGAGAAGGTGCTGTTCCTCACCGCGGGCAGCGGCATCACCCCCGTCATGTCGATGCTGCGGGCCATGGACCGCCGCGACCGGGTCACCGATGTGGCGCACCTGCATTCGGCGCGCACCGCCGACGATGTGATGTTCGCCGCGGAACTGCGCGATCTGCACGACCGCCACCCCAGTTTCACCTCACATCTGCACCTCACCGGGGAGCACGGCAAATTCGCACTCGCGGATCTGGACGAGCGTTTCCCGGACTGGCGTGAGCGCGACACCTGGGCATGCGGCCCGGCCGGCATGCTCGACGAGATCGAAACCCATTGGCGCGCAGCGGGTATTTCGGATCGCCTGCATGTGGAGCGATTCGAGATCGAGCGTTCCGCGGTGGGCGAGGGCGGTACCGTCACCTTCGCCAAGAGCGGTCGCACCATCGAGGTCGACGGAGCGACGAGCCTGCTGGAGGCGGGTGAATCGGTCGGGGTGCAGATGCCGTTCGGCTGCCGCATGGGCATCTGCCAAACCTGTGTTGTCGCAGTGAGTTCCGGACATGCGCGGGATCTGCGCAACGGCGAGGAACGCCGCGTGGGCGATAAGGTCCAGACGTGCATTTCCGCCGCCGCGGGCGATTGCACACTCGATATCTGAGAGCCGCGGGGGCCGCGCCGCGCACGGCCCCCCTCGGGTAGCCGAACGCTACTCGGGACGGCGGGTACCCTCGAGGTACACGAGCCAGAGAAGGGACTCCGGTGGCAATCACCGACATCAAGGCTTTCGCCCACCTCACTGCCTCCGACATCGAGGCCCTCGGCCAGGAGCTCGACTCCATCCGGCGGACGGTCGAGCTGTCACGCGGCGAGCGCGACGCGAAGTACATCCGCCGCGCCATCGCCGCCCAGCGCGGACTGGAGGTGGCGGCGCGCGCCGTTCTCTTCGGCAGCCGCAATCGCTGGGCCTGGGTCGCGGGTACCGCGATGCTCTCGGTAGCCAAGATCATCGAGAACATGGAACTCGGGCACAACATCAGCCACGGCCAGTGGGATTGGATGAACGACCCGGAAATCCACTCGGGCACCTGGGAATGGGATCAGACCGGCCCATCCTCGCAGTGGCGGCGGGCGCACAACTACTCGCACCACACCTATACCAATGTGCTCGGCAAGGACGAGGATCTCGGCTTCGGCATTCTGCGGATGACGCGCGATGAGCAGTGGCGGCCGATCCACCTGGTGCAACCGGTGGCGAATCTGGTGCTGGCCGCGAGTTTCGAGTGGGGAATCGCCCTGCACGATTGGGACATCGAGAAGCAACTGTCGGGCACCCCGCCAAGGGAACTCATGTCCGCCCCGAACCGCGAGTTCGGACGCAAGATCGTTCGCCAGGTCAGCAAGGATTTCCTGCTCTATCCGGCGCTGACCGGTCCGGCGTGGAAGTCGACGCTCAAGGCCAACGCGACCGCCAATCTGGTGCGCAATCTGTGGGCGTACGCGGTCATCTTCTGCGGCCATTTCCCCGACGGCGCGGAGAAATTCACCATCGAACAGCTCGAGGGTGAGACCAGCGGCGAGTGGTACTTGCGCCAGATGCTCGGCAGCGCCAATTTCAAGGCGGGGCCCGTGATGGCGTTCATGAGCGGCAACCTCTGCTACCAGATCGAACACCACCTCTTCCCCGACCTGCCGAGCAATCGGTACGCCGAGGTAGCGGTGCGGGTGCGGGAACTGTGCGACAAGTACGACCTGCCCTACACCACCGGCTTGATGGGCAAACAGTATCTGCTGGCCTTCCGGACCATCCACAAACTCGCGCTGCCGGACCGGTTCCTCAGGCGCACGGCCGACGACGCGCCCGAAACCTCCTCCGAACGCAAATTCGCGGGCATCACGCTGCCGTCGCTGACCACCGAACGCTGGACCGAGAATCACTGGCTCCCGGAGAACCATCGGCTGATGATCGACCCGGACACCGGGCGGCGTCGCGGACTGCGTTCGGCGTTGGCCGAGGCGAAGGTCGTGTTGCGCGAGAAGGCCGAACACGAGAAGGAAGTTCTGCGCGAGGCCAAGCGGGCATTGAAGGAAAAAGCCGAGCAGGAGAAGGAGATGCTGCGCGAGGCGCGGACGGCGCTGCAGGAGAAGGCCCGCACCGAGCAGGCAACGCTCCGCCGGAAGGCCGAGCGGGGACGGGTATTACGGCGTATCCGCCGCAATCGCTGACCTCTCGACTGGACCGATCGCCGTCGGACCGCTAGCATTCCTTCAGCGATCCCGCAATGCGGGATTTACCACACATTCGGATGTCACCCACACAACCTACGGTCTCGTAACTTACGGTAGTGTAACCGCCATGGCGATTTCTGATGTCAAGGAGTACGCGCACCTCACCGAAGCCGATGTGGAAGCACTCGGCGCGGAGTTCGACGCGATCCGGCGGGACATCGAATCCTCCCGTGGAGACAAGGACGCGCGCTACATCCGCAATGTCATCCGTCTACAGCGTGCACTCGAAATCAGTGGGCGCACCGTGCTTTTCGCCAGCTTCCTGCCGCCTGCCTGGCTGGCGGGCGTGGCGTTGCTCGGCACCGCGAAGATCATCGAGAACATGGAGATCGGGCATAACGTTATGCACGGTCAGTGGGACTGGATGAACGATCCCGAAATCCACTCCAGCTCGTGGGAATGGGATAACACCGGCCCGTCCAAGCATTGGAAGCAGACCCACAACTACCTGCACCACAAGTACACCAATGTGCTCGGCATGGACGACGACATCGGTTACGGATTGCTGCGCGTGACACGCGATCAGCGTTGGAAGCCGTTCAACCTGGGCAACCCGGTCTACAACCTGGTGCTGCAACTCTTCTTCGAATACGGCGTCGCGATCCAGCACCTCGAATTGGGCAAACTGGCGGCGGGCCGCTACCCGGAGGGTTCGCCCGAGCGCGCCGAGTTCGAGCGCAAACGCGGCGAAGTGCTGGCCAAGATCGGCAAACAGGTCGGCAAGGATTACCTGCTGTTCCCGTTGCTGACCGGCCCCGCCTTCTTCTCCACCCTGACGGCGAATTTCGCCGCCAATATCGTGCGCAACGTCTGGACCAATGCCGTCATCTTCTGCGGCCACTTCCCCGACGGCGCCGAGAAGTTCACCAAGGCCGATATCGACGGCGAAACCAAGGGCCAGTGGTACCTGCGGCAGATGCTGGGCAGCGCCAATATCTCCGGTGGTCCCGTCATCCATTTCATGAGCGGAAATCTGAGCCACCAGATCGAGCACCACCTGTTCCCCGACCTGCCGAGCAACCGGTACGCCGAGATCGCGGTGCGGGTGCGGGAACTGGCCGAGAAATACGATCTGCCCTATACCACCGGATCGCTGCCGGTGCAGTACTTCAAGGCGTGGCGCACCATCGCGAAACTCGCGCTGCCCAACAAGTACCTGCGGCACACCGCCGACGATGCTCCTGAGACCGCTTCCGAGCGCAAATTCGGCGGCGAGACCGCGCCGACGTTCGATCCCGTCACCGGCCAGCGCCGCGGTCTGCGCACCGCGCTCGCCCAGGGCCGCCGCCGCATCGCCCGCGCCGTGCCCATCGGCTGACGATCCGCCGTTATCGACCCGGTGGCCGCTGTGTCGCCGGGTCGGCTCGCGGTCACCGGAAACCCGCCTGATTGACTTGCCGCGTGTGTGCTGACCAAATGAGTGTCTACGAAGCCATCCGGTTGCGCCGGGACGTGCGCGCCGAGTTCACCGGCGACATCGTGGACGACGCGACGCTATGGCGAATCCTGGATGCCGCGCACCGGGCCCCGAGCGTCGGCAATTCGCAGCCGTGGGATTTCGTGGTGGTGCGCAACCCGTCGACGCTGCGGAAATTCGCCGAACATGTGGCAGAGAAGCGCGTCGAATTCCGTGACGCGCTACCGCCCGAACGCGCCGAGACCTTCGAGCCGATCAAAATCGAAGGCATCACCGAGAGCGGCACCGGCATCGTCGTCACCTACGACGACGCCCGCGGCGGCCCCGTGGTCCTCGGCCGCGCGACCGTCCCGGAAACCGGGGTCTACTCCACCGTGCTCGCCATCCAGAACCTCTGGCTCGCCGCCACCGCCGAGGGCGTCGGAGTCGGCTGGGTCTCCTTCTACGACCAGCCCGTCCTGTCCGAGCTGATCGACCTGCCCGAGGGCATCCGCCCTGTCGCCTGGCTCTGCGTCGGCCCGGTCGACGAATTCCAGGCGGTCCCGGATCTGGAACGTTTCGGCTGGCGCACCGGCCGCCCCCTCGCCGACGCCGTGCACCGGGAAACCTTCCAGTCCGGCCGCTAGACGCGTTCGAGCACCGCGGACGCGCCGATACCGCCCGCCGCGCAGATGCCGAGCAGCGCGGTGGATTTGCCGGTACGGGCCAATTCGTTCGCCATGGTGGTGACCATCCTGGCTCCGGTCGCCCCGAACGGATGGCCGAGGGACACGGAGCCGCCGTGGACGTTGAGGGTGTCGATATCGATCTCGCCCACCGCGCAATCGCGGCCCAGGCGCGTCTTGGCCCATTCGTCACTGGCGAGAGCGCTCACCACCGACAGCGTCTGCGCGGCGAATGCTTCGTGAATATCGACGAGATCGATATCGGCCAGCGACATTCCGGCCTTGTCGAGCGCACGCGGCATGGAGACGGCGGGACCGATCAGTACCTGATCGGTGGGATCCACGTCCCCATGAACTTACTTCAAAGTAAGTTTCAGGTCTACGACACCTCGTGAACCGTCACGACGCGGCGCGGCGTCACGCCGCACACCAGGCCGGGCATTCGCCGGGTACGCCAACGGCGCACCCGGCGACCCGATCGGCCGCTCGCCGCCCCAGCCACGGGCCCGAATCCGGGCAGCGTCTCAGCGATCCCCTCCGAATCCGCTGAGCCTGTCCGCCGTGCGCCGTTGCACGCCGAGCAGGGGGAGTCCGTCCGTCGAACGCCCCTGCTCGTCCCGGAACCGGCGGCGCCCGCGCCGTCACTCCGACGCAAAAACACAGTAACAATATTTCGACGGATTTCTCAAACTCTTTCTATCAATTTGCTATCGGGAGTGCGCGCGGCCTACGATGAAACCCACTATGCAAAGCACTTCGGAGCTGTCGCGACAGAAGCGCTTCGGCCGGATCATCAAGGAGCGCCGGGACGAACTCGGCCTGACTCAGATGCAGATCGGCGATCTCGGCGGGCCGTCGGCCCCGACGATCAGGAAGATCGAGGACGGCGACGCCTCGATCAGCACGCACACCCTGAACAAACTCGACGCGCCCCTGCGCTGGTGTCCAGGCAGCGCTGCTCGCACTTACGCGGGTGGCGTACCGAGCGAAGCGCCGGACCTGGACTCTCCGAACAGTGAATCGATCGTCTCCGGACCCGATTCGATCCGCTTCGAACTCGCCGATCTGACGGCCCTGCTCGCCGCCTCCGGCCGGCTCACCGACGCGGTGGAGCGCGGGCACACCGCCGACCCCCATGTGGTGGCGGCCATCGCGGATCTCAACGGCATCGTCTCCCGGCTGTCCGCGCGCTACGCCACCGCCATGCTCGAACGCAACGGCGGTCCGGGGCGGGATCTGCACCCGCTGGTGGAAATGGCCTTCACGCATCTGCTCGAGGTGCCCGCCGAGTCGTGCGATCCGGCCGAACTCGAGGAACGCCGCTATCGTCGCTGGTTGGCAAGCCGTGTCACCGATATCGACGCGACAACCGAGGCCAGATTCCGCAGCCGCTGGCTGGCGGCCAACGGTGGCGTGGAGATCAGGACCGGCAGAGGATGAGAAGGTGGAGATGCCCGAGAACACGTCCGCGGGCGAGCGATTGAAGCTCAGCCGCAAAATCAATCGACTATTCGAGATCATGCACCCGCGCTCGGCTCCTGAGCGCGACACCTCGGCGGTGGCCGAACAGGTGAGTGCCACGTTGCGGCGCACCGTCTCCGCACATCACATCGACAGCATGCGCGACGGCTCTTTCGACGATTACGCGGTCGAACTCGACGTGCTCGCGGCCATCGCGCACTGCTTCGGCGTCAAACCGGACTATCTCACTACCACCGGCGACTCGGCCTCGGCCATCGACCGCGAACTCGAATTACTCGCGACCATGCGCGATGCCAATGTCGCCAGTATCGCGCTGCGCGGTTCGAAGGTCGATCTCGACAGGCTCTCCACTCTGATCGAGAGCACGGACCGGCTCGGCCCGACGACTCTGTAGCATCGACACCTACACGGGGCGGGATCGCCAGAACTGTTGTAGGAGATCGCATCACATGGCCGGTATCGACGCCCGGTTCCGGGAGTTGTCCCGGAACATCCCGATCCCACGCCCCTGGAACCTGACCGCCTACGTGGGCGCGGTCGCAGAATTCCGGGGCCGGGCCATCACCGTCCACCCGGTGGACACCACGGTTCTCGCGGGAGCCGGATGCGGCACCGGCAGCGGACTGTGGATCGCCAAGCGGGACGCGGATGTCATCGTCTACGGGGCCGACACCACAGAGTGGCACGCCGAACATATCGTCGCCCACGAACTCGGCCATATGCTGCTCGGGCACGGTCCGGATCGCGCGGCCGGCGACAACGCCCCGTCGACGCCCCATACCCTCGCCGCTGTCGCGGAACTACTGCCGTCGATCAGCCCCGAATCCATCCGACACGTACTGGGCAGAACCGATTACGGCAGTATCCGCGAACGCGACGCGGAAACCTTCGCCGACCTGGTGATGCTGCGGGCGATGCGACCGCGCCGCGACTCGATGCTGCACACCACGTTCTTCCGCGATCGCGGGTGTTGACCATCGCCGAACCCGGCCGGACATGGTGGTTCCGGCCGGGTGCGGCGGCATTGCTAATCGAGCCGGATCAGGCCGTAGTCGAAAGCGTGACGACGGTAGACCACCGACGGCCGGTCGGTCTCCTTGTCGTGGAAGAGGAAGAAGTCGTGTCCGACGAGCTCCATCTGATACAGCGCGTCATCGACCGACATCGGAGCCGCGGTGTGCACTTTGGTGCGCACGATATGGCCGGGTCCGGCCTCGTATTCCGGTGACTCCGTGGAATCCGCGCCGGGATGCCGGTGCGTGTCCAGTTCTCCGCTGGCGAGAGCGAACAGTTGATCGTCGACGAGTTCGGCGGTGGCCTCCGCGACCGATAGGGGAGTTTTCTCGCCGTAGTGAACGCGCCTGCGGTCCTTGGTGCGACGCAGGCGGCTCTCGAGTTTCGCGGTCGCCGATTCGAGTGCGGCATAGAAACTGTCCGCACAGGCCTCGGCCCTGACCACCGGACCCTTGGCGCGCGCGGTGATTTCGACACGCTGGCAACTCTTGCGTTGACGACGGTTGCGTTCGTGGAACAGCTCGACGTCGAATAGGAAGATCGAAGGATCGAAACGTTCTAGGCGAGAGAGTTTCTCCGCGACATAAATTCGATAGTGATCGGGCACTTCGACGTTGAGGCCCTTGACCACGACGTCGGCGCGAGGGGTTCGTGCACTGTCCTCAGCGGATGGCTCTGTCGAATACTCGGCACCGGCGTCCAGTACCGAAGAATCTGAATCTTTGACTGAAGGTCGTGAAGAAGTCGTCACGCGTACCTCCCGGATCTGGCCGCACAGACCGATGCGATGTGCGGCGGGGTTGAGCCGTGCCGAGCAGTATTCGATATCCGTCACTTCGCGGAGCCCTTCGCGGTAACGCGGACTCGGGCCGGGGGCCCTGGACCTCACGTCGGGGAATCGCACGGCACGAAGGTTGTCCGAGGCGCCACCTCCAAACTCCCGGTTCGGGTGATGTGTCCGCGACGGTAGTACGCCGAACGGCGGTCCGCCAGTGTTCACGCAAATTTTCCGGAGTCAAGCAGCACACGTCACCACGACGCCACGTACGGAATAACCGATCCGCTCCAGGGCGCGCACCGATTCACGGGCGGTGGCACCGGTCGTCAGCACGTCATCGACCACGACTACCTCGGCAAATCCGGTGTAGGATGCCCGCGCGCCGAGTATCGGGACAGCGTGTATCCGGTCGCGCAGATTGCGCTGACGTTCACCGGATGTCAACCCGACCGAGTCGCGAACACCCCACCACACCCGCAACATCGGAACCACCTGGCTATCTCGCAGCGACCGCGCCGCGACGCGGGCGGTTCGCAGCACGGGATCCCCGCCTCGCCGGCGCGCCGCGGCCCGTCTGCTCGGCGCGGGCACGAGGATCAGCGGTCGCCCCGGTGCGCGCAGACGCCCGAGCGCGGTGGCGAGCGCGTATCCGAGCGGTTCGGCCAGATCCCGCCTACCGCGCTCCTTCGTCGCCAGCACCGCGCGGCGGGCCGGTCCCGAATACGGCCCGAGCGCCCAGCACGGCACCCCCGGGTCGGTGCGCGGGCGCACGCGCACGGGAGGTCTCGCGAGCGCCGCCGCACAGTCGGCGCACCATGCGATTCCCACCGCCCCGCATCCGCCGCACCGCGCGGGCAACATCAAATCCAGCAGCATCCCCATCGGGCGAGTCTGCACCCGCTCACCGACATATCCCGGCGAGCCGAGAAGCCGCTATCCGGGCAGTACGGGAACGGCGTTCGCGCCGAGACCCGGCACCTCACGCCAATAGGGTTCGCCGCCGTCCGGATTACTGGTCAATTCGAGAACCGCGCGCGAATCGGCGACGTACTGGTGTTCCAGGGAGACGCTCACCGAGCGCACCGGCGAGGTGAGGTTGCGTCCGGTCAGCGGCAACAGCCCCGACCCGTCGATCTGAACCGTGCGCACCGGATCGACATTGCCCTGGAAGGCGATGAAGATCGTGTCGCCGCTCAGCCAGTTGATCGATGCCGCCGGTGTACTGACATCCACCGCCACCGGCCGCGGCGAGGTCAGCGCGTACTTGCCGTCCGGCTGCCGGATCACCACCGCCACGTACACCTTGCCGTCGGCGATCAGCACCGCGCGAACACCGACGCGCGATACCCGGACCTCGGTGATCGGCAACCTCAGCGCGGTGGAACCCGTTGTCAGACCCGAAATATCGACATTCTCGACCGATACCGTTCCCGTCGCACGATCGTTGACGACCCGGATGACCCGCTCACCGTCGATGACGGCCCAGGCCGCACCACCATCGAAGGTCCACGAGGGCCTGCTGATGGTCGTGCCCTCGGCGACGGGGAACTGGGTGCCGCCGTAGTTGCCGACCATCAGGGTGCGTGGCGGTTCGGGCGCGGGTCGGCCCGCGTCGGCGACCGCGGCGACGAACTGCCCGTCCGGGCTCAGCGCCGCCGACTGGAGATTGTTCACCGCGCCGAAATACCCCGGGGCCTGTGCGATCCCGCCGGCGCCGACCTGGACCAGCGATCCTTCGCGCAACGCGTGCAGGCCGATCCGGTTCTGGGCGTTGGCATCGGGACTGAACTGCTGGACGTCGGCGACCGACCAGCCGTTGGCGGCGAATCGCTCGTCCAGCGGTTTGCCGTCGGCCAGCAGCATGTACGGCCCGAGGATGTCGGCTTTGGACAGAGTGAGCACCACCTGCGCGGCGAGCAGCTCACGATCACGCGGCGCGAGGCCGTTGACCCCCGTGAAATCGATACGGACCCCGCCCAGGCCGACCCCGACCTCGTCGGGATCGCCGTTGGCCTTGGTGATCGGACCGCGCACCTCGACGGGCGGTGCCAGTCCGTTACGGACCACGGGGGCGAGCGCGGGCTCGCTGCCTTCCTTCATCAGACTCAGCAACCGCTGGGTCAGTGCGTTCTTGGGTGCGGAGATCCACCGCAGATCGGGGACGACCGAGGTTCCGGTGGAATCGGGGAAGTACAGCACGTACCGCCGGTACGATTTGGCGAAGGCGGCGGTATCCATCACGACACCGTCGGGCAGGTCGTTGATACGCCATTCCCCGTCGACCTTGCTCATCTCGATCTTGTACTCGAGCGGAGGGCCCTCGATGGCCCGGTAGGCGCCGTCGGGCGCGATCTCGGCGACCTTCTGGGCGCGTATCCGGTAGGCGGCGGTGTCCGCGGTGCGGGATTCGAGCAAGGTATCGGGCCGGTCGACGATCACCGTGCTCGTCGTGTCGTCCCATTTGGTCGAGGCCGACTCGGTCATGTACTGCCTGGCCGACGCGTGTCCGTTCGCCGGATCGGCCGTCGCCTGCAGGAAGTCACGGAGCAACAGGCCGGGATCGCGACCCGCGGCGGGCGGCAACGGGCCCTCCGAGGTCGCCCCCCGATTGATGGTGCCGAGGGCCTGCGGGGCGGACGACTCCGGCAGGCTCGCACAACCTGTGAGTACCGCGGTCACCAGCACGAGCGCACCGAACGCGGCCGGGCGCAGTCGCGGGAACCTGGAGTGCACGGTCATGACTGTACGTCCCCCGATTCGCGCAGTAGGCCGCCGGATTCGACATCCGAGGAGGCCGCATCCGGTGCGGGCCGCGGCGCGGCGCCGTTGACTTCCGAACCCGTCGCCTCGGCCTCGGCGGACTGTTCCGCGCTCGGTTCCGGCCGCGGGAACGGGGTGGTCGCAGTATCGGTCGTGTCGGCGGGTACGGCCTCGACCGATCGCTGTGACTTGCGCGAGACCGGCTCCAGCGGCAGCGGGCTCGGTCCGAGCTTCTTGCCGCGCACGAGCGGCAACGTCAGCCGGAAACTCGCGCCGAGCCCGACCTCGCCCCACGCCTCCAACCTGCCCTCGTGCAGATTCGCGTCCTCGACACTGATGGAAAGGCCGAGGCCGGTACCTCCGGAGCGGCGCATCCTGGACGGATCCGAGCGCCAGAATCGGTTGAAGACGAGCTTCTCCTCGCCCGGCCGCAACCCGACGCCCTGATCGCGCACCACCACCGCGACCGCGTTGGCGTCGGCATCGCCGCGCATGCGGATCAGGACCGGTTTGCCCTCGCTGTGGTCGATGGCGTTGGCGAGCAGATTACGCAGCACCCGCTCCACGCGACGCGGGTCGACGTCGGCGACCAGCGGATCCTCCGGCAGATCGATGACCACCTCGATACCGGCGTCCTTGGCGAGATGCCGCACGGTGGAGATCGCCGCCCGCGCGCACATCCGCACGTCGAGCGATTCGACCTGCAATTCGGCGACGCCGGCGTCGTGACGACTGATTTCGAGCAGGTCGTTGAGCAGACCCTCGAATCGGTCCAATTCGGTGACGAGCAATTCGGCGCTGCGGGCCAGCGCCGGATCGAGCGCGTCGCTGCTGCTGTGGATCAGATCGGCGGCCATCCGCACCGTGGTGAGCGGGGTGCGCAGTTCGTGGCTGACATCGGAGGTGAACCGGCGTTGCAGATTGCCGAATTCCTCCAGCTGCGTGATCTGGTTCGACAGGCTTTCGGCCATCTCGTTGAAAGCCTGCGCCAACCGCGCCATATCGTCCTCGCCGCGCACCAGCATGCGTTCCTTGAGCCTGCCGTCGGCGAAACGGCTGGCGATCCGCGCGGCGGACCGGATGGGCAGCACGACCTGCCTGGTAACGAGCGCGGTGATCGCGGCAAGCAGCACGAGCAGCACCAATCCGCCGATCATCATGGTGCCGCGCATCAGCGCCAGGCTGCGTTCCTCGTTGGCCAGCGGGAAGACCAGGTAGATCTCGAGCGTCGGGATCTCCGCGCTCGGGCTGCCGATGACCAGCGCCCTGCCGTGATAGCCGTCCGGATCCGACACCGTGGCGAACTGGTAGCTGACCTGGTTGCGCTGCACGAACCGGCGCAGTTCCTCGGGCACCTCGCTGATGGGGCCCACCGATATCTGCTGTTGCGGGGTGCCGCCGACGATGCTCAGCGCGGAATCGAAACTGCCTGCGACACCGCTGGATTGACCGGTGCCGCCCCGGTTGGACAGGGCGTTTCGGGCGTCGGCGAGTCGCTGTTGCTGGGTACCGGTATCGTGCACGCCCGCCAGCTGGCTCTCCACCGTGTTCCGCGCGCGGTCCATCTCCTCGACCGCGGCGTTGATCTTGGCGTCGAGCAGCCGATCGGTGATCTGACTGGTCAGCACCACACCGAGGATGGTGATGACGATCAGCGACAGAGTCAGGGTCGAGACGATGACGCGCAGTTGCAGCGAACGTCGCCAGACATGCCCCAGCGCGGTACCGACGTCCTTGAACCACGTCGCCACCGGTGTGAGCGCTGTTTCGACACGATGACCGATCCCGCGCGGCGCACGGGTTCGGTCATCCTCCCCACGCGCGCCCGCAGGACGCTCCTCGCTATCGGTCACGGGGGTCCGGCCTTGTACCCGACTCCGCGGACGGTCAGCACGATTTCAGGATTCTCGGGGTCCTTCTCGACCTTCGCGCGTAGGCGCTGCACATGCACGTTGACCAGACGGGTGTCGGCCGCGTGCCGGTAGCCCCAGACCTGCTCCAGCAGTACTTCACGGGTGAAGACCTGGCGGGGCTTACGCGCCAACGCCACCAGTAGGTCGAATTCCAGCGGCGTCAGAGAAATTTGCACGCCACCACGGCTGACCTTGTGCGCGGGCACGTCGATGACGATATCCGCGATGGAGAGCAGTTCCGCGGGCTCCTCTTCGGTGCGGCGCAGGCGGGCGCGCACCCGGGCGACGAGTTCCTTGGGCTTGAACGGTTTGACGATGTAATCGTCGGCGCCGGACTCCAGACCGAGCACGACGTCGACCGTGTCGGTCTTGGCCGTGAGCATCACGATCGGCACCCCGGAATCGGCCCGCAGCACTCGGCATACGTCGATACCGTTCATGCCGGGCAGCATCAGGTCCAGCAGCACGAGATCGGGGCGGATCTCACGAACCGCGGCCAGGGCCTGCGTGCCGTCGCCGACCACATGCGGGTCGAACCCTTCCCCGCGCAAGACGATCGTGAGCATCTCCGCGAGCGCCATATCGTCGTCGACGACCAGAATCTTCGGCTTCATAATTACTATGTTGTCATCTCTCGCGCTCGTATCGGGCCGCCACGCCAACACTGGTGAAATCCCGCCGCACATCCAACCTTATCGGGCAACGATTTCGGCCAATCGGGTGGTCAACGTCGATGGATCGTCGGATCGGAATATCCACCACGGCCCGTGCCAATGGCGTTGCGCCAACTCCCGGTACACCTCACCGGTCCGCTGCTGTAATCCGCCGTCACGCTCGTAGGCGTCGAGTGCGCGGCTCTCGTCGAGTTCGCCACGCCGGTGCGCACGCTCGGCGGCCACCTCGGTCGGCACGTCCAACAGCACCTGCAACGCGGGCGCCGGGAGCTCGAACCTGCCGAACTCCAAATCGCCCACCCAGCCGACTATTTCGCCGTCCGCCGATTCCTTCTGGCGGGCAGCCGAATACGCCGCGTTGGAGGCGACGTACCGATCGAGGAGAACGATGTCGTTGTCGGCCAGCATTTTCGACAGCTCGGTCCGCGCGTCCGCGCGGTCGAGGGCGAACATCAGCGCCATCGCGTACACCGAGTCGGCCAGATCGCCGTGTCCGCCACGCAGTGCCTCGGCCGCCAGGTCCGCGTGCACCGAGCGACCGTAGCGCGGGAAAGCGAGCGTATCGACGCGCAGACCGCGGGCACGCAGGGCCGAGCCGACGCCATCGATCAGCGTCCGCTTACCCGCTCCGTCGATCCCTTCGACCGATACCAGCGCACCCATGACGAGCAGGCTACATGCGTGGCGTGACGCGGCGAACGCGGGCCGCCGAATCGCCGTGACCAGCGGCGCCGCCGCGCGGCGCGGGGACGGCCGCGTCCCGCCGGGTCCGACCC